>CAZVBY010000092.1:0-7433 GCA_964625895.1 uncultured Thiobacillus sp.
GTTTCCCCGTCACCTGGTGTTTGCCCGAGCTGGTGGGTGTTTGCGTATGGCACGACGCGCAACTCCATTCCTTGCCATGCAATTCCTTGAAGAACTGCTGGCCACGGCTGGCAGAAGGCGCGTTGAAGGCTGAATTTTCCTGCCTGGCCTGGCTGGCGTAAGTCGCAAGAAAGCTGGCGGGTGTTTCCGCAAAAACCGGCATGGTCATACCAGTCAGGGAAATCAGATAAATAAGTGAACGCAATGCTATCTCCTTGGTTTCTACTGACAGTTCCAAGCATGCGCGGAGAAAATTAAGCAGCCGTTAAGTGAAATAAAAAAATGCCAGCATCGCTGCTGGCGTTTCCATACCAGGATGGGTAAAAATTACTTGCGTCCACCACCATAGCCACCGCCCCCGGCTTTGGATTTCATCCCCTGGCCTTGGCCCAGTTCTGGCCCCATGCCCTTGCCTTGCGCAGGAGGTTCATCAGGCAGCACGACACCTTGAGCCTTTGCGTGGGCTTTCATTTTTTCGTGATGCTGCTTGCGGAAAGCTTCACGCTCCTGCTCAGTTTTTGCCCCGCCCGCGATTCTTTTGGACACGAATTTGGTGCTCAGTTTTTAGCGCGCGCATCTGGTTGCGATATTCGTTCCTTTCCTGTTCGGTCATCAACTGACTGCCGTAGACGCGTTCCTGATCCTGAACTAGAAGCTGGGATTGGGTTTGCGTTTCTGCCTGCACCCGATCCTTGACTTGATCGGCGGCCCAGCCTTGTCCGGCGAGTGCCATGGTCATGGCGCTTACTGCGAAGGTTAATGCGAGATGTTTCATGATTTACTCCTGCTGTATTAAAAAAGACCATTCAGTCCTTTGATTGCGGATTCTCCCTGGTGTTCTATTCACTACGTATTAGTCCTGATGAAAAGGCCAAAGCTGATGCGCATCCAGCTTTAGCCGATATGACGCTTCCAGCGAATCTACCCGCGCATTGACTTCGTTAAGCTGCGCTTCCAGCACCAGACGCCGGGCAGTCAAGGATTCACTCAGGCTTCCTTCGCCCAACTGGTAGGCACGCATAGCGCCATCGGCTTGCTTTTGGTAGGCGTCGGCGGATTCGCTAGCGTTTTGCCAGATTTCATGCGCGCGCAGTGCGGTAAGGTATTGGCTTTCCGTTTCCTGCAGCAGTCTGGTCATGATCCCCTCCTCCCGCGTCAAGGCAGCCCGCGACTCGCCCAGCGCAACATTGTGTTCCGCACGCCTGGCCGCGCCGGGGAAAGGCACGCTCACAAAAGCGCCGACCAGCTTTTCAGAGCCGCCGCCTTCCGAGGCAAAACGCACGCCCACAGTCGGATCGGGACGCAGGTTGGCGGACAGCCGTTCCCCGTTCAGTTTTGCAAGCCGGGTGCTCGCCCTGGCATATTCCAGTTCATGGTTTTCCGATAGCACCGCCTCGCGCCAGTTATCAAGCGCGCCTTCTGGTTTGGCGGGGTCAGCCCAGGCCAGCCGTGCTAGTTCAAGCCCGGGGTAGCGCGACTTGAGTAAGGATAGCGCTGCTTCCTGCTGCAATTTCGCGCGCGCCGCCTGGCTCTGGCTCTGACTCAACGCCGCGCGCGCCGCTTCGCGTTCGAGCTTGGGCGCATCGCCCGCGCGTATGCGCTTCTCGACAATATCGGCCTGCTGTTTGAACAACCCGGCTTGCGCCTGCCACAGTTTTGCAATCTCATGCGCGCGCCCATAGTCAAACCAGGTTTTCAGCAATTCCCTGGCCGATTCGTGCAGGGCGTCGCCCACCGCGAGTTCCGCCTGCTGGATGACGGCTTCGCCCAGTTCTCCATCCAGCGTTGCCTTGCCTGGCAACCGGAAGGATTTTTCCAGCGCGCCTTCCCATTCTGTATAGCGTTCGTTGGGCGTGGCGTTGACCCGGCGATTATTCAGCCCGGCGCTCAGCTTCCATTCATGAGAACCCGCCTTGATACCGAGCGATCTCGCCCTGGCGACGTCCAGCATGGCATGCGCCTCGCGCACCCTGGGCTGATTTTCCAGCGCAGACAAGACTTGCTCCGTGGCGGGCAAGCCGGGAAAGTCAGCCGCCTGCGCTGACAAAGCGGCATGGAACACAATGCCAATCGCTGCTGAAAGCAGTGTGCGATTCAATTTCAACATTTTCCAAACTCCAATACCGGCACAACCCAACACACCACGTTGCAATTGGGTAATGCCCGTTTAATCAATCCCTGCAAGGCAGGCACGTTTTCCGATTCGACCACGCTCTCGATACGGATGCGGTCTTCGCGGCCACGCACTTGATCTGTCAGCGTGCGAAAGGCGAGATCCGCGCCGTGGCCTTCCGCCGGGCTGACAGTGAATCCCGTCACCCACTGCGGGTGGTTGAGCAACAATTCAAGAAGCTCGTCCTTGAGACGGGCCGGAGCAACAATGGTCAACAGCACGAGATTCATGATGCGCTCCCTTCAACCTTCGAAACGCCAAAACGGCGGAACAATACCGGCAGGAGAATGAGGGTCAGCAGCGTGGACGTGATCAATCCGCCGATGACCACAATGGCAAGCGGACGCTGGATTTCGGAACCCGGCCCGGTCGCCAGCAACAGCGGTATCAGGCCAAACGCGGCGATGCCGGCCGTCATCAGCACTGGCCGCAGCCTGCGCCTGGCGCCATCGAGCACCACTTCGTCCAGTGGCATACCCTGTGCCAGAAGCTGATTGAAGAAACTGACCAGCACCACGCCATTCAATACCGCGATGCCCAGCAGGGCGATGAAGCCAACCGAAGCGGGGACGGAAAGATATTCCCCCGTCACCGCCAGGCCAAAAATGCCTCCCACCATGGCGAACGGCACATTGGACAGAACCAGCGCCGACTGGCGCATGCTTTTGAAGGTGGCGAACAGAATACCGAAGATCAGCAGCAGCGCCACCGGCACCACCACCGCCAGGCGCGCCGCCGCGCGCTGCTGGTTTTCGAACTGGCCGCCAAAGGTGATGCGGTAGCCCTGTGGCAGTTTGACCTCCGCCGCGATGCGCGCCTTGGCGTCTTCCACGAAGCTGACCAGATCGCGTCCGGCCACATTGGATTGCACCACGACGAAGCGTTCGGCATTTTCGCGGTTGATCGCCACCGGGCCTTCCGTGCGCTCGATGCCGGCCACCGCGGAGATCGGCACGGCGCGTCCGTCCGGCAGCGTCAGTTGCAGTTGCGAAAACAGTGAGGGCGAGGCGCGCAGCGCCTCGCCGCCGCGTACCACCAGGGGCACGCGGCGGCCGCTTTCGCTGACCACATCAGCGCGCTCGCCTTCAATCAATGACTTCAACATGCCCGATAGCTGATCCGTATCCAGGCCGAGACGTCCAGCGGCAAGGCGATTAACACGAACACTCAGATACTGCACGCCGTCGTTTTTGAGGCTGAACACATCCTGCGCACCCTCGACCTTGTTCAGCGCGGTTTCAATCCGCCCGGCCAGATCGTTGAGGATTTTGATGTCCGCGCCGAACACCTTGACCGCAAGATCGCCGCGCGAGCCAGTCAGCATTTCCGAAACGCGCATATCGATGGGCTGGGTAAAGCCGTAATCCACGCCAGGAAAATCTTCCATGACCTTGCGGATTTCCTCCATCAACCATTCCTTGCCGGGCTTGCGCCAGGCGTCGCGCGGCTTGAGCACGAGGAAGGTATCGGTCTGGTTCAGTCCCATCGGGTCCAGACCCAGTTCATCCGAGCCTGCGCGGGCGATGATGCCCTTGACCTCGGGCACGCGCTTCAATATCGCCTGTTGCACGGCCAGATCAGTTTTAACGGTCTGCTCCAGGCTGACCGAGGGCAGCTTTTCCAATTGCAGGATCATATCTCCCTCATCCATCGCCGGCAAAAACGTCTTGCCAATAAAGGGGTAAATCACCGCCGCCGAAGCCAGCAGAGCCACCGCGCCGATCAGCACGGGTCTGGGTTTGCCGAGCGCCGCCGACAACAGTGGCGAGTAGATCGCCAGCGCCTTGCGCGGCAGCCAGGGTTCGGTATGCGCGCCCTGTTTCAGCAACATCGAACTCAGCGCCGGGATGACCGTGAGCGACAGGATCATCGAGCCGGTGAGCGCGAACACGATGGTCAACGCGACAGGCTTGAACAGCTTGCCTTCCAGACCTTCCAGGGTCAGCAGCGGCATGAACACCAGCGTGATGATCAGAATGCCGGAGACGACCGGCACCGACACTTCCTTGACCGCGCGGTAGATCAGGTGCAAGCGCGGACGCCCTTCATTGTCAGCCGGATGCGCGAGCTGGCTCTCGACGTTTTCCACCACCACCACGGCGGCATCGACCAGAATGCCGATGGCAATCGCCAGGCCACCTAGGCTCATGAGGTTGGCGGAGAGGCCAAATTGGCGCATGAGCACAAAGGTAAACAGCGCCGAGAGCGGCAGAATGACCGCCACCACCAGCGCGGCGCGAAGATTGCCCAGAAACAGCAGCAGCAACACCAATACCAGCGCAACGGCCTCATACAGCGCCTTGGAGACGGTTGACACTGCCTGCGACACCAAATTGCCCCGGTTGTAGAAGGGCACCAGCTTTACACCTTTGGGCAGCGTCTTTTCGATTTCCGTCAGTTTGGCGGTCACGCCCTCCACCAGTTGCCCGGCGTTTGCGCCGCGCAATCCAAGCACCAAGCCTTGCACGGTCTCGCCCTGTCCGTCCCTGGTCACCGCGCCGTAGCGCGTCAGGCTGCCAGTGCGGACTTCGGCGACATCACTGACGCGCACAGGCACGCCGCCCTTGTCGGCCACAACGATGCTGGCCAGATCTTCCAGCGTCTTGACCGCGCCTTCAACCCGCACCAGCCAGACTTCTTCGCCTTCGTTCAACCGTCCCGCGCCGTCATTACGGTTGTTGGCTTCGATGGCTTCCTTTAGCTGCGCGAGGCTGACACCACGCGCGGCCAGCGCATTGCTGTCCGGCACTACCTCGTAAGTTTTGGCATGGCCGCCCAAGGCGTTGACGTCAGCCACGCCCGGCAGGGTACGAAGTTGGGGTCTGATCAACCAGTCGAGCAGCGTGCGTCGCTCGGCCAGGCTGAGATTGCCGCCTTCGGCAGTGCTGTTCTCAATCGTGAACATGAACATCTCACCCAGCGGTGTGGTGATCGGTGCGAGACCACCGGTGACACCCGAAGGCAGGTCGCCCATCATGCCGTTCAGGCGTTCGGCCACCTGTTGACGCGCCCAGTAGATATCCGTGCCTTCGTCGAAATCAATGGTGATGTCTGTCAGCGCGTATTTTGATATCGAACGCAGGATGCGCTGTTTTGGAATGCCAAGCATTTCCATTTCGATCGGCACGGTGATGCGCGCCTCGACTTCCTCCGGCGTCATGCCTGGCACCTTGAGAATCAGTTTGACCTGAGTGGTCGACACGTCCGGGAAAGCGTCGATCGGCAGTCCCAGATACGCGCGAATGCCAAGAGCGGCCAGCAGTCCGGCAAGCGCCAGTACCAGCAATCGCTGAACGAGGGAAAACTCAACGATACGGGCAAGCATCATTCACCTCCGGCCTGCCACAGGGACTTTAACGCCGCCAGGCCGGAAACCGCGATGCGTTCGCCGTCTTTCAATCCGCCGATCAAAGCATCCTGGCTGGTTTGCGACAGAACCTGCACGGGCACCGCGCGATAGCCTTGCGCGGTGGCTGCAAACACATATGGCTTGCCACCCTGCCAGGCGATAGCCTGCGCGGGAACACGCCAGCCGCCGCCATTCATCCCCACTGCCAGACGCGCTTCCACGCTCTGTCCGGGTAGCAGACGGTTTTGCGGATCGCGGAGATCGGCACGCACGGTCACGGTCTGCGCGCCGCCAACCTGGGCGCCGATCGCGGTCACTTTGCCCGTGGCTTGTGAACCCGCCACCGAGACCGCCTGTCCTAGTTTAAGTGTGTTGGCATCTTTGGCGGGCAGCTGGATTTCCAACACCAATCGGGAAAGGTTCGCCAGCTTGTAAAGCGGCATCCCGGTTTCCACGCGGCTGCCCACTTCCGCCAGTTGCTCCAGCACCACGCCGGAAATCTGCGATGACACGCCAAGGCTGGTTGAGAGCTTGCCGTCGCTGGCCGAATCGATGGTTTGTTCGCCCAAGCCATAGGCTTTGAGTGCGGCACGTTGCACGCCGTATTCGGCCTGAGCCTGCACCAGTTCAGCGCGGCTGGCACGCAGGCGCGATTCGGCAATGATGCCTTCGGCAAATAGTTTTTCGTCACGCGCTGCATTGTCGCGTGCGAGTTTCTGGCGCGTCTGCGCTGTGATTAAGCCGCGCTGCTCGGCCAAAAGCTCTGTACTGCTCAACACCGCCAGAAATTCTCCTGAGCGCACCGGTTCGGCGGTGCCCTTGCTCATGCGCGTCACCATCCCCGATACAGGCGCCACCACCATGCGCAGATTGCCGGGGGGGATGGTCACCTTGGCCGGCCAGCCGAGTTGAACCTCTCCAGAACGCGCCAGGGTCTGGGTCTGTATGCCCAGATTTTTCTGCTGCGCGCCGGAAATCTGAATCAGTTCCGCCGCCTGTGCCGGAATGACAGGCAGCGCCAACATCAATACGAAAGAAATTGTTTTCATGTACCGAATCTCCGATAGCCCCAGGACAATGGGGCAAACAAACGGCCGGGAACATCCACGGCCGGTTTAACGGGATTCAGGCAAGCGGCGGCGCGAGGGCGGGCGGAGGAAGATGATCCGAATCCGCCCCAGGCAGCGGATCGGTTTGAGGTGTAATAACGATGCGCTGAAGGGCGGCGGGACTCGGTAGCGTGATGGGGAAACTTGCCACCATCCCGGCCGGCTGACTGGCGTCAGTGTCCGGCTGCTGCAAGGCCTCGCTGTCAAAGCTGGCAACGGGCATGACAAACACGCGATGACTGCTTTCATCGGTTGAAAGCGCGGTGTTCTGATCAAGATGATGATTGAAATGCTCTGGCGTCCATTCGTCATTCTGGGCATGAATATGCAGACCTGTCACACCCGCCAGCCCTTCTGCGTGTGCATGCAGGAATGGGTTCAGCAATTGCAGCAGAACCAGGATCAGCGGCAGCCAGGAGACGAAGCGGGATTTTTTCAAGGGTAGCGAGGTGGAAACACAATGATCACAATGATACAAATCATGATTAAGCCAGGATTAAGAAAGTTCTGGATAACGATTTTTAGTTTACTTCGGCCATGTCATGGCGGAGCGTTGTCCACCAACCATTCATCCGCCATTTCGCGGATTTCCGGATCAGCGTCGTTCTGGCAGCCTTGCATGAATGGCCGTATCCCTTCCCCGCCAATCAGGGTCAGAAAATGGCAGGCATCGGCTTTCAGCAAGCGATCTTGCGATTCGAGCATGCTCCCAAGAGCAGGAATCAGCGGTTCGGCGAGGCCGCTGCCTTGCAGTTCTTCCAAT
>CAZVBY010000093.1:0-7426 GCA_964625895.1 uncultured Thiobacillus sp.
AAAGACATCTACAAATGAGCGAAGACATCCTCAAACGCTTGACCGAGACCCTGGAGGCGCGCAAAACCGCTGCGCCGGGTTCCTCCTATGTGGCCAAACTGTATGCCAGGGGCACGGATGCGATCCTGAAAAAGATCGGCGAGGAGGCCACGGAAACCGTCATGGCGGCCAAGGATGGGCAGAACGAAAAGATCATCCATGAGGTGGCGGATTTGTGGTTTCATACCCTCATCTTGCTGGCTAGCCGTGGTTTGAGCGCCCAGGATGTGCTGAACGAACTGGCCCGGCGTGAAGGCGTGTCGGGGATCGAGGAGAAGGCTTCACGCCATAAGTGAACGAACAAACCCCTCTCCCAGCGGGAGAGGGGTAGGGGTGAGGGAGAAATGTTGGTGATCCTAAACGCTTGTACTAGATTAACCTTCTCTCCCTCACCCGCCCTTCGGGCACCCTCTCCCGCTGGGAGAGGGGGTTAAATCCGAGGCAACAGCGAGCAAGGAAGTTTTTAACATGAGCGACTGCATTTTTTGCAAGATCATTGCGGGGCAGATTCCCAGCCGGAAGGTTTACGAGGACGAGGAGGTGTTTGCATTCCATGACATCCATCCGTTTGCCCGGGTGCATTTCATGATCATTCCCAAGGCGCATATTGCTTCTCTGGCGGATGCCTTGCCAGAACATCAGTCGCTGTTGGGTAAAATGCTGCTGCTGGCGCCCAGGCTTGCAAAAGCTCAGGGGCTGGAATCGGGATTCAAGACCCTGATCAACACTGGCCGTGGTGGCGGCCAGGAAGTGTTTCATATTCACATACATGTTTTTGGCGGCGGTGACCCAATCCGCGCTTGATAAAGAGGAGACAATCATGGGTAGTTTTAGCATTTGGCACTGGCTGATCGTTTTATTGATCGTTTTGCTGATATTCGGCACCAAGAAGTTGCGCAACATGGGTTCTGACCTGGGCGGGGCGGTGAAGAACTTCAAGGACTCCGTCAAGGATGAAAACGCCAAGGTGACTGATAGTAGTCAGGAATCCGGCCGTACGATCGATGCGGAAGTGAAGGACAAGCAGAACAGTTGAAGGACTGGGGCTAGGGATGTCTGGCAGAGGCCGCTCGATCAAATCAGGCGCGAAGCGCATCCCCTGACCCTCCCCTAAACCCTGATACCCATCCTCCATGTTTGACATCGGTTTTACAGAGCTAATGGTCATTGGCATTGTCGCGTTGCTGGTGATCGGCCCTGAGCGTCTGCCCAAGGTCGCGCGTACCGCAGGGCATTTGTTTGGCCGTTTTCAGCGATATGTTTCCACGGTCAAATCTGATATCAGTCAGGAAATCCAGTTCGAGGAACTACGCAAGGCAGGGCAGGGGTTCAAGGAATCCGTGAACCAGGCAGTCCATGGCTTCGAGAACCGCGTGTCCGAGGCCGAATACACCATGAAGGATGAAGTGACCAAGCCAATTGACCGGGTTTCGCAGGCATTGGCCGATCTGGAACGTCATGACCCGCTTCGTTCGTCGGAAATAGACCGGCTGCGTGAGGCCAGTTCGACAGCGCCCGGCACTGCAAATCCTGGGGAATCCGTTCAGGGCGAGCTCGATTTGCCGCCGCCCGAATCGGCCGTCACCTCGGCAGAAACCGGGCCGCAGGGCAACGCCGCAAACGAATCGGCCAAGCAGGCATGAGCGACCCACCGGACAAGCAGGAAGGCTTCATTTCCCATCTCATCGAATTGCGCGACAGGTTGCTGAAATCAGTCGTGGCAGTCGTGATCGTTTTCATTGCCCTGTTCCCGTGGGCCAATGATCTGTATACCCTGCTGGCGCAGCCGCTGATCCAGAAACTACCGCAGGGTAGTCAAATGATTGCCACAGGTGTGGTGTCCACCTTTTTCATCCCGGTCAAGGTGGCGATGATGACAGCCTTTCTTATCGCCTTGCCTTTTGTGCTGTATCAAATGTGGGCGTTCGTCGCACCAGGGTTGTATCAGCACGAGCGCAAGCTCGGGGTGCCGCTCCTGTTTGCCAGCGTAATGCTGTTTTTTGTTGGCATGTCGTTTGCCTATTTCCTGGTGTTTCCCGTGGTTTTCGGTTTTCTGGCGGGCGCCACACCGGAAGGCGTCACTTTCGCCCCGGATATCGGCGCTTACCTGGATTTTGTGATGACGTTGTTCATCGCCTTCGGCGTTACGTTCGAGGTGCCAGTGGTGGTGATTTTGCTCGTCATCAGCAACCTGGTTTCGGTGCAAAAACTGCGTGAAGCCCGCTCTTACGTCATTGTTGGTGCATTTGTCATCGGTGCCATTTTCACGCCGCCCGATGTGATCTCTCAAATCATGCTGGCCGTTCCGCTGTGGCTCCTGTATGAGTTGGGCATCGTGCTCGCAGCGTTTTTGCGTAAGGTCAAGCCAGCCGAAAATCCGCAGTCAGTCTATCCTCCTGATTACCAGCCCATGACCGACGAAGAAATGGATGCCGAGCTCGACCGTCTGGAATCTGACACAAGGGCCGGCGCCAACAGCGGAAACGCACAAAAATAGTGCATCCCTTTGGTTGTGCGCCCTCCATCTGTGCGCTTCTTACAAAGACTCTCTAAATAACTTCTTTTAAATCAGCTGCTTGTTGATTGGAATGTTTGTTGCTTACTTTGCACGTGTTTGATCATCTGGATGCACTAAATGGAAACACTGAAAGCAGGCGGTGATGTGCTTTTTATCTTGCTTGGCGCCATTATGGTGCTGGCCATGCACGCCGGGTTCGCATTTCTGGAGCTGGGGACCGTGCGCAAGAAAAACCAGGTCAATGCACTGGTCAAAATTCTCACTGATTTCAGCGTCTCGACCATCGCCTATTTTTTCATCGGTTATGCCATCGCCTATGGTGTGGATTTCTTCTCGAGCGCTGGCGAACTGACGAATAAAAACGGCTATGACCTGGTCAAGTTCTTTTTTCTGTTGACGTTTGCCGCAGCCATCCCGGCCATTGTTTCGGGCGGCATTGCCGAACGCGCCAGGTTCAATCCTCAGCTTGCGGCAACGTTTCTGCTGGTAGGTTTTATTTACCCGTTTTTTGAAGGCATGGTCTGGAATGGCAACTATGGTTTCCAGTCCTGGCTCGAATCGAGTTTCGGCGCCAAGCTGCATGATTTCGCTGGCTCTGTCGTGGTGCATGCAGTGGGCGGATGGATCGGTCTGGCGGCGGTGATTCTGCTGGGCGCGCGTCAGGGCCGCTATCGCAAGGATGGCGGTGTGGCAGCCCATCCGCCTTCAAGCATCCCGTTCCTGGCACTGGGCGCCTGGATTCTGACCGTTGGCTGGTTTGGCTTTAACGTGATGTCGGCACAGACGCTGGAAGCAGTAAGCGGCTTGGTGGCGGTTAATTCGTTGATGGCCATGGTGGGTGGCACGATTGCGGCGCTGTTTGCCGGTCGCAACGACCCGGGCTTTATCCACAACGGCCCGCTTGCCGGTCTGGTGGCGGTGTGCGCGGGTTCGGACCTGATGCATCCGTTGGGTGCGCTGGCGACCGGTGCGGTAGCCGGAGCCTTGTTTGTATTCATGTTCACGATTACCCAGAACAAATGGAAAATCGATGACGTGCTGGGGGTCTGGCCATTGCACGGACTCTGTGGCGCCTGGGGTGGCATTGCCGCCGGGATTTTCGGCCTGGAGGCGCTGGGTGGAATAGGCGGCGTGACGTTCTTGGCGCAACTGGTTGGCACGCTGGCGGGAGTTGTGATCGCACTGGCTGGCGGGTTTCTGGTTTATGGCGTGCTGAAGGTCAGCGTTGGCATCCGGCTGGATCAAGAAGAAGAATTCCAGGGCGCGGATCTTTCCATCCACAAAATTTCGGCAACGCCCGAGCGGGAAACAAACTGGTAATTTTCCCACCCAATCAAGCGGCCCAAGTGGCCGCTTTTTTTGAGTCTGAATTTAGCGAAGCAGGTAAAATTCGGCAATGCCTGAGCCAAGTTTCATTCACCTCCGCCTGCATTCGGAACACTCCATCACTGACGGCACCGTGCGGGTGGACGAAGCAGTCAGCCTGGCGAAAGAGTACGACATGCCTGCGCTGGGGCTGACGGACCTTGGCAACGTGTTTGGTTGGGTCAAATACTACAAATCTGCCCGGGGCGGTGGCATCAAGCCCGTTTTTGGCGTGGATGTCTGGGTGACCAACCCGGCGGATCCAAACCGGCCTTCACGCCTGTTGATGCTGGTGCGGCATCGTGAAGGCTATCGCTGCCTTTGCGAAATTCTCACGCGCGCCTATCGCGAAGGCATGAATCGCGGGCGGCCAGAGATCAACCCCGCCTGGTTTCCTGAAATGCGCACCGAAGGCTTGCTGGCGCTTTCCGGCGGCTTTAATGGCAATGTTTCTCAAGCCATTCTGGCGGGCAATCTCAAACAGGCCAAAACCCATGCTGCGGAGTGGACGCGGGCGTTTCCCGATGGCTATACCCTGGAATTGCAGCGTTTTGGCCATCCTCAAACCGAAATGCTGATAGATGGCTTGCTGGAAGTTGGCGCCGAACTTGGCATTCCATCCGTTGCCACCCATCCCATCCAGTTTCTCAAGCCGGAAGACTTCAAGGCGCACGAAGCCCGGGTCTGCATCGCCGAGGGCTATCTGCTGGCGGATCAGCGGCGGCCGAAACACTTCACTGCGGAGCAGTATTTCAAGTCGCCGGAGGAAATGTCGGCGCTGTTTGCCGACCTGCCAGAGGCACTGGAAAACAGCGTGACCATCGCCAAACGCTGCAATCTCGGCCTGGAGCTGGGCAAGAGCAAGTTGCCGCAATTCCCCACGCCCAACAACGAAAGCCTGGACGATTACATCCGCAACCAGTCCGAGGCCGGGCTCGCTGCGCGCATGGCGCACCTCTATCCCGATGAAACGGAACGCGCGGCCAAATATCCGGAATACCAGGCGCGACTGGATTTTGAACTCGGCACCATCATCCAGATGGGCTTCCCGGGCTACTTCCTGATCGTGGCGGACTTCATCAACTGGGGCAAGAACAACGGTGTGCCAGTCGGGCCGGGCCGGGGTTCGGGAGCGGGCTCGCTGGTGGCCTACAGCCTGGGTATTACCGACCTGGATCCATTGCGTTACGACCTGCTGTTCGAGCGGTTTCTCAACCCGGAACGCGTGTCCATGCCCGACTTTGACGTGGATTTTTGCCAGGACAACCGTGAACGTGTCATCCACTATGTGAAAGACCGGTACGGTCATGACGCGGTTTCGCAGATTGCCACCTTCGGTACATTAGGCTCGAAATCAGTGATACGCGATGTGGGGCGCGTGCTGGACATGCCTTACACGTACTGCGACAAGCTCTCCAAAATGGTGCCGGTGGAAGGCGTCAAGCCGGTCTCACTGAAAAAGGCGCTGGAAATGGAGCCTCAGCTGAAAGAGCGTTTCGACCAGGAGGAAGAGGTGCAGGAACTCTTTGGCCTGGCCGAGAAGCTGGAGGACATGATCCGCAACGTCGGCATGCATGCTGGCGGCGTGTTGATCGCGCCGGGGAAGCTGACTGATTTTTGCCCGCTGTATCGTCAGGAAGGTTCGGACAGCTATGTGTCCCAGTTCGACAAGGACGATGTCGAAGCCATCGGGCTGGTGAAATTCGACTTTCTGGGGCTGCGCACCCTGACCATTCTGGATGAGGCGGTGCGCTTTGTGCGTCGCCGGCCGGGCCAGGCAAACTTCCGCCTTGAAGAGTTGCCGTTGAATGATCCGGCCGTTTACAAGCTGTTTGGCGAGGGTAACACGACAGCAGTGTTCCAGTCGGAATCCCGTTCGGCCAAGGACCTGGAGCGCAAACTTAAAGCAGATTGTTTCGAGGATATCATTGCCTTGATGGCATTGAACCGGCCCGGGCCGATGGGTTCCGGCATGGTGGATGACTTCATTGCACGCAAGAACGAGCAGCGCAAGACCGGCAGGGGCAAGGCCGAGTGGTATTTCCACCCGGACCTTGAAAACATGCTGAAGTCCACCTACGGCATTCTTGTTTACCAGGAACAGGTGATGCTGGTGGCGCAAATCCTGGCGGGCTATACCCTGGGGGGTGCAGACCTGCTGCGCCGTGCCATGGGCAAGAAAAAGGCCGAGGAAATGGCCAAGCAGCGCGAAATTTTCCTGACCGGTGCAAAAAATCGCGGGGTGGACGACAAGCTGGCCGGCCGGTTGTTCGACCTGATGGAGAAGTTTGCCGACTACGGCTTCAACAAGTCGCACTCCGCGGCCTATGCGCTGATTGCCTATCAGACAGCCTGGCTCAAGGCTTATTACCCGGCGGAATTCATGGCGGCGACGCTGTCTTCGGAAATGGCTGATACGGACAAGGTGCGTATTTTTTATGAGGACTCAAAGGCAAATAATATCAACATGTTGCCGCCTGATTTGAATCTGTCAGGTTATCGTTTTGATCCCGTAAGCGAACGGGAAATCCGCTATGGCCTGGGTGCGATCAAAGGCTCGGGCGAAGCGGCGATAGGCGCCATTGTGGCCGAGCGGGAGCAGAATGGACCGTTCAAGGGATTGTTCGATTTATGCCGGCGCGTGGACAAGCGCTTCCTCAATCGGCGGGTGCTGGAAACCCTGATCAAGGCCGGCGCGCTGGACAGTCTGAATCCTCATCGTGCCAGCCTGATGGCAAGTATTCCGTCAGCCATGGAAACGGCGGAACAGGCTTCGCGCGGCAGCGCGCAAGACAGCCTGTTTGGCGATGTCAGTCAATTCGACACAGGCGAACCCTGCGTGGAGGTTCCGGTTTGGCAAGAGCGGGAAAAACTGCTCCAGGAAAAATCCGCCTTGGGCTTTTATCTGAGCGGCCATCCGTTTACCGCCAGTGCGGGCGAGTTATCTAGCTTTGTCAAAAACCGTCTCAGCCAGCTTCAGGCTTCGCGTGAGCTGCAATGGCTTGCTGGCATCATTGTTTCCGTGCGGACGCAAATGTCCCGGCGCGGCAAGATGGCCATCGTGCTGCTGGACGATGGCACAACTCCGCTGGAAGTGGTTGTGTTTTCAGAGACTTATGACGCGTATCGCGACTGGATCAAGGAAGATGAACTGCTGGTGGTGGAAGGCAAAGTCAGCGAGGACGCCTATTCTGGCGGGTTGCGGGTCACTGCTGAAAGGGTTTATGACTTGACTCATGCGCGTGGCCGGTTTGCCAAGGAATTGAGACTGTCCTGCAACGGCCACTCGAATGGCGCAAAGCTCAAGGAGATATTGTCGCCCTATGTCAGTGCGGACGGGGGATGTCCGGTTACGATCATCTATCACAATGGCAAGGCAGCCTGTAATGTGAGCCTTGGCGCAACTTGGCAGGTTCAACTGAACGACCGGTTGATCGAGCTTCTGGGGCAGTGGCTCAAGCCTGACCAGGTTCAGGTGGTCTACTGATCACCTGTATCGCGGGG
>CAZVBY010000094.1:0-7419 GCA_964625895.1 uncultured Thiobacillus sp.
GCTAACCGCTCACCCGGGCCAGGGTCAGTTCCACCACCTTGCCCTTCTGGTCCTGGGTACGGATGCGCACCGGCAGCCAGTGCCTGGACGGGGCCAGCCACACATCCAGGCTGCCTTCGCCGAAGCGGTTGCCCTGCACATGCAGGGTTTCCATGCCCTCGTCCCCTACCTCCAGGCGTTCGCGCCCGAGCACCGCGAAGCGGTAGCCCCTGAGCTTGCGCCCGTTGGTGACGGGCAGGATCCAGCCCTCGTCTTCCTCGGCCACGGTCAGTGCCAGGTGGAAGGGGAAACTCAGCAGGTCCTGGGTCCCGTCCCGCAGCATTTCGCCGCCCTGGGCCAGGGTGAGTTGCCTGCGCTCCCAATCGAAACGCGCCGTGTCCTGGCGCCGCTGGTTCTTGGTGAGCCAGAACTGCTCCGGCAGCAGGCCATCGGGACCGATGTGCCCTTCGCTGGTCTGCACGATGCGCCCGCTCATGAACAGCGAGGCCAGGCCCGTGGCCTCGGCCACGCTCACCAGGCTGTAGCGCCCGTCGCGGGCCAGCCAGGTGTAGGTGGCCTCGCCCAGGTTGAAGCCCCCCTCTCCCGCCAGGACCTTGTACACCAGCACCAGCTTGTCCGGCAGTGAACGCAGCTTGCGGCGTGGTGCAGGGGCCGGTTCGGGAGGCTGTGCCGGCGCAGGCGAGGCAAGCTCGGCCACGTGCCGGGCCGGCTCAGGCATCGCGACCGGCTCCGGGACGGCAGCCTGGCCTGGCGCCTCCGGCACCTGGAGGGCTGGGGATGGCGTGGACACAGCGGCGGGCTCCGGCTCGCTCGCCATCTCGGATTCGGGCTCCGCCCTGGCGGGCTTGGGACGTGCCTTGACGGGACGCGGCGGCTCTGCCTTTGCCTGCGCTTCAGGCGCCCTGGCCAGGGACAGGCTCGCCTCGAGGGGAAAGGGCACCTCCTCCCGGGGCGGGTCCCACCAGCGTCCCACCCTGGCCATCAGGCCCAGGTGCACGAGCAGAGAAATCACACAGGCCGCCGCGAAGATCCGTTGCGCGCGGCGCATGGCTCAATCGGAAGGCGATACCAGGGACGCGTCGACGCCGTCCGGCAGGCCACGCACGGCCACGGTGCCGTCGGCGCGCAGGTCAACACGGCCCGCGGCGATCCACGCCACGGCCTGGGGAAAGATGCGGTGTTCCTGCCGCAACACCCGCGCCGCCAGGATTTCCGGCGTGTCGTCCACGCGCACCGGCACGGCGGCCTGGATGATGATGGGCCCCACGTCCACCTCCGGCGTCACGTAATGCACGGTGCAGCCATGCAGTTTCACCCCCGCCTGCAGGGCGCGCTCGTGGGTGTGCAGACCGGGGAAGGCCGGCAGCAGGGCGGGGTGGATGTTGATCATGCGCCCCACGTAGCGGCGCACGAAGTCGTCGGTCAGGACCCGCATGAAGCCCGCCAGGATCACCAGGTCCGGGGCATGGCGGTCGATCTCCACCGCCAGTGCAGCGTCGAAACCCACCCGGTCCGGATAGGCCTTGTGATCGATCACCGCCGTGGCCACGCCGCGCCCGGCGGCAAAGGCCAGGCCCGCTGCATCGGGGCGGTTGCTGATGACGCAGGCAAACTCGACCGGAAGGTCCGCCTCCAGCAGGGCCTGCATGTTGCTGCCCCGGCCGGAGATGAGGATGACCGCCTTCATGAGGGCATACGTCGCGCAAGCGACGCTCGAAGCTCCCCTCGCCCTCCGGGAGAGGGGCTGGGGGTGAGGGAACGGGCTGGATGCGACATGCCAAGTGTCATTGTGGCTTAGATACCAGCCCGTCAGACCATGACGGTCTGTTCCTGGCCGGCCTGCCTGGACTTGATCTCGCCCAGGCGGTACACCGTCTCCCCCTGTGCTGAGAGGAAGGCCATGGCGGCGTCCGCATCGCTGGCGGCGACGATGACCACCATGCCGATGCCGCAGTTGAAGGTGCGGTGCATCTCGTCCAGGGCCACGTTGCCGCCCTGCTGCAGCCACTGGAACACGTCCGGCCAGGTCCAGGCCTTGGCATCGATCACGGCGGCGCAGTCCTGCGGCAGCACCCGCGGCACGTTGCCGGTGATGCCGCCGCCGGTGATGTGGGCCATGCCCTTCACGGTGATCTGCTGCATCAGGGCGAGCAGCGGCTTGACGTAGATGCGGGTGGGCTCCAGCAGCACCTCGCCCAGGGGGCGACCATGGAAGTCCGAGACCAGGTCGGCACCGGTCACCTCCACGATCTTGCGCACCAGGGAATAGCCGTTGGAATGGGGGCCGCTTGAGCCCAGGCCCAGCACCGCGTCGCCGGGCTTGATGTCGCGCCCGGAGATCAGCCTGGACTTCTCCGCCACGCCCACGGCAAAGCCCGCCAGGTCATATTCCCCGGCCGGGTACATGCCTGGCATCTCCGCCGTCTCGCCGCCGATGAGGGCACAGCCGGACAACTCGCAGCCCCGGGCGATGCCGGACACCACCGCCTCGCCCACGTCCACGTCCAGGTGGCCGCAGGCGAAATAGTCGAGGAAGAACAAGGGCTCGGCGCCCTGCACCAGGATGTCGTTCACGCTCATGGCCACCAGGTCCTGGCCGATGGTGTCGTGCTTGTTCATCTGGAAGGCGAGCTTCAGCTTGGTGCCCACGCCGTCGGTGCCGGAGATGAGCACCGGCTCCCGGTAGTTCTTGGGCAGTTCCATGAGGGCGCCGAAGCCGCCGATGCCGGCCAGCACCTCGGGCCGCAGGGTGCGTCGGGCATGGGGCTTGATGCGCTCCACCAAGGAGTCGCCCGCGTCGATGTCCACGCCGGCGTCACGATAGGAAAGGGAAGTGGGAGAGGTAGGCGTGGTCACGATGGTTCAGGCTATGGATGGGCAAAAAATCAGGGTGCTATTCTAGCCGACATGACTGCCCTTCCCCCCGCCTACCGTCCCGCCCTCACCCTGGCCGTGATCCTCGCGGGAGGCTGGCTGCTCTACCTGCTCTCGCCCATCCTCGCCCCCTTCCTATTGGCCGCAGCCCTGGCCTATCTGTGCGACCCACTGGTGGACCGCCTGGAGGCCCGCAAGCTCAACCGCACCCTGGGCACGACGCTGGTGCTGCTGGGCCTGGTGCTGGCCTTCGTGCTCCTGGCCCTCATCCTCACCCCCCTGTTCCAGGCCCAGGCGCGCCTGTTCATGCAGCAGATTCCGGGCCTGGTGGAATGGGCAGGCAACACCGTGCTGCCCTGGCTGTCCGCCACTTTCGGTGTGGACCTGGTGCGGGACCAGGCCGAGATTCTGGCCTGGATGCGCGCCCATGTTTCCGAGCTGTCCCGACTCACTGCCTATCTGCCCAGACTGGCAGACAGCGGCCTTGCCCTGCTGGGCTTTGTCGCCAACCTGCTACTGGTGCCCGTGGTGCTGTTCTACCTGCTGCGCGACTGGGACCGCGTCATGACCCACCTGTCTGACTGGCTGCCGGACCGCCTGCGTCCCCGTGTGCTTGGCCTGGCGCAGGAATTTGACGCCGTGCTGTCCCAGTTCGTGCGCGGCCAGGTCATGGTGATCCTGGTCATGGCCCTGTTCTACAGCCTCGGACTGTGGCTGGCGGGCCTGGACTACGCCCTGGCCGTGGGCCTGGTGGCCGGCATCCTGGTGTTCGTGCCCTACCTGGGCGTGGTGGTGGGCGTGCTGCTGGGCACACTGGCCGCCTGGGCGCAGTTCGGCACCCTCGCCGGCCTGCTGCCGGTGTGGGGCGTGTTCGCCGTCGGCCAGCTGCTGGAAGGCATGGTCGTCACCCCCTGGCTCGTCGGCGAGAAGGTGGGTCTGCACCCCGTGGCGGTGATCTTCGCCCTCATGGCCTTCGGCCAGTTGCTGGGCTTTGTCGGCGTGCTCATCGCCATCCCCGCGGCGGCGATCTTCCTGGTCGCCCTGCGCCATCTGAAGCAGCAACTGGATTAGTCCAAGCCTGCATCGCTCATCGCCGGGCCAGTTGCGGATACAGCAGGTGCAGTTGGTGCGCGATCTCCTGGGCCTCGGGGTACTGGAAGCTGCCGACCAGTTCCACCAATGTCTCCCCGAGCACGCCGAACGCGACCTTGAGCAGGCCGGCATGCTCGGCGCAGATGCGGTTGGCCCGCGTGTTGGAAAGCGCGAGCAGGGGTTCCAGATCCGCCAGCACGCGCCGCACCACCGACCAATCCACTTCGCCCGGTACCGCTGCCACGTCCGCCTGGGGCAGCGCGGCGAGTATGGCCTGCGCCAGGGGCGCAAGCGCGCTTTCCACCCGCAGGACCAGGCGTTGGCGCAGGCGGGTACCCACAACGATTGCATCGCGATCCGAGTGCCAGGGCTTCGCTATGGCGAGGGTGGCGTGAAATGCCGCTACTTTGAGAATGCGAAATTCGAGTTTGCGCTGGACAGCGTTTTGCAGCGACAACGCCAGGAGGCATTTTCGCCTATTGAGTCCCGTATCAATGCTCGGTGCGTTTGAGGTCGCGGTAGAAATTCTCGTGGGGCCCGACCATCAACAGCTTGAGCGTGTTCTCATCCAAGACGCGGTAGGCGAGCAGGCACAACAGAGTGCCCATGCGGAACTTATAAACCTGCACGCCGGCCAGATCACCCACTTTGGTTTCACCCGCATCGGGCTGACTGGCGATGGTTCGCACCGCTTCGTCGAGCGCGGCCTTTTGCTGCTTGTGCAGCTTTTTGACGGCCCGTTCGAAGGTTGGGGTGACAAGGATGCGCATCAGCCGAACTGGTATTCACCCACAGGCTCTTCCTGATCTGCTATCAGGATGTCGCGGATGACGCTGAAGGGCAGATCAGGGTTTTCGGCGGCGATCTTGCCAATCTGAGACCAGTACTCGATTTGCTTGGGCACCGAACGGTGCTCGATGGTGCCGTAGCGCTTCGCGGTTTCCACCAAGGCTTCAGGCAGTTTGACATTGACGGCCATACAAACCTCCTTTAATTGATGCCATGATAGCCCATAATGGACCAAAACGGAACCGCTCCTGTCACTCTAGAAGAGACACTTCGACGATCTCGCAGTGAATCACAAACCCGGTCAGGTAAGGCAGTCCCAATCTAGACAGTGGGGTTAAGTTGGAACGCTACTCCAAGAAGATGTGAACGTCCCCGAGCACAGCAGACAGTCAGAACGTGGCCACAGAAGATGATTTGGCGCGATTTCATGCTTCGGTCGTCGGAGGTAACCACCTATCAACCACAACCGACCGCCCTGAAGCCCGCATCAATACAGGAGGTGGACACCCCCAACTCGCGGCATTCGATGTGGAAAGTGGTAGCCAGTCGCCCTCCGAAACGCCGGACAGGATGGCAAGAATCGCAGGTAATGCATTTGCATTGACACGGCAATGCAAATGCATTATTATGCAGCACATCCCCCTTTTTCACCGGAGAGCGCCATGCCTGCCACCCTTGAAGTCGAATCCACGCTGACCGACCGTTATCAGACCACGGTGCCGGAAACCGTGCGCCGCGCCCTTCGGCTTGGTAAGCGCGACAAGATCCACTACACGATCCGCCCAAGCGGCGAAGTCGTGCTGACGCGCGCCGACGCCTCCGAGGGCGACGATCCGGTGCTCGGTCAGTTTCTGGGTTTCCTGGCCCGCGACATCGCCGAGCATCCTGAGCGCCTGCAGGCCATCGACGCCAGTTTCGTGCAACGGCTTCAATCGCTGGTCGGCGACATCGAAGTTGATCTCGATGCCCCCCTGTCGGCAGATGATGAATGAGCACGGGCAAACCCGCGCCATTGCTCATTCATGGATGGACGGTCTTTGCGCATCCGCTGTTCCTCGCACAGCTTGAAGTCCTGACCCGGCAGGTCGAGGCGTTCAAGCGCAAAGATCCGGTCGGGTACGTGAAGAAGAACGCCAGCAAGCGGCTGGCGGCGATCACCAAACTGGCGTTCGACGTCATTCCGCAAGACCCCGCACGGCCCGAATACCGCCAGGGCGACACCCTTGGCGACGGTTACAAGCATTGGTTCCGGGCAAAGTTCTTCCAGCAGTACCGGCTATTCTTCCGCTACCACGCGCCGAGCAAGGTGATCGTGTTCGCGTGGGTCAATGACGAGGACACCAAGCGCGCCTTTGATCGCAGCGACGACACCTACCGGGTGTTCCGCAAGATGTTGGAGAACGGTTATCCGCCAGACGACTGGAACCAGCTACTGGCCGAGGCTCGCCTTGTCCGCGCGCTTGAGCGTCGGGTAGCGGAAGCGTCGCAGCACCTCGCTGATGTGCCGATAGCGGTTGTCCTCGCCGGCCTTCGCCTGGAAAACCACCGCCTCCGTGCCGGCCACAAAGGCCTCCAGTTGCGCCAATGTGGTCAGTTTCGTCTCGTTCATGTCGATCACCATGCCCTCGATGATCGATCCAGTTCCTATGCTTCAGACTCATTCCTCCTTGGAAACACAGACCCGCGCTCAGACTCATACCATGTTGGAAAAGACTCATCCTAAGCCGGACAAGCCGGAACCAAAAAACTACGATGAGCAGCATGGTGAACGCGAGGGAGACGGCCATGACTGCGGGACTGACGGAACGTTATGCGGCGAATCTTCATGGGGTGCTGTCGTGCTACGACCGCCTCATCATCACGGGCAATGGCCACATGTATCTGCGGCCAACCCAGGGCAAGTGCCTGCACTACTACGTCTATTTCATGGACGAGGAACTGGGCCTTGGCTTTCTTCGGATTCCGACCTGGGCGCCTTTCGGCCTTCAGTTCTACTGCAACGGCCATGGCATCCTGGCCCGCGACCTGCGCCGCGAAGGCATCGAGTTCGTCCAGGAAGACAACGCCTTCTTGCACATCGCCGACCTCGAACGCGCTCAGGCGCTGGCCGATGCCTTCAGCCCGGATCGGCTGCACCCGCGGCTGACCTACTACGCGAACTGGCTGTGCCCGGTGGCGGAGGTGTTCGGCCAAACCGACTGGCATTGGAGTCTGCGCCAGGTCGAGTACGCCACCGACCTGATGTTCAAGAGCCGCGAGATTCTGGTTCCGCTGTATGACGCGCTGTCTCGCCAAGCCGTGTTGGCTGCCGATGCCCCACGGGTCGCGGGGTTCCTGGGCAAGAAGATCACGCCGACCCTGGCGCAGGAAATCGGCTCCCGTCTCTCCACCCGGATCGAGGGGCGCTGCATCAAACACCAGATGGGCGTGGCCGGGGTCAAGGTCTACGACAAGTTCTCCCGCGTCCTGCGGGTGGAAACCACGGTCAACGATGTGACTTTTTTCAAGCACTACCGCAAGGTGGAACACAAGCACGGGGACGCGACCCGCGAGTTGGCTCCTCTGAAGAAGACGATCTACAGCCTGCCCGACCTCCGCGAAGTCCTGCTCGGCTGCAACCTGCGTTACCTCGCTTTCCTGGCGAGCCTGGATGATCCGAGTTCC
>CAZVBY010000095.1:0-7138 GCA_964625895.1 uncultured Thiobacillus sp.
GCGGGATGATGGAGCGCCAAGTTGCGAGCAGATTTGCCCATCACGCGATCTGGTGAGATTCCGGGATAGCGTGACGGCGGGCTAATTGGCGCGTTTCGCCGGGTCTGTTGCCGGTTCAGTATTCCCGCAGTTCTTGATGCATACCGTCTCGGGAATCCGCTTCCCGCCACAACTGACATAACAGGTATCATAGGCAGTCAGACAACCGCAATCCGCCTGGCATTTTTCCTTTTCCAGTTTTGCCCTCACCCCTTCCCGCGTGGGCATCACGGAGGCCAGGTATGGCGGAGGGAAATAAGGGCCTGGCCAGGGAGTTGCGTAATAACCGCGATGGTGCGGCCAAATATCGTAAGGCCAGTACATCCATTGCTGGAACTCATATTGCCTGAGCGCCAGCGCATGGCGACGCAGATCATCCTCGTACTGTTTCAGCGCCTGAAGATACCGCTCCTCCACCAGCGGCTCGATCTCTCTCTGACAGACCTGATAGCGACTCTTGCAATCTGACTGGCACGCCTCCATTTTCTGCGCGCAAGCCTGCAAACAGGCCAGCCCCTGCGCATCTGCGGGAGGTTCATAACGGTAAACGGTTTGATACCGCGGTGCGGCGCAGCCACCCATTCCACCCGCCACCAGCAGCAGAAAAACTACCAAGGATTGCCGTCTAGTTGTCATGCCCATGCCAGACTGTCTTGTTCATGAATCATAGAGACTGCCGCGCCAAATGGGTTCCGGATTTGACACCCGGGAAAGTAAAAAAGTGTCGCGCGCATGCCATGCATCTCAGGCATTCCAGATGCTAAGACCGACCTGAAACCAGAGGTCCGTCTTCTGATCGTGTCATCCCTGTCCACAGCGCCTGGTTCTTTCCGTAGTGAGCCGCCAGCTCTTGCGACAGCCTCTCCCGCTGTTCCAGCGGCTCCGCCAATACGCCAACCAACGCACTCGTCACATCGCTGGCGTTGACGCTTCGTTTCATCCCTTCCGGCGCCCAGGTTCCCAGATAGGCTGCGACTTTGCCAGGCCGGCAGGCCTGCTGTGGCGGTGTCAGATTGACATACGGCAATGCATGGGACATTGCGACAATGGTTCCATGCAGGCTGCTGCCGCAAAAGGCGCGGCTGGATGCAATGAGGGCGCAAATGTCCCACAGGTGCAGCGATTTGAATACGTGCGCGGCTCCACCCGCCATCCGGGCACTTAATCTTTCATACGGTTCAAGCTGATCGTGCCAGGGCGCGGCGCCCGCTCGAAACAGCACCACACTCAGGCCCGTTTCAGCGCATGCATTTCTCAAGCCTTCCGCCAGTTGATCCAGTGTTTCATCATCGCAAAATTCCGCGCTGAACTGGCAGGCGAAATAGCCGTCTGGGAAATGGCGAATCACATCCGCGACCTCACCCTGCCGAACGTGCCGCTGAATCACATCGTCAAAATATTCCTTCACCATGACAGCGGGATCGGGACACAGCGAGGCCGTGATCCCTGCCGCTTGCAGATGATTCTGCGTAACATGATCGCGCACGCTGATCCAGTCCGCCTGCTTCAATGCCTCGACCGCTTCCTCCTGCTGGGCCGTTTCAAGCAACGCCCAATCCACCCCGCCGACTGCATTGAAAACGAGCTTCGCTTTTTCCGTTCGGACCACATAAGGAATATGGCGACGTGTATGCAGCACTTGCTCCGCCCACTTCCTTGCGGCCGCCGGCTCGGCATCATATTGCGCGATGGCTTGCCCGGCCTGTTCGGGCAATTGCAACATGACTGCCGCCTGATACGCGGTGCAGGTCAGCAGCTCGCCGCCGCAATGGATGAGGGTGGTGTCTTCATCCAGCCTGATTGAAGCCAGGGATTTGACGAGATGACCGCCCCACGGACGCAGGTCCCGATCAGCCAGGCCGGCGAACTCGACGGGCAGATCGGGCAGGAGCTTGCCGACGATATGCGGAAACAGCAGATCGCCGAAGTTGTGCCGGTCAAATGCGCCAAAGAGGACAAACTTCGATGGCATTGGCGGAATGCTTATCGCCAGACGCTATCCGGCGGATTGAAACTGTCCAGAACGCGGATGTAGCTTTGTCGCGCAAACACCGAGGGATCTTTCTGGTGCTGCTGGCTGAGCGAGCCTCTCATCTGGTTGACCGATTCGTACTCGCGCGCTTCCATCCAGGTCTCGATGCCTTTCAATACGTCAGTCAACCGGGAGGGGCCATGCAGCAAAAGCGCGCTGGCCATGTGCACGACATCGGCGCCGGCCAGCAGCATCTTCAGGGCATCATCCGCCATATGGACGCCGCCGGTTGCGGCAAGCGTCAGCAGGGTTCGCCCATGCAGAATGGCCAGCCAGCGCATGGCCAGCAGGCTGTCCGCCGAGCTGGAGAGTTTGAGCTGATCGATGACACTCAGGTCATCAAGGTTGATGTCCGGCTGGAAAAAACGGTTGAACAATGACACCCCCTGCGCCCCTGCCACCTCAAGCTTGCGCACAAAATTCGGCAGCGAGGAAAACTGCGGCGCCAGTTTCATGACAATGGGCAGGCTGACCTTGGCGCGCAGCGCCATGAGCAGGTCAAGATAGCGGTCTTCCACCTGCTGTCCGGACAGCTCGGCATTGCCTGCCACGTAATAGACGTTGAGTTCCAGCGCATCCGCGCCGGCCTCCTGCAGTTCCGCGCCAAGCTCCACCCAGCCAGAAAGCGAAACACCGTTGAGCGAAGCGATGACCGGGATTTCCAGCGAGGACTTGAGCGCGTGAATCTGCTCCAGATAATGGTCGAGGCCGCTGCGATAGACCTGCGGCTCGGGCATGAAACCCGAGGCTTCGGCATGGCCGATAGACTGGCCGAGCAGAAAGCGGTCGAGCATCGCTTCTTCCGAACGCAGCTCTTCCTCGAACAGCGAATACATGACCAGCGCGGCAGCCCCCGCATCTTCAAGGCGTTTTGCGTCGTCGAGTTTCTTGGAAAGCGGCGAAGCCGACGGCACCAGCGGATTCTTCAGCTTCAGGCCCAGGTAATCGGTGCTGAGATCAATCATTCTTCGTCTCCGTCTTCTCCGTTCCCGGCAGCGGCAGCTCGGACAATTCCTTGTATTCGGCATAGCGCAGGCGGGCTTGCTTCTCTGCGGCCTTGATGAAAGCCGCCGCCTCTTCAGGATGGCTGCGCGCCAGCATGGTGAAGCGGGTTTCGGTCGAGGCGAATTCCTTGAACGGGATCGAAGGCTCGGCCGAATCAAGCCGCAGAGGATTCCTGCCTTGCTCGCGTTCGCGCGGATCGTAGCGGAACAGCGGCCAGTGTCCGGACTTCACCGCCAGGTCCTGCTGCCGC
The DNA here is from genome assembly GCA_964625895.1 of uncultured Thiobacillus sp. Classification (GTDB taxonomy): domain Bacteria; phylum Pseudomonadota; class Gammaproteobacteria; order Burkholderiales; family Thiobacillaceae; genus UBA6918. Next base: position 3,327 of record CAZVBY010000095.1, read on the forward strand.
AGGTTGTTGGACAAATCCACGCCATGCGCGATGCAGGGACTGTAGGCAATGATGAGCGAAGGGCCCGGATAGGATTCGGCCTCATGGAACACGCGCAGGGTATGCACATCCTTGGCGCCAAAGGCCACATGGGCGACATAGACGTGTTCGTAGCCCATGGCGATTTTGGCGAGGTCTTTCTTGCGCGCGGGCTTGCCGCCTGCTGAAAATTTCGCCACCGCACCGAGCGGCGTGGCCTTGGAGGTCTGGCCGCCGGTGTTGGAATAGACCTCGGTATCGAGCACCAGCAGGTTGACGTCATGCGGCTGCGCCAGCACGTGATCCAGTCCGCCATAGCCGATATCGTAGGCCCAGCCATCGCCGCCGATGATCCACACCGAGCGGCGGATCAGATATTCCGCCACGGCTTCCAGACTGCGGGCTTCGGGCTTGCTGATTGACCTGAGTTTGTCCAGCAATGCGGCGACACGACTCCGCTGCACGCGGATTTCCATCTCTTCCTTTTGCTGCGCATTGAGTATCTGGCCAGTGAGTTCGCCACCAATGTCATTCGCCAGCGACATCACCAGCGCTTTCGCATAAGTCATCAACTGGTCGGCGGCGAGTCTCAGGCCCAGGCCAAATTCCGCGTTGTCCTCGAACAGCGAATTGCTCCAGGCTGGACCACGGCCTTCGCTGTTGGTGGTGTAGGGCGTGGTCGGCAGATTGCCACCGTAGATGGATGAGCATCCCGTCGCGTTGGCCGCCAGCATGCGGTCGCCGAATAGTTGGGTAGCGAGACGGATGTAGGGCGTTTCACCGCAGCCCGAGCAGGCGCCGGAAAACTCGAACAGCGGATCGAGCAGCATCGAGCCGGGGATGGTGGTGTGCTTGACCTTCTCGCGATCGTACTCGGGCAGACCGAGAAAGAAGGCGAAATTGTCCCTCTCTGCCTCACGCATTACAACAGATGGATGCATTTCACCCTCACCCGAACCCTCTCCCTCAGGGAGAGGGGCCAAACGCTCCCCTCCCCCAGCGGGGCGAGACGGGGAATTCGCGGAGCATGCTCCGCGCCCGGCGAGCGGCTCTGGCGTGCAAGCCGGAGCGCGCCCTGCAAGGGAGGGGCCGGGGGTGAGGGAAAGTCTTTCCTCACCCCTGACCAGTTTCGCCATGTTGAGCGCCTTGCGCGAGACGTTGCTTTTGTCGTGAATCGGGCAGGCTTCCACACAAATGCCGCAGCCCGTGCAGTCTTCCGGTGCCACCTGATAACTGATGTGCGCGCCAGCAAATTCCTTGCTGCGGGTGACGACATGCTTGAACGTGGCCGGCGCATTCGCCGCCGCCTCAGACGTAAAGAGCCGCGAACGAATGGCGGTATGCGGGCACACGTAAACGCACTTGCCGCACTGGGTGCAGAGGTCGCTTTCCCACACCGGGATTTCCAGCGCCAGATTGCGCTTCTCCCACGCGGCCGTGCCCAGCGGGAAGGTGCCGTCCGCTGGCATTAGCGAAACCGGCACGGAATCGCCGTGCCCGGCAATCAGTTCAGCAGTAAAGCGGCGCACGAATTCCGGCGCGCCTGCGCGCACGGCAGGCGGCTTCTCCCACGTGCTGGTGGGCGAGGCTGGCACCGACACCTGATGCAGGTTTTCCAGCGTGGCGTCGATGGCCTTGAAGTTCAGTTCGATCAGACGGCGGCCCTTGCGGCCATAGGTTTTTTCCACCGCCTGCTTGATGGACGCGATGGCCTGCTCGCGCGGCAGCACGCCGGAGATGGCAAAGAAACAGGTCTGCATCACCGTGTTGATGCGCCGCCCCATGCCCGACTGTTCCGCCACCTTGTAAGCATCGATCACATAAAACGACAGCTTCTTGTCGATGATCTGCTGCTGCATGCGGCGCGGCAGGGTTTCCCAGGCCTTGTCGGCGGGCGCCTGCACGTTCAGCAAAAATGTTCCGCCCTCCGCTGCATGGTCAAGCATGTCATAGCGCTCAAGGAAAAACTGCTGGTGACAGGCGACAAAAGCAGCTTCATCGTTGCCGATCAGGTAGGCCGAGCGGATCAGATCGGGGCCGAAGCGCAGATGCGAGACCGTGACCGCGCCCGCCTTCTTCGAGTCGTAAACGAAATAGCCTTGCGCGTGCAGGTCAGTCGACTCGCCGATGATCTTGATGGAGTTCTTGTTGGCCGACACCGTGCCATCCGAACCCAGACCGTAAAACACAGCCGCAGTGTTTTTGCGATTGGCATCGGTACGGAAGCCGGCATCCCAGGGCAAGGAAAGGTGGGTGAGATCGTCGGTAATGCCGATGGTGAATTGATGATTTGAGTAACCAGAGATTTCTCCCTCCCTTGCAGGGCGCGCTCCGGCTTGCACGCCGGAACCGCTCGACAGGCGCGGAGCGTGCTCCGCGAATTCCCTGTCTCGCCCCCCAGCCCCTCTCCCGCTGGGAGAGGGGTGCAGCATGGCATCGAACACCGCCTTGACCATGCCGGGCGTGAATTCCTTGGAGGCCAGGCCATAGCGGCCGCCCATCACTTTTGGCATCGCCGCCAGTCTCCCTGCGCTGAAAGCCTGCGCGAGGGTGGCAAGCACATCCTTGTACAGCGGCTCACCCTCTGCGCCAGGCTCCTTGCAGCGATCAAGCACGGCAATGCTGCGCACATTTTCTGGTAGCGCATTTAGCAACGCCTGCGAATCCAGCGGCCGGAACAGACGCACCTTGATCACGCCGGTTTTCTCGCCGTGCACGTTGAGGTGCGCCGCGGTTTCCTCGACTGTATCGCCACCCGAGCCCATGATGACGATGATCCGGTCGGCATCCGACGCGCCGGAGTATTCAAACAGCTTGTATTGCCTTCCAGTCAGTTTGGCGAAACGATCCATCTCCGTCTGCACATGCGCCGGAAACTCGCTGTAATAGGGATTGATGCGCTCACGCGACTGGAAGAACACATCCGGGTTCTGCGAACTGCCGCGCAGCACCGGGTGTTCTGGCGACAGCGAACGCGCGCGATGTCCGGCAATCAGCGCATCGTCCAGCATGGCGCGCACCGTTTCCTTGTCCAGCGCCGCGATCTTGGCCACTTCATGGCTGGTGCGGAAGCCGTCAAAAAAATGCAGCACCGGAATCCGTCCGCGCAGTGTCGCCGCCTGGGCGATCAGGGCCATGTCCTGCGCTTCCTGCGGGTTATTGGAAGCCAGCATGGCAAAGCCGGTGCTGCGCGCGGCCATCACATCGCTGTGGTCGCCAAAGATGGACAAGGCATGGGTGGCGATGGCGCGCGCAGCGATGTGGAAGACGGTCGGCGTCAGCTCGCCCGCAATCTTGTACATGTTGGGGATCATCAGCAGCAGGCCTTGCGACGCCGTGAAGGTAGTGGACAAGGCTCCGCCCTGCAGCGCGCCGTGCACCGTGCCGGCCGCGCCCGCCTCGCTCTGCATTTCGATGACGGTTGGCACCGCGCCCCAGATGTTTTTCAGCCCGCCAGCGGCCCACTCATCCGCCAACTCGCCCATGGAAGAAGCGGGGGTGATGGGATAGATGGCAATGATTTCGTTGCACAGAAAGGCAACAGAAGCCGCCGCTTCATTGCCATCCACACTGATCATCGATAACTTGGTCATACCGGCGCAACAAATAAGGACATTGATGTCTATATTAACCCGGATATCTCACCAGGTCGCGGGATGATGGCGAGCCAAGTTGCGAGCAGATTTGCGTATCCCGCGCCAAGCCAATAGTCGAGCTTATTGGCGCGAAGCGGGGGCGAGAAGATGCCGCAAATTGGCCGCCAGGGCTCGCGCAACGTCGCGCCTCGGAACGTG
>CAZVBY010000096.1:0-2212 GCA_964625895.1 uncultured Thiobacillus sp.
TCCTTGCCTTCGCGGTCGATGGTGATGCAGAAGGGGTGAATGCCGCTGCGGCGGGCTTCGAACAAGGCTTGCCGGGTATCTTCGATGCCATACTGGCCGCGGTAGATGTCAAAGTAATCATCGGGTTTTCCGTCGGACAGGGTGACGAGTAGTTTGGTTTTGGCTTCGACTTCGTTCAGCAGTTTGGAAAGGTGACGAATGGCGGCCCCCATCCTGGTGTAGTCTCGGGGAGAAATCCCGGCGATACGTGCCATGGTTGCGTCGTTGTATGGCTGGTCGAAGGTCTTGATGGGGTAAATTTCGCAGCGCTTGCGCGTGGTGCCTGAGAAACCATAGATCGCATAGCGGTCGCCCAGGGTTTCCAGCGATTCGCACAGCATGACGAGTGATTCGCGCTCGGCGTCATTGATCCAGCCCTTGGTCGATCCGCTCATGTCGACCATGAACATGACGGCCATGTTGCGTTCGGTACGGTGCGTTTGCTGAAACAGGCGATCGCTCATTTCGCGGCCATCGTTGCTGTCGGCGAGCGCTTCAACCAGGGCGTCAATGTCGACATCGTCACCTTGCGACTGGCGCTTGAGCAGCTTGTTCTCGTCGCGCATGGCCTCGAAGGTGCGGCGCAGGTGCTTGACCAGACCGAGATGCCGGTGGATGACCTCGCTGACATAGGCCGGATCACCCTGCTTGATTTCCACTTCGCGCAGCACGCACCAGTTCTTGCGGTAATGCTGGCGCGCAAAATCCCATTCATCGTAATGAAAAGCGCCATCCTCGTGGTAAGTGCCTTGCCAGACCTCGCTGGGGTCGCGGGATTTTTCCTCGTACAGCGCAGGATCGTACTCGCCGTCACCGGCCGCGGTCAGCATCTCCGGCGGGATTTCGCCCCAGTCGAGTGAAATGGAAGTCAGCAGCTGGCTGATGTCTTCTGGCGGCTTGACAGGCGTGTCTTCCAGCACCAGTTCCCAACCTTGCCCATCCTGCCGATCACGTGCTTCGAATTGCGTCGTGGGCTGCTGATCCTGTTCTGGCGTAGCGTCTTCGGGCGCGTGCTGCGCGCTGTCATTTTCGCTGTCCAGCTCTTTGGCCAATTCGGCCAGCTTTACCCGTAAAAGCATTTTCTCGCGTGCCATGCGCGCCTCACGGACTGCCCTGACCGCGTCCGGGTTGATCAGCGTGTGGTAAGCGCGGACAGGAGGCAGCGCCAGGGCATAGGCTTGTGGAAGCATCTGCAATGTATCTTCCGGGTCAAACAAGTAATGCACCAGCGAAGCCCATTCGACAGGCATCGCCGCACTGCCATCAGCGGCAGCCAGCCGCTGCATATCGCGCCACAAGCCAGGCAGTTCGCGTGCCAGGAGGCTTTCCAGACGCAGATGTTCGAGCGCTTGAAGTATGGAAAAGGCATGCGACCGGTCGGCAAAGGGTTCGATGGCACGCTCAACGTCGATGCGAAAAGTGCCGAAGCGCGTTTGCGCCCACATGAAGGCAACCTGTGCCTTGCACAAGAGGAAATTGTCTTGCTGCCGGTCAAACTGTGCGGTGACCCTGGGCAGGAAGAGTTTTTCGCTGTCGGTAAAGACCTGCTCGCCTTGTTCGATCTTGAGCTTGCGCCCGGAAAGCCCGCACAAAAAAGTGGAAAGCACGGGTTTGACTTCTTCGAAGAAAGCGCCCGCGGCGTGGGCATGTGCGTGTTCGAGAAAATCATCGACCTTGAACAGCACTTCCAGCGCGGAGCGCAGGCCCAGACGGTCGTAGGTGTCCATGGCGTGCACGGCCCAGGCTTCGATCACCCGCCGGTCCAGCCGGTCGAGCGCTTCGACGACGCGGCGGGTAAACGCATAACTGATCTGGATGTTGGTGCTGGCGATGCGGTCAACCCAGCCAAGGATGAAATCCTGCGTGTCACGATCGAGCGGTGCGAGGCTGGCGGCGAGTGTGTCGACCTTGTGAAAAGTGAACTCGACGTCGAAGGCGGTTTCCAGCCGTTGCGTCAGCGCTTCCAGGCGATGCGGTTCGAGCACGGTTATTCTGGCAGAGGATCGACGCGCTTCCAGTCATTTTCCTGCAAGCGGACTTCGTATTTTGCCCAGCGCATGAATTCCTCGACGGGGATGGCGCCGGTCTGCCGTCGCGAGGAGCCGGCCACGCCCTTGAAATGCGCCATGTCCTCCCCGGATTCCGGATCGGGCGAAATGGCCATGATCATGCG
>CAZVBY010000096.1:2312-7055 GCA_964625895.1 uncultured Thiobacillus sp.
GTCATCCGTCAGCGCCAGAGCAACGGCGCCCTGGCAGGCAGCGCGCGGGTCGACGCCATTGGCGATGAGTTTGCCGGCATGTACCAGTAGACGGGTTGAAGCGCCTTCTTCCAGACCGTTGCCCTTGAGATTGCGCGTCATTTCCGCCAGTTTGAGCAGCTTGTCCGCGACAGCGGGCGCCACGCCGGTTTCGTGCATGACGATTTTCCGTTCCAGATCGGCCTGCGGGTAGTCGAATTCCAGTGCAACAAAACGCTGGCGGGTGGACTGCTTGAGCTCTTTCAGCACGCTCTGGTAACCAGGGTTGTAGGAAACCGACAGGCAAAACTCCGGCGGCGCTTCCAGCAACTGACCAAGCTTGTCGATCGGCATGATGCGGCGGTCATCGGCCAGCGGGTGGATCACCACCATCGTGTCCTTGCGGGCTTCCACCACTTCGTCCAGATAGCAAATGCCGCCTGCGCGCACCGCGCGGGTAAGCGGGCCGTCCACCCAGATCGTCTCGCCGCCCTTGACCAGATAGCGTCCCACCAGGTCGGAAGTGGTCAGGTCATCATGACAGGATACGGTGATGAGCGGCCGTTTGAGCCGCCAGGCCATGTATTCCATGAAGCGGGTTTTGCCGCAGCCGGTGGGGCCTTTCAGCAGTACGGGCAGGCGGTTGGCGTAGGCGGCTTCGAAGAGCGCAACTTCGTTGCCGACTGGTTCGTAATACGGCTGGGATTCGATCAGGTAGGTGGAAGGGTCATGTGCGACGGCGCCCATTAGAAGCACCCGTGCTTGTTCTTTTCCGCCTGTAATTTCTTGATTCGTGCTTTCCATGCTGCTTCCTGTTGCAGCGTGTAACCTTTGCGACGGGCTTCATCCATTTCGTCCATTACCTGGCCGATCGTGTCGTCCAGCCGCACACATTTTTCACCAGAGGATTGTTGCGGCGCATGCAACTGGACGGAAACGCTGTTGCTGGCGGGGGGCTTGTCGGTGGATTTGCCTGAAGGCTTGCCAGCCACGGGCGCCTTGTCCTGCGGGGCCGACACGGGCGTATCCGCCGGCGGGGGCGGCGGCGGGATGATGCCGGATTCCTTCAGCCCGTTCTTGTCGCAGGGCAGATTGGTGTAAGTGATCTTGCCCGCGTGATCCATGCATTTGTAGAGGGTAGCGTGGGCTGGCCAGGCGAGGGATAACAGAATCAGCAGAGAAACGAGGCGCATGATGGTTTCAGCCTGTCGTGCGGGTCAGGAGTCGGAAAACTTGTACTTGTCGTATTTTTCTTCTTCCGGGATCGGTCGGACAAACTCCTGTGTTGGCAGCTTTTCCACGATCTTGTCCAGCATGGCTTCGCGTTCCTTCTTGCGTGCCAGTCGTCGCTCCGTGGCGTCAGGGCGCATGGCGATGGTCATTTCGTTGAACAGAACCTGACGCACCAGTTGGAAGCCGAAGCGCATCATTTCCAGATCATCGTCCCACTTCGCCTGCTCCTCGGCTGGCACGTCGTAAACATCCTGAAAGCCATCGGATTTGACGAAATCACGGAATTGATCGACGTCGTAACAGGCCATGAAGAATAATTGCAAACTGCGCTGCGAGGGGCTGCCCACCGTTGGCCCGGCGGATTTCTTCTTGAGGATGAGCTGACGCCAGGCGCGTCCATGCTCATCGAATTCTTCCAGTCCCTGTTCCTTGCGGTACTCGTCTACCGTCAGCGAGCGTGGCTCGAAATGCCCCTTGCAGTGCGATTCCTGCACCAGCGCATATTGCGCGCGGTCGGTGTACTCGTCGGCGCGGCGGATCGACAGCAACGCCACCGGGTAATAGCGGCAGGCCGTGGGCCGGTCCTCGTATACGCCGCACCCCTCCGGACGCATGAAGCGGCAGGCCGTGCCGCCTTCCACGGGCTTGTATTTCACGCCGGCAATGTCGTTGCGGCCGAACTCGAATGGATAGGTATATTCCTTGAGAAATTCCGTCGACGTGATGCCCAGGCGCTTTTTCAGACGAATAATGTCGTAAGGCGTGAGCATGATGTCGATGTTGGAACAGCAGGCATTCCAGCAATCGATTCCCTTGCGGCACTGGAACTGGATGACCTTGTCGCCCTCGAAACTGCTCGGCAGCACCGGGCTGGGGGTAAAGGGGGAATCGGAAATCAATTTGTCGTCGCTCATGATGCACCTACCTGACTGCTTGGCTTGCTGGAAGTGTATTTTAACGCGTCGAGGGGTATTTTCGGCCAATAACCTTGAGGTGAGGATGGGAAAGGCGTGGTGGATACAGGTAATTCAATCGTTGCGAATCATGAATGCCTTGGCGGCGTCAACTTCTGCTCCACCGCGAACACCGCCGCTTCCACCCTCGACGTCAGATTCAGCTTCGACAATATGTTTCGTACATGCAATTTCACCGTGTCGTGGCTGATGCCGAGTTCCTTGGCGATGGCCTTGTTGCTTTCACCCTTGGCCAGATATTGCAGGATCTGCCGCTCGCGCTGGGTGAGCTGGTTGATGAGCGAGCTGGCCTTGCCCTTTTTTGCGTCGAGCAGGGTAACGAGCTTGGCGGTCATCTGCGAGGCAACGACCGTCTCGCCTCTGGCGGCGCGCTGGATGGCGTCAACCACTTCGGCCGGCTCCATGTTTTTCAGCAGGTAACCGCGCGCGCCGGCGCGCAGGGCGCTGGCCATGTCTTCTTCTTCGTCGCTCACGGTGAGGATCAGCACTGGCGTGTTGATGCCTTCTTCGCGCAATTCGGTCAGCAGGGCGACGCCGTCGGTGGGCGGCAAATGCAGGTCGATGAGGGCGACGTCGGGCTGGTGTTCGCGGATCAAGCGCTTGGCGATGTCAGGATCGCCGGCAATGCCGCAAACATGCACGGTGCCGTAATGTTCCAGGAGTTCTGCCAGGCCTTCGCGGAACAGCGTGTGATCGTCGACGAGAATGACGCGAATTTTCTCGCTCATGTCAGGTTTCCTTTGGGGTGTGGGGGAACACCAGGGTGACGCGGGTGCCGCCGCCGACGCGGCTGCGGATTTCCACCAGGCCTTTGATGCGTTCGGCGCGCTCGCGCATGATGTTCATGCCAAAGTGCATGCCAGGGCCGGTGTGGCCGGCAGCGTAAAGGCCAATGCCATCATCGATGACGCTGACACGGTAATGCGTGCCGGTGTCTTCCAGTACGATCTGTACCTTGCGGGCATAGGAGTGCTTGCAGATGTTGGCGAGCGCCTCTTGCGCGATGCGATAGACCTGGACTTCCTGGTCGGCGGTCAAAGCCAGGTCCCTGGCCTGATTGTCGAGCTTGACCTGCGCGTCGATTTTCCGGGTGACGGAATCGAGCAATTCCTGCAGCGCGGGAATGATGCCGCGCGAGTCCATGCGGTGGCGGAACTGACTGATGAGTTCGCGCAGACCCGAATAAGCCGATTCGAGCGCGTAGTCGACATCGCCGAGGTATTTTTCGGTGAGTTCGGGCCGGTTGCCGCTGACAGCCTCGCGCAGCATGGCCAGGCGCATTTTCATGTAGGCCAGTGTCTGCGCCAGGGAGTCGTGGATTTCGTTGGCCAGCATCTGACGTTCGTTCATCAGCGTGATGCGCAGGTTTTCCCTTGTCAAACGGGCATTCTCCATGGCCATGCCGAGGTGCTCGATGATGGAGACGAACAGCAGGCTGACATCCTCGGGAATCGCCTGGTCTTTTTTCAGGAACAGGTTGTAGACGCCAAGCAGGGTGTTCTTGTATTTGAGCGGCAGCGCGACCACCCAGCCGCCTTCCATGCCGAAAGCCTTGGCGGTGTCGCCCTTGCATTCGAACAGATAGGGCAGGTTGCGGATCGACGCGCCAAGCGGTTGACCGCACAGCGCGGTTTCGACCGGCATGATGTCGTATTGCGCCAACGCTTCCTGCGGCAGGCCCTCGGCGCCAATGATACGCAGGCTTTTGCCATCCGGCGTGAGCACGCGCACGATGCCCGCATGCGCATTGGTCAGGCGTACCATGGTGCCGAGGAAGCTGTCGAGAAGATGCTCGACATCGACATTCATCGATAGCGATTCGGCAATGTCGGTCAGCACCTTGAGATCAGTGCTTGGCCGGTTTTCCGTGCTAAGTTGCGGGGCGAGGGTTTCCTGTGGCTTGGACATGGCGATTGAATATCCCGAGAAGCAAATTATGCACTGGTAGCCGCGGTAGGCGAAATTTGATAACTTCCCCGCATCATGAATTTTTGCAGCCATTGCGGCCATGCCGTCGAACTGAGAATCCCCGAGGGCGACAGCCTGCCACGCTTTGTCTGTCCCGCTTGCGGCGCCATTCATTATCAAAATCCCAAAATGGTGGTGGGCTGTATTCCCGAGTGGGAAGACAAGGTGCTGCTGTGTCGCCGGGCCATCGAGCCGAAATACGGTTTCTGGACCTTGCCGGCCGGATTCATGGAAAACGGCGAAACCACCGCTGAAGGCGCCTTGCGCGAAACCTGGGAAGAAGCCGGTGCGCGGGTGGAACTGGGGCCGTTGTATACGCTGTTCAATCTGCCGCACATCAATCAGGTGTATTTCATGTTCCGCGGTCGCCTGCTGGATCTGAATTACCAGCCCGGCGTGGAAAGCCTGGAGGTAAAGTTGTTCGCCGAACATGAAATTCCCTGGGAAGAAATTGCTTTCCGTACCGTGCGTGCCTCGCTGGAACTTTATTTCCAGGATCGCAAGAACGGCGGGTTTGGCTTCCACTTCGGCGATATCAGGGCGCCGGGCG
>CAZVBY010000097.1:0-6978 GCA_964625895.1 uncultured Thiobacillus sp.
GAGTCTTGCCGCAACACCTTCCAGATCATTGCGCAGCAGTTGTATGTCCAGCATGTTTTGTCCCTGTATGTATAAAACCTGACGCAGAGGCGCTAAGGCGCGGAGAAAACCAATAGAAAAGAGAGAGCTCCGTAACGTCATCGCGAGACTTGGAGCACAGTGGCGTTCCAGCAGCCAATGAAACATCAAACCCCTGGATTGCTTCGCCGTGACACGGCTCGCAATGACATCATTATTATTTCTTCGCTTTTCTCCGCGCCTTTGCGCCTCTGCGTCAAAAATCATTTCTTCTTGGCCGCCGCATCCAGGCTTTTCAAATACGCCAGCCGCTCGGCGATCTTGCCTTCCAGCCCTCTGGGCGTCGGCGCGTAAAACCTGGGCTGGATGCCTTCGGGAAAGTAGTCCTCTCCTGCCGCATAGGCATCCGGCTCATCGTGGGCATAACGGTATTCCCGTCCGTATCCCAGTTCCTTCATGAGCCGGGTGGGCGCGTTACGAAGATGCACAGGCACTTCGCGCGAGCCGTCATCGCTCACAAACCGGCGGGCGTTATTGTAAGCCACATAGGCCGCATTGCTCTTGGGCGCGCACGCCAGGTAGATCACGGCCTGGGCGATGGCCAGCTCGCCCTCCGGACTGCCCAGGCGTTCGTAGGTTTCGGCTGCGTCCAGCGCCAATCTCAAAGCTCTCGGGTCAGCCAGTCCGATGTCTTCCGAGGCCATGCGGATCACCCGCCGGGCCACGTACAGCGGATCGCAGCCGCCATCGATCATCCGTATCATCCAGTACAGCGAGGCATCCGGATCGGAACCGCGCACGCTCTTGTGCAGCGCGGAAATCTGGTCGTAGAAGTCGTCGCCGCCCTTGTCGAAACGCCTAGGCCCGCGCACCAGCAAATTGCCCGCCACCTCCAGCGTGACGGGAATATTCTGCGCCCTTGCTGCCTCGGCCAACTGCTCGATGTCGTTGAGGAAGCGCCGGGCATCGCCATCGGCATAATCAATCACCTTGTCGACGGCATCCTGTTCAAAATGCACGTCGCGCATGCTCTGCTTCACCCGCTCGAACAGTGACAGCAGGTCCTCGCTAGCAAGCGATTGCAGCACATAAATCTGCGCGCGCGAGAGCAAGGCGCCGACCACTTCAAACGATGGATTCTCGGTAGTTGCGCCAATGAAAGTGACCAGCCCCGATTCGACATGTGGCAGCAGCGCATCCTGTTGCGACTTGTTGAAGCGATGGATTTCATCGACGAACAGGATGGTATGCCGGCCCATCGCCCGGTTGTTTTCGGCGCGCGCCACGGCATCGCGGATGTCCTTGACCCCGGACAGCACAGCGGACAACGGGATGAAATCCGCCGCCATCGCTTCCGCCATCAATCTGGCGAGCGTGGTCTTGCCCACCCCCGGCGGGCCCCACAGGATGAAGGAATGCAGCTTGCCGGACTCATACGCCACGCGTAGCGGCTTGCCCGGCCCGATCAGATGTGTCTGACCAGCGACCTCATCCAGCGTTTGCGGGCGCAGGCGTTCCGCTAGCGGGACCACCCCCCCGGCCCGCCCAAACAGATCGCCGGAGGCAGGTTTCATTATTCGGAGATAACGTCCGCCCCCTTGGGCGGCGTGAATTTGAAATCCCTGTTGTTTAGAGACGGATTCTTTTCCAGCCTTGAAAACTTCAATTCGGTGGTCTGGCCAAAACTGTCTTTCAACTGCATGGCTTTCAGCGTGCTGCCAGAAAAGCCCATGCGCACGAATTCAAACGTGCTTTCCTTGTCCTTCGGTCTCGCTTCCAGCCAGTCCATGCCGTCCTGCATCCCGGCATCCTTCAGCACAAAATGCTTCTCAATGTCGTTGCTGCCTGCCAACAGGGCCGCGGGACTGGAACCCAGCGCATCACCCAGCTTCTTCACTGTCACCTGCTCCAGGTCAGCATCGTAAATCCACAGCTTGCTGCCATCGCCCACGATCAGTTGTTCATACGGCCTCTGATACACCCAGCGGAACTTGCCGGGTCGCGAGAAGGCCAGCGTGCCCTCGGATTTCTGCCGCAGCTTGCCATTCTGGTCAGTCACCGTCTGGCTGAATGCGGACCTGGCCGTGCGCGTGTCGCCAATGAAGGATTTGAGCGCATCGACCCCGCCAGCCAGTGCCGAAGCCGGAATCAGGAAAGCCAATACCGTCAGGGAAAATTTTTTCATGTTTAATTCTGGAAATGGATTCGTCTACTTGGTCGCCACCGCCTACCTTAAGTTCAATTCTCGCGCGCAGGCGCGATGACTTCGCGGTTGCCATTGGGCTGCATGGCAGACACCAGCCCGGCTTTTTCCATGGCCTCGATCATCCTCGCCGCGCGGTTGTAGCCGATGCGCAAATGGCGCTGCACGGCGGAAATCGAGGCGCGGCGGGTCTTGAGCACGATGGCGACCGCTTCGTCATACAGTGGGTCGGCCTCGGCATCGCCACCGCCTTCGCCGCCCATGCTCTCCGCGGATTCCTCGGGGCTTTCGAGGATGCCTTCAATGTAATCCGGCTGGCCCAGTCCCTTGAGATATTCGACCACGCGATGCACCTCGCCATCGGAAACGAAGGCGCCATGCACGCGGTTGGGCAGGCCGGTGCCCGGCGGCAGGTACAGCATGTCGCCCTGCCCCAGCAAGGCCTCGGCGCCCTGCTGGTCAAGAATGGTGCGCGAATCGATCTTGCTGGATACCTGGAAGGCAATGCGGGTGGGGATGTTGGCCTTGATCAGGCCGGTGATGACATCGACCGAAGGCCGCTGCGTGGCCAAAATTAAATGAACGCCTGCCGCGCGCGCTTTCTGCGCCAGGCGCGCGATCAGTTCCTCGACCTTCTTGCCGACCACCATCATCAGGTCGGCCAGTTCGTCGATCACCACCACGATCATGGGCAGGGGTTCCAGCGGCTCGGGATTGTCGGGTGTGAGACTGAAGGGATGTTTGAGCGTCAGGCCGTTTTTCTTCGCATCGCGGATTTTCAGGTTGTAGCCCGCCAGGTTGCGCACGCCCAGCGCGGACATCAATTTATAGCGCCGATCCATCTCGGCCACGCACCAGTTGAGCGCGGCGGCGGCCTGGCGCATGTCCGTGACCACCGGCGCCAGCAGGTGCGGAATGCCTTCGTACACGGACAATTCCAGCATCTTGGGATCGACCATGATGAGCCTGACACTATCCGGCCCGGCCTTGTATACCAGCGACAGGATCATGGCGTTGATGCCCACCGACTTGCCCGAACCCGTGGTGCCCGCGACCAACAGGTGCGGCATCTTGCCCAGATCGGCCACCACCGGATTGCCGGCGATGTCCTTGCCCAGCGCCACGGTCAAGGGGCTGCCCATGTCGTGATAGGCCTTGGAACCCAGAATTTCGGATAGCTTGACGGTCTGGCGGCTGGGATTGGGAATTTCCAGCCCCATGGTGTGCTTGCCCGGAATCGCTTCCACCACCCGGATGCTGACAACCGACAACGTGCGCGCCAGATCCTTGGAAAGGTTGACGATCTGGCTGCCCTTCACACCCACCGAAGGCTCGATTTCATAGCGCGTGATGACCGGGCCGGGCGAAGCCGAAACCACCTTCACCTCGACACCGAACTCCTTGAGCTTGCGCTCGATCATCAGCGAGGTGAACTCCAGCGCTTCCTTGCTGATTGTCTCCGCAACTTCGGTCGCTTCGTCCAGCAAATGCAGCGGGGGCAGCGGCGAATCCGGCAGGTCCTTGAACAGCGGGCTCTGTTTTTCCGCCTCGATGCGCGGTGACTTCGGCACTTCCTTCACCACCGGCTCGATCTTGATCGGCTTGGCAATTTCGAGTTTCTTCTTCTCCTCGGCCACCACCTCTTCGCGCTGCAGAAGCGCGGCCTGGCCGATTTTTTCGTCGCGCTTGCGCTGGACATACCTGACCACGCCCCAGGTCACCCGCTCAAGCCACTCGCCCACCCATTCCACGATGCGCACCCAGGAAACGCCGGAATACAGACTGAAACCGATGCCCATGGTGACCAGCAATGTCAGCGTGCCGCCGGTAAAACCCAGCAGTTTCAGGAAACCGTTGCCAAGCCCCTGGCCAAGAATGCCGCCTGCGCCATGTGGCAACCCGTTCATGCCCCAAAGGCGAAGCGCTTCAATCGCGCTGCTGGACATCAATAGCAATAAAAAGCCGCCCAGCGCGATCCAGACATGCCGGTTGCTGGTCAGAGGAACTTCATCCAGATGGCGGAACACGCGAATCGCATAGCCGATGGCCAACGCCACGAGCCACCACGATGAATAACCCAGCAGCCCCAGCAGCAAGTCGGACACCCAGGCACCCAGATTGCCCGCCAGATTGCGCGGCGGCTCGCCGCTACCCGAAGTAAAGAAACCGGAATCCGCCAGATTGTGGGTCAGCAGCATGGCCGCCAGGAACAACGCGACGGCGATCACAGCGATGGCCCGCGCCTCGCGAAGCAGTCTCAGCAGCCTTGGCGGTAGCGGTTCCGAGGGTTTTAACCGGTCGGAGTTGATCCTGGAATGGCGGGTGGCTTGACGCATGGAACATTTAAAAACCTGAATGCGACATTATATAGATACGCGACATTGAGTTTGCCGGTAAAGCATATTTCAATGGCAACTTGTTAGAATCCAGCCTGTCTCCATCCAAACGAACCAAACAACAGGAAGTCGACCCTCATGACAACCCAACACGCCAAACTCCTGATTCTGGGCTCCGGCCCAGCCGGCTACACCGCAGCCGTCTACGCGGCCCGCGCCAACCTCAAGCCGGTTCTGATCACCGGTCTGCAACAGGGCGGCCAGCTCATGACCACCACCGACGTCGACAACTGGCCCGCCGATGCCAATGGGGTGCAAGGCCCGGAGTTAATGCAGCGCTTTGAAGCCCATGCCACCCGTTTTGAAACCGAGATCATTTTCGACACGATTCACACCGCCAAGCTGACGGAAAAGCCCATCACGCTGATTGGCGACGCGGGCACCTACACTTGCGACGCGCTGATCATCGCCACCGGCGCATCGGCCATGTACCTGGGCCTGCCCTCCGAGCAGGCCTTCATGGGCAAGGGCGTATCCGGCTGCGCCACCTGCGACGGCTTCTTCTACAAAAAACAGAATGTCGCCGTGATTGGCGGCGGCAACACCGCCGTCGAGGAAGCGCTGTATCTGGCCAATATCGCCAACCACGTCACGCTTGTCCACCGCCGCGACAAGTTCAAGGCCGAAAAGATCATGGTCGACCACCTGATGGAAAAGGTGAAGGAAGGCAAGATCACCCTGCAAACGAACCATGTGCTGGATGAGGTGCTGGGTAATGAGTCCGGCGTCAACGGCATGCGCATCAAGCATGTTGAAAGCGGCACCACGCAGGACATCGCGCTCACCGGGATTTTCATCGCCATCGGCCACAAACCCAATTCCGACCTGTTCAAGGATCAGCTGGAACTGGAACACGGCTACATCGTCACCAAAAGCGGCCGCGCCGGCAACGCCACCGCCACCAGCGTTCCCGGCGTATTCGCCGCGGGCGACATCCAGGATCACATCTACAAGCAGGCGGTGACCAGCGCCGCTTCCGGCTGCATGGCCGCGCTCGACGCCGAGCGCTATCTCGACAACCTGGGCCTGGCCTGATGCCCGACCCCGCCTCCAGTCAGGAAGAACTCAATCTCTTCCGGCAGGAGGTGGGGGATGCCATTGCCCTGCCGCCACACAACCGCGCCGAACCGCACCGCACCCGCATCAAGCCGCTGCCTCTGCAACGGCTGAAAGACGAAAAGCAGGCGCTGCTCGATTCGCTGGCAGACCCCTGGGACATTCTCGATCAGGGCGAGACAGGGGAAGAGATGTTCTTCAGCCGTCCCGGCGTGCCTGCGGCCGCACTGAGAAAACTCAAGCGCGGCGGCTGGGTGATTGCCGCCGAACTCGACTTGCATGGCCTGCGTTCCGACGAAGCGCGGATCATGCTGGCCGGATTCCTGCTGCACTGTGCCCGCAACGACCTTCGCTGCGTGCGCATCATCCACGGCAAGGGCCTGCGCTCGAAAAACCGCGAACCCGTGCTCAAACACAAGCTGCGCCACTGGCTGATACGGCGCGAGGACGTGCTGGCTTTCTGCCAGGCCCGCCCGGCGGACGGCGGTAGCGGCGCGGCCATCGTCCTGTTAAAGTCCTCCACACGAGTCCACCATCCATGACATTGCCCGTTATCAAGGATTTCACCGCCGACTCCACCGGCGGCCCGTTCACGCTATCCGCCCAGAAGGGCAAGGCCGTGGTGATTTATTTCTACCCCAAGGACAACACCCCCGGCTGCACCACCGAAGGCATGGAATTCCGCGACCTGGCCAAGGATTTCGCCAAGGTCGGCGCGGTCATCGCCGGTGTCTCGCGCGACAGCCTGAAATCCCACGAAAACTTCAAGGCCAAACTGGAACTGCCCTTCGAACTCATTTCCGACCCCGATGAAAAATTGTGCGAACTGTTCGGTGTCATGAAGTTGAAAAACATGTACGGCAAACAAGTGCGCGGCGTCGAACGCAGCACCTTTGCCTTCGACGAAACCGGCAAGCTGGTCAAGGCGTGGCGCGCCGTGCGCGCACCCGGCCATGCCGCCGAGGTGCTGGAATTTATTCAATCACAATAACAAGCAGCATTTCCGCTAACGTTTTGCCTCCGGCTTGCATTTCCACCGCCGATTTACAGAACAATCTGAAACCATCCGTGCATTGATCGCTGCCGCCCAAATGGCATTGGATAACGATCGGCATGATCCGTCCTCTGCGAAACAGGCAAAGGGGTTGATGCCGGGCTGAAGGGTTCGATGCGCATTCATGGGGTTCCTGGCTCCTGCCGGTATAATCGCGCCCTTGCCACGCTTCTATTCCATGAGTTTTTCCCTCCCCGCTTCCCAACCCGGACAACGCATCCACGCACCTTTGCTGGCGGGTTCCAGCGACG
>CAZVBY010000098.1:0-6919 GCA_964625895.1 uncultured Thiobacillus sp.
GCAATACGGTGTCCAACCTGGACGTGACGCTGCGCACGCTGCAATCCAAAGCCCCGCAGGCCAAAGTCATCGTGGTGATGCAGCCGCGCGAGGCGCCGCATATCGGCAGGCTGCTGGAACATTTTTCGGTTCATGCGGTGCTGAAATATCCGGTGTCGGAAGACGACATGCGGGCTGCACTGGCCTGATGCTGGGAACGGGGTCTATACCCGACGCACGATATCCTGCATGGGCTGGCGCGTTTTGGCGGGTTGCGGGTTGATACGGTAGCCAAAGGCCGCCATGACGGCGAGGCCAAAGTGGCCGTCTTCCAGCAGCCCAGCCTCATCCAGCACGTGCTCTGCATCGGCCTGATTAAAGCCTTCGATGGGACAGGAATCAATACGCATCATGGCGGCGGCAGTCATCATGTTGCCCAGCGCAATGTAGGCCTGGCGGCAACTCCAGTCGAACAGCGCGCGCGGGTCTTGCAGCAGAAAATCGCTGTCCTGGAATAGCGGGTAGAACTTGTGGCGGCGGGCGATGGCGTCTTCGGACAAGTGATGAATATCGCGCATCATGTGTTCGGTGTAAGCCGAGCCGGGACGCATGTCTTCCTTGCGCACGAGGATGCAAACCACCTGGCTGGCGCTGGGAAACTGCCCCTGCGCACCCCAACTGACGGCACGCAGTTTCTCGCGTAGCGCCATGTCCTGTACCACGACAAAACGCCAGGGTTCATAGCCAAACGAGCTGGGCGATAGCCGCCCACATTCGAGAATGAAATCGAAATCTGCTTCCGCAATCTTGCGTTGTGGGTCAAAGGTTTTGCAGGCATGGCGAAAGTTAAACGCTTGCAGGATGTCTTGTTTGCTGATCATGGCGACTCGCTGAGAAAAGTCAGAACTGCCCGGTGCGCAGCAACACCAGCGTGCAGGCACGTTCAAACGCAATGCCCGCATCACGCAAACGCTGTTCCAGTGCGGCATTCTCGCTGCCCGGGTTGAAGATCACGCGGCCGGGCTTGAGCGCGAGGATGGCGGCGGCAATCTGGTCTGAGCGTTCGGCGCCGATGTACATGGTCAGGGTATCCACCACGCCTTCAATCGCCTCCAGACTGCTGGCAACCGGAATCCCCTCGGCTTCCTGCAACTTTGGATGCACGGGAATCACGCTATGCCCGTGCTCGCGCAACAAGCGTATCGCCTGATTGGAGTAGCGTTCTGGTTTGTGGCTGGCGCCAAGGACAACAACGCGTTGTGTGCTCATGGTAGTACCCGGTTCTGCATATAGGTGGATTTTCGCTCAAGCATCCAGCTTTGCAAACGCCACCGTCATCTACATGGCTTGATCCGAAACCCAGCGTGGGATTCAGGAAAACTTTTTGTCGATCAGGACGAATGGCATTTCCAGGTTCACCGGTTTCGGATCAATAACAATCAAACCTTGTCGGATTATTGACAGGAAATTCAAATTCTTGAATTTCCCATATCATGCCGCCATACGTTCACCTCGCGAGTTCACGCCATGCAGCCCAAGACATTCATTCGCCCCCTGACCACTTTGGCATTCGTCTTCGCGGGCTGTTTGCTGTCCACAGCGGCTTTGGCTACAAAGCCCCGGTCGATCGACGCGCCGCCACCACCCATCCTGCTGGATGACCATTTGCCAGCCAGCGCATTGCCGGCCACCCCGCCTGTCACCATCCAGGCGACGCGCGGCCAACTATTATACGAGAACCACTGCCAGGGCTGTCACGAAAGCGTGGTGCATATACGCGAGCGTCGCCTGGCAAAGTCGCTGCCAGACTTGCGCGCGCAAGTGGCGCGCTGGGCTGCATATCAGAATTTGCACTGGGCCCCGGAAGAGATCGAGGAGGTGGTCCGCCATCTCAACGCGCGCCACTACCGGTTGGATTAATGCGATTTTGTCGATGGACGGGTTCAGCTACCGCCTTTCTTGTCCTATATTGATGGAAATTCAAATCATGGGTTGCTGATCGACCCGTGTGATAACCGGCCGCAGAGCCGGGCGTCTTCACAAATCACAGAGGAGCGCCTTGCATGTCTACCCTGCCTGTTTCCGATCACCCGCAGCCCCCCGAAAACATGCCCTTTGTGGCGCCTTGCCGCACGCTGGAAACCAACGCGCCGCTGCGCTGGCTATCCCTGGCGTGGTCGGACTTGCGCCGGGCGCCGCGTCTGAGTCTGCTCTACGGCCTGACGCTGATGCTGCTGAGCATGCTGATCGCTGCCTTGACCTGGCGCTTTGGCACCATGGCGCTATATCTGGGCATGGCTACGGGTTTCGTGTTTGTCGGCCCGGTTCTGGCGGTGGGCCTGTATTCCATCAGCCGTCAACTTGGCATGGGGCGCGAGCCGGTGCTGGGTTACTGCCTGCGCGAGGGCAAACATCATGTGCGTGAACTGCTGGTGCTGGGCATCATCCTGTTGGTGGTTCTGCTGGTATGGATGCGCGCGGCCACCACCATGTATGTCTTTTTCCCGATGGATGCAGAGCCGGAGTTGAACCAATTGCTTCCATTCCTGGGCCTGGGCAGCCTGGTAGGCGCGCTGTTTTCCGCCATCGTGTTTTCAGTCAGCGCGTTCTCCCTGCCGATGATCGTCGATCGCAAGACCGATGCCATCACCGCTTCGGTCACCAGCATGAATGCGGTACTGCGCAACAAGAAGCCGATGCTGGTCTGGGCCACGTTGATCGCGCTTTCCGTGGTGTTGGGATTCGCCACGGCGTGTATCGGCTTCGCGGTATTGATGCCGCTGATCGGCCATGCGACCTGGCATGCCTACCGCGAAACGATCGATGCCTCTGCCTGGCCGCAAAACGCAATTGCCGGAAACGAGTAATTCATGTTCTTCGTAAACCTGTCCCCATCAACAAAGCTGCCGCGACCAGCACGCCGGCAAGCACGGCAAAGGCGCTGGCATAGCCCGCCATGCCGACGATCCAGCCGGCAAGCAGTGGCCCGATCGACTGGCCTATGTCCATCACCGTGCGCAACACGCCCATCGACGAGCCGTATTGCTGGTTACGGGTCAAATCCGCCACCAGCGCCGAGGTGGACGATGTCACCATGGCAAACCCGATACCGAACAGCAGACTCAGCACGGACAGCGCGAGAAACTCCTGGAAAAACGACAATAACGCAACGCTGACCGCCCCCAGCAACAGGCCGGGCAGAATGATCTGGCGGCGATCAATGCGATCCGAAATTTTGCCCATGAGCGGTTTGGCCAACACGATGCTGACCAACTGCACGCCGAGCAGGACGCCAATCTGCCAGGCCGGAATGCCCAGCGACGCCGCATAAAGGGCAAGAAATGCCTCGATGGCCCCAAACACCAGATACTGGGCTGCTTCGGCCATGCTGACCAGCAGGATGCCGCGGTCGCGCAGCACGGTTCTCAGACTGTGACGAAAATCCGGTAATGCCGGTTTTCCGCTTGCGGGCAAATCACCATCGCGCAGGCTCAAGCCGGCCAGGAGCGCGAGCATGCCGCTGATGGCACAGGCGACGTATACCGCGCCGAAACTGGCCATTGAAATCAGCAATCCCCCCAAAAATGGCGCCACCGAACGGCCAACAATGGTGATGGATGAATAAGCGGACAAGCGCGCAGCCCGATCTTCCACATAACGCGCGGCAATGGCTGCACTGGCCACCGTGCCAAAAATAGCCGTGGCAAAACCGTGATAAAAGCGCACCGCCATGAGTTGCCAGGCATTCGTCACCAGAAGATACAGAAAGGGCGCTGTGGCAAACACGGCCAACGCAGCCAGCAGCACGCGGCGCCGGCCAAGAAAATCCGACAGGGCGCCGGCCGGGAAACTCACCAGTACGCCAGGAATGGTGGAGGCCATGACGATCCAGCCGATTTCCGCCGGTGTCGCACCCAGCGAGTGGGCAAACAGCGGCAGCACCGGCGTTTTCGACATCGTCGAACTCAGGATGGCCAGCCCGCCGGTAACAGCGATGAGAAAAAAGAAATTGCGCTGATTGTTTCCCAAAATTAGGTCACCCGCAGTTAAGGAGCCTCTGATTCATTCTTCCATGAGCCGCGTTTACACGAAAAATGCTCATCTGCGGCGTTGCGTTCCTCGGCTTCGTATGTCCAATACGACCTTCGTCGCGCGCCTTGCATCCGAGCATTTTTCGTGTAAACCGGCAGGGGCATGGCTTTCCGGGCGGCCTGCTTTGTCGCGCCGCTTCGCGCATTCCATCCCGGAAAGCCGACGCCGCGGCCATGCGGGACCTGATCCGGGGTTCCTTAACTCACGGCAATTATTTCATGTGCCCCACCCACCGGCTCGGTCACACCGGATGCCGTGTCCGCCATATAGAATAACGTCCGAAACCAAATGCGCTTTTCGATGAAACCGATCAAACAATTTTTCTCTATTGTTCTGCTGGCGACAGGCATCGGCTTGTCAGTGTTGCAGATTGCCCATGCCGAATCATCCCTGTCATTCATCGACAGGCAGATCGCGGCGCACGCCGGCGAAACCGGCGCCTATGTGCTGGATCGTGGCGAGGATGCGCTGCTGGCCCGGGCATGGCTAACGGATCATGCCCGGCACTCCATCGAAGTGCAGTACTTCATCTGGAGTACGGACAACATCGGCACCCTGGCTGCCGA
The DNA here is from genome assembly GCA_964625895.1 of uncultured Thiobacillus sp. Lineage (GTDB taxonomy): Bacteria > Pseudomonadota > Gammaproteobacteria > Burkholderiales > Thiobacillaceae > UBA6918. Next base: position 4,638 of record CAZVBY010000098.1, read on the forward strand.
GGCTTTGCTGAGAGCCGCCGAGCGCGGCGTCAAGGTTCGCGTGATCGTGGACGATCTCTTGATTGATGCGCCGGACAAATCCCTGCTGGCGCTGGCCAAACATCCCAATATCGACATTCGCATTTATAACCCGCGTCACAAGGTGGGCACACCTTTCCATATGCGTGCGATAAACATCGTGACTGATTTCCGCGGTGTCAACCAGCGCATGCACGACAAAACCTTCATCGTTGACGGAAAACTGGCGATTACCGGCGGACGCAACATGGCCGATGAATACTTTGACTACGATCAGGAATACAACTTCCGTGATCGCGATGTCTTGCTGTTGGGCGAGGCCGTCAAACAGATGCAGGCCAGCTTCGAGAACTTTTGGGCCAGCGAGTTGAGCGCGCCTGTCGAAACGCTTTACGACGGCTTTGGCCTGATGCAGAAAAACGTCCGCGTAGACGACAAGGAAGTCCGGCAGGTTTATGAAGACCTGCACGCTTATGCCAAATCGCCACAGAACTTTGCACCCGAAGTGCGGGCAGCGATTTTCGCAATGCCTGAAGCATTCCCTCGGCTGGCGCGGGAAGTCAAATGGGGTCGCGTGGAATTCATTCATGATATGCCGGGCAAGAACAGCAATCGTCTGCGGCTTGATGGCGGCGGCATGACAACGCGTGCACTGGCTAAACTGGTCGAGGAGGCGCGCAGCCGGATCACGATTCAGTCACCGTATCTGGTGCTGTCAAACAAGGCCATTGCGCTTTTCAAAAAAGCCCTGGCGCGCGGTGTGCGCGTGCGCATTAGCACTAACTCTCTTGCTTCCACGGACAATATTCAGGCCTACAGCGGCTATCGCAATCAGCGCACGAAACTACTCAAGATGGGCCTGGATATTCATGAGTACAAAGCCGCCCCGGCAAATCAAGTGACATTGATGCCGCGTGCCGCACTCAAAGACAAACCGCCAGTGTTTGCCATCCATGCCAAGTCGATGGTGGTGGATTCCAGCATTGCCTACATCGGTACCTACAATTTCGACCCGCGCTCGGAGAACCTCAATACGGAAGTGGGTGTTGTCATCCACAATGCGGAACTCGCGCATGCGGTTGAACAGTCGATCGAATCCGACATGCAGCCGGGTAACAGTTGGAGCGCCGCCGCCAACCCGGATCAATATGCCTCACTGGCAAAACGTAGCCGCGCGCGATTGTGGCAGCGGGCGCCGATCAAGCCGCTGCTTTGAAGTCAAGGCAGGCCCGGCTTAAAACGAAAGTCTGAAGCGGATGCCAACGCGCTTGTCACGCCCCTGCAAGGGGCTGTCCATTTCCGCCGCTTCGATACGGGGCGGCGAGAACTCCATTTTCCAGTTGTTCGCGGCATTCGTCGAAACCGGCGCTGCAAGATGATCCATGAGCGGATGCGCCACGCCGTCTGATCCATAATGTGGCGAGTAGGGCGTGTGCCAGGAACCATAGGACTGGGCCCTTTCCTCCTTGCCAAAACCTTTTGCGCAAACCGCGTGCGGCAAACCCGTCAACATGGCAAAACCCAATAAGATGAATTGTCGTTTCATTCGCGTTCCTTTTGTTTCCTCTTTTTTCATCTATAGCTCCGGTTAGGCGCTGGTCAAGCCAGAGAGGGTTGAACAATCGAATTTGTACCGATCCTTCCTCCGGACTATATTGATTTCATCGATCTGAGTAATAAAGGAGGCTGCGATGGCCGCACTGCACAGAATCGAGCGTTATCTCGACAAGCATATGATTCCATTTGATATTGTGTCCCACCCCCACACTCACACTAGCGCGGAGACCGCGCGTGCGTCTGGAATTGAGCCAAGCCGGCTTGCCAAGGGTGTGCTGCTGGAAGGCGTGGATTGCGAAATGGTGGCAATGATCCCCGCAGATCAGGAAATCCAGCTCGCCAAGCTAGGCAAGGAACATGGCGTTGAATTCCGGTTGGCCGACGAATCACGGGTACAGGCGCTTTTCGCTGACTGCGAACCCGGCGTGGTTCCCGGCCTGCCCAATGCCTGGGGTGTGGAAATGATCTGGGAGGATGGTCTGCTGTCTCAACCCGACATCTATCTGGAGGCTGGCGACCATGAACGGCTGGTTCATGTGGAAACTCGCTACCTGCATGAAATGTTCGACGAGGCGCCGCACTGTCGGTTTACAAAGGCACGACTTCGCTAGCCCGGATATTTCACCAGGTCGCGGGATGATGGCGAGGTGATTTGCGAGCAGATTTGCGTATCCCGCGCCAAGCCAATAGTCGAGCTTATTGGCGCG
>CAZVBY010000099.1:0-6877 GCA_964625895.1 uncultured Thiobacillus sp.
TAGGTCTAGTTTACACCGTTTTATCGTATGTGGGGCAAAATGAGAATTGCTGTGCCCGTGATAGAAAGCTTGCAAGATACATTCGCGCTGTTCCGGTTTTAGCTGAGCTAAGCAGTGCAGCAGCCGTTCAGCATCTTCGTCCATTTGTTGCAACGCATCCGGCTCCGGTTCCAGTGAGGTAAACTCTAGGGATTCGTATTCCACATCATCAACCACGGTCGGGCGGCTGTGGGCTTGGCGCAATTTGTCGAGCGCTTGGTTGCGGATGATGGTGGTCATCCACGTCATGGCGCTGGCTTTGCTGGCACTGAATTGCGCGGCGTGATACCACACTTTGACAAAACCTTCCTGTAACACGTCCTCTGCCAGTGCCGCGTCACGCAACAGCCGTTTGCACAGTGCAAACAAGCGCGGGGATGTGGCGTCATACAGTTGCCGGAAGGCGGCTGCATCGCCTTGTCCGCTGCGTTGTAGCAGTTCGTTCAGTGGTTCCATGATGTTCCTTCTGAATTCTTATACGTTTGCTGGCTGCTGTTGGATGCACGCCACACAGGAAAAGCCGATTGTAGACAGATTTCCATTTCACTGCATCCGCTATCCGAGGCGGGACATATCCGGCTACCCACACTTGCATTTTACCGACTGGTCAACTAAGATTATTCCCATGAACATTGTAACCGATACCCGCCAACGCCTGCTCAATAGCGCCCGTGAACTGCTTTACTCGCGCAGCTACGGCAATGTGGGTGTGAAAGAAATTTGTGACATGGCAGGCGTGCAAAAAGGCAGTTTCTACCACTTTTTCCCCTCCAAGCAGGAATTGACCCTCGCGGTGTTAGATGAGTTTTTCATTATTTCCAAACAGGAAATTTTCACCCGCTCGTTTCGTTCGGAGTGGCCTGCGATGCAGCAATTGCGTGCCTTGCTGAATAATGTTTATGCCTTTCAGAAGAATACCAAAGAGCAAATCGGTAAAACGCTAGGTTGCCCTTACGGGAATATGTCGTCGGAAATGAGTACGCAAGATGAGGTCATTCGTCAGCGTCTTGACGGTTTGTTGCAGCAAATGGAGATGTCCCTGAAAACCGCGCTGGATCAAGGGGTGCAAACGGGGGAAATTGCCCCGTGTAATACGGCTGCCACCGCTTCCGCGATGTTTGCCTTCATAGAAGGGCTGATGTTGTTGGCCAAAACCCGCAATGATCCCGAATTGATACGTGAACTTGGTGTTGCGATGTTGAATATCCGCATAGCGTAATCAACATCGCCTAAAAATTTTTGCCCGACCACTTAACCGACCAGTCAGTAAACCTGTTTATTTTTTAATTCACTCTTGAGCCGTAAATTGTAAGAAGTTGTACCATGTTAGAAAGCAACACCGTCTCAACGCGATCTATCGCGTTAATGCCAGATACGCTTGCGGGAATCATTGACTGGGATACCCTCGATCAGATTTGGTATGCCATACAGCATTCGGAGAATACCCAATGGTATCTTCATGATAATGATGCCTCTACCGCTGGTTATGTTCGGCTCAATGATGTCAATACCAGTGGTGACATTGGTGCTGCTTTAACCGCACTTAAAGACTACCTTCGACAATCACATCCGCGTGACTACTGCGGACTCGCATTCACCGACTCATTAACAGAACCCACATTAATTCGTGTTTTTGACCCAAAATATCTCACCTCCATGTGCAATATCTATGGCAATACGCCCGCGCCCAGTTGGGTAATCTCAACAATGGATGCTGCACAGCTTGCTGCTAATAAAATGACAGCATCAAAATTGCAAAATCATAGCTTAGGCAAGGCTCTACCCAGCGCACCAAAACACCCACAGGTAACAGATTCCCTTGATGCCAGACGCATGGGATGCCCGCTGCCGTTAGTGCATACTGCCCGCTCACTGCGTCGCTTAGCCGTGGGGGAAATACTCGAAATCGTCACGATTGAGCCGGGTTCTGTCAACGATATTGAATATTTATGCAAATGCACAGGTTCAAAACACATAGCTCTAGCGGAAGGAGAATACGGTTATTCATTTTATATAGAGCGCGGTCTCGATATGTCTTAGCACCTCTCCCCTTGAGGAAGAGGTTTAGTTCAGCTCGAACACTTCCACCTGCTCGCTATCGGTCAGCATCAGCCAGGCACTGAGTTTAGGCAAAGCGGCAATCGCAGGCAATTGCAAGTAAGCTTGCACTTGCTCAATACCTTCCTGCTTTTTGGCTTCCCAACCTGCTGCGCCATCGCCTTTTTTGGCGTATTTCAGTTCGATCAAATGCTGGTGTTTGACCGCAAACGGGCTGCGCTCCAATAACAGCACGTCGGGGTATTTCCGATCCATTTCGCGTTCGCTGTGGATGAAATAAATCGGGAATTGGTACAGCAAGGTCAATAACAGGGTTTTGATGTGTTTTTCATCCAGCTTGATCAGGTCGCGGTTGGAAAGCACCGGTAATACCCGTGCCATTTCTTCCGCCAGCGGCTGTAAATCGTTTTGCAGTGCCAGTGTTTCAATCGCTAGGGCTAAAGTTTGATTGGATAGCGTTAACTGGTTGCGCTGCTCCAGTTCCACTTTGAAATATTGGAAATACAATTCGCGGATGACGTGGTTGGGGATGGCAAAGCGCGTCTGTGTCATGGTTTTGCCGCTAATCGTGACAAAGCCCATGTATGCTAACAGGCTGATGAAATCGTTGCGGTCAAAGTGCTTATCCAGTTCAAATTTGCGTTGCTGCACGGCGAGTACATCACCGTTATTGATCAAATCGTCCAGCACTTGGTAGTTGGCTTCGCGGTCGCCAATCTGAAATAACGCCATGATTTTGCGATAATCTGAGGCGATATTTTCATCCAGCATCCGCTCAGGGTAGTTGCAGGTGGCGTGGTCAAATTCGCTGGCGAAATACAACACCATGTCCGAATTAAATACAGTCTCAGCAGCGTTGGGGTGAAAGCGGTAGCCGTTATACCAATCAGTGACATCTGCCATGATGGCATCCATTTCCAACCCACACTGCGTTGCCAATGGTTGCAATAAGTGCCGTGTCTCGTCATGGGTAAAGCCCATTGCGGCATTAAAGGCAGCGTCAATGGAAAGATTTTTCGCAATATTAAAACCGCTGGTGAGGCTATCCAGCATCAAGGGCGTAACCCCTGTCACAAACAGCCGGTCTATCGTGCCGCGCTGGGTCGCCGTCTTGAGCACTTCGTAGAAACTGCGCACAAAACCGCCTTTGCCCATGATTTGCTGAAACAGTTTCAGGTCTTGCGCCAAGATGCCATTGGCGAAATGGTCGTATTCGTCAATCAGCAGCAGAAATTTCTGCTCACCGAGCAATTCTACAAAGCGTTCCATTTTGGCGGCAGGCGATGTTTTTGTCGCTATTTCTGCCTGCATGGTTTCAGGGTAGCGGTAACGCAGCAGAAAACCACACAGGTAAGTATCCACCTTCTCAGTGATACGTTGCAAAATGGCATCATGCCCGCTATCGGTGTCAATGCCACTGAAATCCATGAACAGCACTTGATAGCTGCTTTTCAAAGGCGTGGGATGCTGCCCGATATACAACTTGCCGAACAGTGCGTCAAAATCCGTCTGGCGGGCAACATCGTAATAATATTCCAGCATCGACACAAACAGGCTTTTACCGAAACGGCGTGGACGCAGCAGAAAGTGGTAACTGCCGGAGTCTTCCAGTTGGCTGATGTAGGGGGTTTTGTCGATATAGACGTAGCCACTGTCGATCACTTTTTTGAAATTGCTGATACCGTAGGGAATTTTGAGGTTCATTGCCATGCTTCTGCCGGATTGACTTACCTGACAGTGTAGCAGAGTGAAAGGTGAAATCGCCTTGTTTCATAACCGTGTTAATATGTCTGCGAATCAATTAAAGAAAGGTAAAACGCATCATGTACGAGTGGTTAATGCAGCAAGAACCGGTGATTCGCATGGCAATGATGTTGGGTGTTTTAGCCATTATGGCGACGTGGGAATGGGTCGCGCCACGCCGTGCGTTGTCGGTCAGCAAGGCTTACCGTTGGTCTAATAATTTTGGTGTGATTGCGTTAGGCACGTTGTTAACCCGTTTAGTGGTTCCGGCTGGGGCGGTAGGCTTGGCAGTCTTTGTGGAAAGTCAGGGGTGGGGGTTGCTGCAAGTTGTCAACCTGCCGTTGTGGCTGACGGTGTTGATTGCCATTGTGGTGCTGGATTTTACTATTTGGGCGCAGCATGTGATGTTTCATGCGATACCGACGTTATGGCGTTTGCATCGGATGCACCATGCCGATTTGGATATTGATGTCACCACAGGGCTACGCTTTCATCCGTTGGAGATTTTATTATCCTTTGGCATTAAGGCGACCGTTATTGTGGCGTTGGGCGTTCCTGCCGTGGCGGTATTATTGTTTGAAATCATTTTAAGTTCCTTGGCAATGTTTAACCATTCCAATGTGCGTATGCCGTTAGCGGTGGATCGGGTGTTGCGCTTATTGATCGTCACCCCGGATTTTCATCGCGTACACCATTCTTGGTATCCGCATGAAACCAATAGCAATTTTGGTTTTAATCTGAGTCTATGGGATCGCATTATGGGAACTTACCGCGCCCAGCCTGACGATGGACACGACGGCATGACGATTGGGATTAACCAATTTCGTGACCCGAAATGGGAACGTTTGGATAAGATGCTGATTCAGCCATTTGTGGGACCTACGGATAGCTATCCGCTGAATCAGCGTGGCGCGGCAAACCTTGCACAAATGCCACCAACGCCAACTGCTCCGGTAAAAACTCACCGTCCATCTCTGCCACCATCTGGTACAGATTAGCGGCGGTATCCACATCGGTCATGGCATTCAAGTAATGGATGTCATAACCGTGTAATGCCGCTACCCACTGTTGCAGCGTGTCGCCCTGACTGTATTGCACGGCTGTCCAGCGGTTAAGTGGCACGGGCGTATTGCCACCAAACAAATAAAAGCCTCCATCTCGTGCTGGCCCAATCACTAGCGTATTGGGTTGGCGCAAATAGTCTGCCGCATCCAATAAATGCCCCACCGAATTCTGTGGGCTATCTATCCCCACCAACAGCACCGCATCATGCGTTTGCAACAGTGTGCTGTAAACATAATGCATTCGCTCACCCAGCCCACCCTCACCGGCATGTAAGCGTTGCATGAAACGGCTTTGCCACAGCGGATGCGCCAGTCCCTGCTGTTCACCGACTGCCCAGTAACAGGATAATGCCATTGCCTGCGCCGCAAAGTCGGATACTGCTTGCGCCAACACGGCTTCATTTGCCGCTTTCGCCAACTGAAAAAAAGCGTTGGCTTGCACACGCCCCAAGGTTGCTGCCAGCCGTGTCTTGATGGGTGACAAGCCGGGGGTTTTCACGAAAACAGCAATGGCAATTTTCATCGTTTAGTTCCAGCGGCGTTGTTTTAACAGGGTCTTAAACTCTGGCCATGCCTGCTTAGCCCATAGGGAAACGTGCAGTGCGGTGGTTTTCAGCCAGCCGTGTTGGGCGTATTTGCGGGCGCTGGTTAGGAGTGCCGTGCCGGTACATTTGAGCTGCATCCCCTGCTGCAAAGCGTGCCAAACCAGTACATGATCTTCCCCCATGCGCACATTTTCTGGATAAGCACCAATGCGAAGAAAATCTTGTTGTCGCAGACACAGTGCTTGATCACCAAACGGATTACTCAACCAATGCGAGCGTATCCACACCCCGATGGCGTTTAACCCCATCAGCGGATGACCATAAAAGCGCAAGTTGAAATAATGCAAGGCGTGAGGGAAGCGTTGTATCGACTTCAGCAAGGAAGCCACATGCTGCCCTTGCAGGCGTGAATCCGCATGAACAAACCACAAATACTCGCCCTGCGCCACACTCGCCCCCGCATTCATCGCGGTGGCGCGGCTATGCCCCGCCTGTACCGTGCGAATTTGTTGCTGCAAGGCGGCTGGCGGATAATGGTTTAAAGCGCGGTTGATCGCATTCAAGTCGGATTGTTTCGCCGCAACGAACAGGATTTCGGTATCCGTTAACACCGCCTGCGCTGCCAGTTGCGCCAGATCTTCCAGCAATACCTGCCAGCTCGTATCAGCGGGGGCTAGCGGTATAATGATGGATATTTTCATAGTTGGCATGTTCGAGATCACTTTCCAGAAACGTGTCCTGCAAGCCCAAAAAATCCAGCAGATAAGGGTCGCGGAGCAATAGATCAGGTGACATCTTTTCAGCATCACGCAGGATTGCCAGCTCTTGTGAAATGAGTTCATCGGGTTTGCGGGATAGTGCCGTGCGTTCGTACAGCATGGAATCAATTCGTTGGCGTAAAGTACGCACACTCCAGCGTTCCACACGGCACATTTCCGCGTAAAACTCGCGCTGTAGCGGTTGTTTGAGCGGTAATAATGCGAGAATGTGAGTCCAACTCAATTGTCGTATCAGTGATACGACAATTTGTTCATCAGGAAATGCCTGTGCAAATTGCATCATGCGCCGCAGGTTTTTTTCGGTAAATCCACGCCCGTATTCACAGCTCAATTGCCGAGAAAGGTTCAAGATCAGGCGTTCGCCGTACTCTGCCCGCTCACCGCCCAAGACTTCATTGTTAATACGCTGCCCTATCCGCCAGTACAACAGGGTCATTTCAGCATTCACCGCCGCCACAGCTTGGGTTTTAGCAGATTCGATCAGTTGGCGAATTTGAACGAGTAAGTCGGGGTTAGTTAGTAAATTTTCCATGTTATACACTCCGAACGCCTTCAATCCCTGCCACGCTCGGCTTGGGTAACGACACCATTCTGACGACTCTGCGACATCAAAGCAACGACCCACCGCAGGAACTCCCTGCGCCCGCAG
>CAZVBY010000100.1:0-6830 GCA_964625895.1 uncultured Thiobacillus sp.
AGCAACCTGCCCGGGTCAGCTTTATAGATTTTTACGGGCATGACGGCGTTGACCACATTGTCCGCTGGCGAAAACGACGTGAGCTGGGACGCAGGTTTCGCACCCAATGTCACCCAGGTTACTCGTACGTTCAACTTCAATGGAAGTTCGGCCACGGACGGCGCGGATGGCAATGTTCGCACCTACACTGTCAATGGCATTACGGTTACGGCGAGCGCGGTGAGCCGCCATGTTGACGGCAATGGGAATGTCAAATGGGAAACGGCATGGCTTGGTACCTACGGTGGCGGGCATGGCGTGACCGACCGTGCCGAGGGTGCCGGATCAGGCAATACGCATACTGTCGATAACGTTGGCCGAGTCAATTACATCATCTACCAGTTCTCCCAGAATGTCGTGGTGGACAAGGCTTTCCTGGGATATGTTTCTGGCGACAGCGATCTCACGGCGTGGATCGGAACATCCTCCACGTCCCTTACCAACCTGAGTGATTCTCTGCTTGCAGGCATGCTCAAGGAAAACAATAACACGAACTTGAGCACAACCCGCTGGGCTGATCTGAATGCCGGTGCCAGTGAAGGCAATATTCTGGTGATTGCAGCCAGTACCTCGGATACCACTCCGGATGATTACTTCAAGGTGCAAAGCCTGACGGTCTATACCAATGACAAGGTCGTGACACCCATTGCAATCGATCTGGACGGGAATGGCATACAAACTGTATCGCGTGCCGATGCGCAAGGCAGTTTCGATTTGTTCGGTAACGGTATGCCGATTCAGTCAGGCTGGTTATCGGGTGGAGACGGCTTCCTGGCCGTCGACAGCAACGGTAATGGCAAGATCGACAGCATCGCCGAACTGTTTGGCGGCACCAGCAAGGGCGACGGTTTCGCCAAGCTGGCCAGCTACGACAGCAACGGCGACGGCAGGGTCGATGCGGCCGATGCCGGCTTCGCCAGCCTGAAGGTGTGGCAGGACGCCAACGGCAACCACCAGACCGACGCCGGCGAGCTGATGAGTCTGGCCGAGGCGGGTGTGGCAAGCCTGGCGGTCGGCTTTACCGAGCTGCCCTTCGTGGACGCCAACGGCAACCTGCATCTGGAGCGCAGCAGCGCCACCCTGGCCAATGGCAGCGTAGTGGACATGATCGACGTTTACTTCAACGTGTCCGCGGCGGATGCGGCTGCGGCGGGTGTCGAATTGCCCAGCATTGCGGACTTGCTTGGTAGCGATGGCGCCATTCCTGGCTTGGGCGGTGCATGCGTTGCAGCACCAATCGACTGTGCCGCCAGCGGATCTTCCTCTGTTGATGCCATGAAGCAGATGGCCGATCTGTACGATCAGGCGGCTGCATGATGTCCTGAGTGGCGCAAGCAGTGAAATTCAAGGGGGCAGCAATGCCCCCTTTTTCTGTTTTGTGAATCGACTTCAAGCACTCGAAGCCGGCCCAATGGCAACCGGGATTAATAATTTTATTGACTGGGCGCGGTTTCCGGGCACCTGACGGCCGTGGATGATTTGAGCGCTGTGAAATTATCAGGCTCACCTGTGCTGAATCAAAAAATCGAAGGAAAATGCCGGGCACAAGTTTTGCTGTAATTTCAGCCTCAGGGGCAAACAACCGGTTCAGTCAAAATCTTATGAATATGCAATCAAATCCTGGCTCGGCCATTACCGCCAATAACGATGCCGTGCTGGATTCCCTCCTGTTTCTTGCCCGGCATCATGGCCGCCCCATGGAAGCAGGGCAACTCGTGGCGGGAATTCCCTTGCCCGAAGGACGCATCACGGAAAACGAGCTGGCCGAATGCGCCGCGCGGGCCGGCCTGGCAGTAACGCCCTCGGATTTAAGTGGAGAACAGGTAAGAGCCTCCATGCTGCCAGCACTGATTCTTTGCGACAGCGGGGAATCGATTGCAGTCATGCACCGAGAAGGGAACCGGTTCGAATGTGTTGTACCAGGCGTGAGCGGCAGCAACTGGCTGGAAGCGGAGAAGCTTGCCTCGGAATATCCAGGCCGTTGGAATTTCGTCCGCCCTGTATTTCATTTCGACGTTCGCAGCCTGCTATATCACCTGCCCAAGCCGCGCCGATGGTTTTGGGATGTATTTCAAGCCAACAAGCAAATTTATACATGGGCCTTGCTGGCCACGGCGCTCATCAATCTACTCGCGATTGTCATTCCCTTCTACACCATGGCGGTTTACGACCGCGTCATACCCAACCATGCGCTGGACAGCTTGTGGGTACTGACCGCAGCGGTGGTGACCGTAACGATATTCGATCTCGTTAACAAGCTGTTGCGAAGTTACTTGCTGGAAGCGGCGGCACGCAAGGCGGATGTGGCGCTGTCCAGTAATATTTTCGCGCATAGTCTAAGGCTGCGCGCAGCAAGCCGTCCTGCCTCGGGAGGCGTGCTGGCCAATGTGGTGCGGGATTTCGAGACTGTCAGGGATTTCTTTACCTCGACCACGCTGACCTTGCTGGGCGATCTGCCTTTCATGCTGCTGTTTCTGGCCGTGATAGCGCTACTGGGCGGTTGGATGGTGCTGGTGCCAGTCATCCTGATTCCGCTCGCGCTTGGCGTGGCATGGACGATACGCAAGCCACTGGGCAGCGTCATCAATGACAACATGAAGGAATCGGCCGCGCGCACGGCCCATCTGTTTGAAGTCATGAATGGCCTGGATACCATCAAGGGCTTGGGCGCTGAAGCCTGGGCTCGCCGCAAATGGGAAGGCTTGACCGTCATGCTGGCCAACAATGGGCTGAAGATGCGTGAAATCGCCGCCTTAGGCAATAACACTGTCGCCATGCTGACAGGGTTGACCACTATTCTGCTGGTCATGTTCGGCGCCATGCAGGTGTCGGCCAACGAAATGACGCTGGGCCAGCTGATCGCCATCACCATGCTGGCGGGGCGCGCGGTCGCGCCGGCTTCGCAGATCGCCGGCTTGATGATCCGCTGGGAGCAAACCAAAATTGCCTTGCACGCTTTGGACAAGGTCATGGAGTCTCCTGTCGACGGCGGCGCTGGGAATCTACATTTGCCCGCGTTGAAGGGGCATATCGAATTGCGCGATGTCCAGTTTGCGTATCCGAACTCACCTCCGCTTTTGCGGAGTGTCAACCTGAAGATCCAGCCGGGGGAGAAAATCGGTTTCATTGGCCGCATCGGCTCGGGCAAAAGCACGCTGATGCGCTTGCTGCTGAATATCTACTCGCCGGAACAAGGCGCCGTGCTCATTGACGGCCTGTCTGTCGGGCAAATCGACCCGTTGAGCCTGCGCCGTCAAATCGGCTATGTGCCGCAGGATGTGACCCTCTTCCATGGCGACATCAAGGAAAACATCCTGCTGGGCGCCAACGATGTGAGCGACCCGCAGTTGCTGGAAGCGGTGAAGCTGGCCTGCCTTGAAGAGAGCCTGGCGCAATTTCCTCAAGGCCTGGCTACGGAAGTTGGCGAGCGAGGCGAGCGGCTTTCCGGCGGGCAGCGCCAGGCCGTGGCCATCGCCCGGGCGCTGGCGCGGCGTCCTCGATTGCTGCTGATGGACGAGCCCAGCAGCATGATGGATCCGGCCACCGAAAACCTGTTGATCCGCAACCTGCGGGGCATGCAAGACATCACCCTGCTGCTGGTGACGCATCGCATGGCGATGCTGCCGCTGGTGGACAGGCTGGTTGTCCTCGATCAGGGCCGCGTCATGCTGGATGGGCCGCGTGACGAGGTTTTGAAGCGGCTGCAGGCACTGGCGTCTAAGCCGGACGGAGGAGCAGCATGAATACGCCGTTTTTTCATCATGATCTGGATAGGGGTCCCAGGCTGGCTGCCATGATTTTTGTAGGGGCGCTGGCCGTGTTGCTCTTGCTGGCGCTGCTCTGGATGGCATTTGCCAAACTTGATATCTCCGTACAAGCCATGGGCCAGGTAGTTCCGTCCAGCCGTATTCAGCTTGTTCAGAGCCTGGAGGGGGGCATCGTTCGCAATATCGCCGTGCGCGAGGGGCAGCAGGTGAAGAAGGGGGAACTGCTCGCCTATGTGGAAAACCTGCAATACGATGCGGAACTAGGCGAAGGCCGGCAAAACCGCTGGGCGAAGGAAGCCGCCATTGCCCGTCTGGATGCGGAACTGAATCAACGTCAACCCGCTTTCTCGGATGAAATTCGCAAAAACGCACCGGATCTTGTGGCCGAGCAGCATACCCTGTGGCTGACCCGGCTGAGCGAGCGCGAAACCTTGCTGGAAACCGCCCAGCGACAAATCGCCCAGCGTCAGGAGGAACTGGCGGAAGCGCGGTCGCGCACCGCTTCGCTGGCCAGTATGCTTGGCCAGGCTCGCGAATCGCTCGCCATCGAGCAAAGCCTGCTGGAACAGGGCGCGGGCGCGCGCGCCGATTTTCTGCGGGCCCAGCTTGAAGTGACGCGCCTGCAAGGCGATCTGGAAGCAGCCAGAATTTCCGTTCCGAGAATTCAGGCCGCGATACAGGAAGCGAAATCCCGCGCGGCCGAGGTGACGTCACGGTACCGCGCGGAAGCCAGCCGCGAGCGCAGTCAGCTCGAATCCGAACTGGCGGCGCTCTCCGAAAAAATCACCGCCAGCCAGGATCGCGTGGCCCGGCGTGAAATCCGCGCGCAATCCGATGGCGTGGTCAACCGTCTGCTGATCAGCACGGTGGGCGGGGTCGCCAAGGCGGGCGAAACCATCATGGAACTGGTTCCGGTGAAAGACACCTTGTTGATTTCGACCCGGGTCAAACCCTCGGATATCGCATTCATTCATCCCGGTCAATCGGCGATAGTAAGGATATCCGCCTATGACTCCTCGATTTTCGGCAGTCTGGATGCCAAGGTGGTGAGAGTAGGGGCGGATGCGATTCTCGACGAGCGCAAACAGGAACAATACTTCGAGGTGTTCCTGGAAACCAGCCGCAATTATCTGGGCAAACCCGAGGAGAAGCTGACCATCTCCTCCGGCATGGCGGCGGATGCAAGCATCCGCACCGGCAAGCGCAGCGTGATGGAATACCTGCTGAAGCCGGTTGTCAAAACGCTGGATAAGTCTCTGCGGGAGCGGTGATGGAAATAACCTACCGTTTGCCGCTGTTTATCCAGCATATTGTGGTGGCCATGCTGGCCGCCTATGCCATGCCGGCACAGGCAGCACCATTGAACAGGGTGCTGGAGCAGGTCTTGCAGCAACATCCGGACGTGTTGTCCAGCCAGGCCCTGCTGAATGCCAGCCGCGAGTCCATCATCCAGGCGCGCTCGGGCTTTTATCCGGTACTGGGCTTGTCCGGGCAGGCGAGCGAAGGTGAGGATGAACAAAGCGGCATTCCGCTGGACCGCAATGTGCGGCGAATCGATGCCTCGTTGCGCTGGAATTTGTTCCGCGGCCTGTCTGACAAGCACGGCATGCAGGTGGCAAGGCACGACAGTCTGGCAGCCGAGGCAGATCTGAACGAGGCGCACGAACGTGTCGCGCTCGATGTCACGCTGGTATACATCGAAGTCTTGCGCTTGCGATGTCTTGTTGATTTGAGCCAGTCGTTCGTGGCGGATCAAATGCGTTTGTCCGATGAAATCAATCGTCGCGTTCGGGCGGGCCGTATACCTGTCGCGGACGCAAGCCAGGCCAAGGCCAGCCTGATCCAGGCAGAAAGGCTGCTCGCCCAATCGCAAAGCCAGTTATCAGCTGTCGAACATCGATTCCGCATGCTGACCGGTCAGACGCCCGAGGCGATGAGTTTGCCCTCGTTCAAGCTGCTGGATGCGGAGCAATCCATGGAAAGCCTGCTGGAGAAGCTTGCACAGGGCAGCCCCAGGCTCAAGGCCGCGCGTGAGCGGGTTGCCGCGCGAGGCGAGGAAGTCGGTGTGGCGGCCGGAGCGCTATATCCCAGCATTGATCTGGAATTCCGCAAGCGTTTGAATTCCGAGATCAATCCGCCAACCTTGACGGATGCGGTGGAAAATCAGGCGATTCAACTGAATTATCAATTGCCGCTGGGCGGGGCCAGCTATAGCAGGAAACGGCAGGCGGAATTCAGGAAAACGGCGGCACAGGCAGAAACCGATTCCATTCTTCTCAGACTTCAGGCCGAGCTGGGCCAGGCCTGGGCGCTGTGGAAGGAAACCGTCGAACTGAAGCAAAAATACCTTGAGCGCGCCCAGGCGGCCAATATCGTCGTCGCGGCCTACGATCTGCAATTTGATGCCGGACGCAGGAGCTTGCTTGACTTGATCGCGGTCCGTCTGGATCGTTTTCAGGCGCTGACCGATTTGACCGAGAACCGGGTACAGGAGCTGGCGGCCAATGCAAGGATGTTGAGCGCGTTTGGAGAATTGAAGCGCGGTATCCTGGAGCAGGAAATCCCGGCTCAGGCAGGCGCGGCAGGCCAAACCTGCCCATCCGGCCTGGCGCTGCCGCCTGAGATGAAAGAGCCGGGTTGTGCATTGCCAGGTTGTGGCGCCATCCCTGCAAAACCCATGCAAAAAGCCGGTCAGGGCTCTACCGCACGTAAAACGCTGTTGGATGAAAAGGGCTTGTCCATGCCTCTGTCGGGAGAATGCAAACCGCCTTTCATCCGGTCGTGTCTGGCTGGAACGCAACCGCGCAAAAATGTTTTTTCCGTAAAGGCTGAATTGGGCGGGATCGAAACAATGCAACTATCGAAGCAACCGTCTTTGCGTTAAGCCCAGCGATAACCAGAATCCGGCAAACCCCCACAATATCAGCAAACCGACGCGAACCGGCCAATCAACCGGCACCACGCCATTGACCAGCGGCCGGGCGATTTCGATGGCGTGTGTGAGCGGCAGCCAGGCGGAAATAC
>CAZVBY010000101.1:0-6815 GCA_964625895.1 uncultured Thiobacillus sp.
CGACCTGCTGGAACGGGCGGTGAAGGCGTTGAAGTCGGGCAAAGTGCCGGACATCGACCCGCGCACCACCAGCCGTACTACGGTGGAATTGGGTGCGCCTGCGCTGATCCCCGACGATTATTTGCCGGATGTGCATAGCCGCCTGATCCTCTACAAACGCATTGCCAGCGCGGTGTCGCAGGCAGCACTCGACGAATTGCGGGTGGAAATGATCGACCGCTTCGGGTTGCTGCCGGAACAAACCAAGACGCTGTTCAGCGTCACGCGGCTGAAACTGATTGCGCAAGGCTTGGGCATCCGCAAGCTGGACGTGAACGCCAAGGGCGGGCGGATGATCTTTGACGACAAACCGAATATTGACCCGATGAAGGTGATTACCCTGATCCAGAAACGCCCGTGGGTGTTTAAGCTGGATAGGCAGGATAAGTTGCGGTTTGAGATTGAACTCCCGACGGTGGAAGAGCGGGAGGAGTGGGTTGTGAAGTTGATGGGGGAGATTGGGTAATCCTCCCCTCTAGCTTGCATACGGCCCTAAAAACCGCACGCCATTGAAATGAATCAGGTGGGAAGGATCAGTGGCACACCAGACTTCTGTTTCCCATGCCACGACTGACAAGAACTTACGCATGGTTTCGCCCCTGTCGGGGAATGCGGTCACGTACACCAAGCCTGCGGTACTGGCTTTGAATAATTCGGCAAGTTCGGCATGGCGGATACCATCGACCGGGCCAGTACTGGTGACAGCCTCGACCAACACCAACCAGTTTTTGTCACGATGATACAGCACCACATCCGGCATTTTGCCGTGGTTGCCGATGACGATACCCAAAGACTGCAATAGCGGCTCATTGAAATAGCCCCATTTGCTGCCCGTATCACCCACGTAAACCAGTTCACCGCCGGGTACAAAATGGGGTGCAAACATTTCGATAATCAGACGGATCAAATCGGAATGTGCACCCGGACTCAAAGTGATGGTGTGATCCTGACGGATAGCAACAGGAATGCGCTGCATATCACGGTGACGCGCAAACTGATCAGCCAGTGTTTGCCGTTGCGCCGAATAGTTGCCTAAAGCGGCATCCCAATCTTTTGTGCCAAACTGTTGGAACAGAGCGAGTGCTTGTTCCTCGATTTGATAACAGTTGTCCGCGCTGTTTACTGCCCGGTCGGGTTTGTCCGGGGTGTGTAACAAAATACCTGCCGCTACCAATTGTTTGACGCTGTATTTACGCACACTTTCACGGGTGTTTTCAGCGTAGTTGCGTTCCATCTTTTGACGGGCAAAATCCAGAATGGCGCGGATGCCAAGTAGCGGGTTGCTGGCTTGTTGCCACGCTATGTCCACAGGCAGATTTAGCAGTGCCAACAAGGTGATGGCGGTGCGTTCGTTGAGTTGCTCTTTCGGCATTCCTAAGACCTGGAGGATGTGTAATGCCTCGTTGATGCGTTGTTGCTGTGTGGTCATAGGGCTGCAACCAGTTGGTCGATGGTGGTTTGGTCAAGGCTGGCATAGCTGGCGGCACGTTCGCCGAGTACCCGCAATTGGGCGAGACTGGGGTAACGCAAGGTGCGTAAGTCAGTGGCATTGACTTGAGTATGCCCAGAAAATACGCGAAACCAATCATCCAGCACAGTCGAATTGAGGAAGGTTGCCAAACCGCTTGCCAACGTTGCATCCAGCCCTGCTTTGCCGATGTGGAAGATATTCCAGTGATTTTCAAAGCCGATCAGTTCTCTACCCAGCATTTCCGGTGTCAAGTGATAAGCCACTACCCGTCGGCGTTCTTCTTTGGAGGAGAAACGTTTGACCAGCACGTAATGCCCGTTAGACATCAGCCATTTGCGGGTGGCTGGGGTGAGGTGCAAGGCGTTAGGCTTCTTGTGTGGCTTAGGCCAAACCAGTTGCCCAGTGCTGAAATGGTGGGGGTAGAGCAGCGGCACGGTGTTGTTGCCGGGTTGTGTGCTCCAGCATTCTTTCAGGCGGAAATCAACTACGGGGCCGGTGCAAACTTCCAGTCCCAATTCTATCAATGAATGAGTACTAACGGCGGGAATGTCGGTAGCGGCAAGGGTAGTCGGGATGTGGATGAATTGCTCGGTATCGCCCGGTTTTACGATGTTGGCAAAGGCAAAGCAGGTTTCCTGATAGTCATCAAAACGGGCATCGTGTGAAGTCGAGACAGTGACTTGCCCTTGCTCCACGTTTTTGAATAAATGGATAATAATGTTTTCTTGTAATACGTCGTCTGCACCGAAGGCTTTGCTGCGGCTTTCAAATAGGTGGATGTGGCGGATGGCACACTGTTTCAACAGCAGTTCACGGAATGGGCGGTAGTAGCTGCCGTTGCAGAATGAGCGCGGGATGATAGCAACCAGTTCGCCGCCGGTTTCCAGCAGCAGAATGGCGAGGGCGACAAAGCCGGTGTAAAGGTTGACGGTTTCAATCCCGGCTTTGCGCAAGAGCTGACAGTGGCGGGACTGCTTGTTGATCTTCTTGTAGGGCGGATTGAGGATGGCGTGGGTATAACGTTTGCCCATGCCTGTTTGTGCGGCAAAGCTGATGTCTTCGATGAAATCAACGGGGTGTAGATGGGAAGTGATACACCCTTGCCCACGTTGGGTGTATTGTTCCAGCGTGGTTTGCAGGTAACTGCGTAAAGTGGGGTCGATTTCCCATACATCCACTTCGGTGTTCGTACCGTGGTGTAGGGCTGCATCCAGAAAAGCGGCGGTGAGTGAACCCGTGCCCGCACCTGCGTCCAGCAAGCGAGCTTGTTCCGGGTAATCGAACAGCGAAGCCATGAAGCGGGCAATGGCAGCGGAGGTCATGTATTGGCCTAGCTGGCTACGTTGGGCATTGGATAGCTGCTGACGTACCTCACGCTGATAATCATGATTGAGAGCTTCTAACATAGCCTTACCAATGCCATCCTATGCCACAAACTCTCAAATAATGGTCGATTATCGACTGTTTAACCATGCTCCAGTTCCCGCTTGAGGCTATCCATATCCACGGCGAACACTTCAACTTGTTCCGCCGCCAATGCCGCCAGAAAATCCACACGGTCAAGCCCTGCGATCAAAGCCGCTTTTTCCTGCGACACCTGACCCGCCGCATACCAATGGATAGCCGCCGCAAGACGCATTTGTTTGAGGAATTTCGGTGGCGAACGCTTCAAGGCAGAAAAAACTTCTGCTGGCAAATCAACTGCAAGAGTGGTCATGGCTTATGTCCGTCAATCGTTACGACATTTCACAGCTTACCCCACTGCCTACATAAAAACAAAACCACGTAGGCTATCGTATTTATGCGCACCTCATCCCTCAACACCCGCCCTATGCTATCCTACCCCCAACAAGATTTTTGGCGTTGGTTTATGTCCGCATCGGTAGCACTCAAGGCAAAAAACACCCCCTCCCCCGGCACAGTCGGGCGCGGCAAAGCTGTCACCCTCGATAGCCTTCCCACCCACACGCATTGGACGGACGGGCAAATCAGCCTCCACCTCGGTAACAGCCTCGACCATTACGCCCAATGGGACACCCCAACCGTGATCGTTTCGGACGGCGCGTATGGCATCCTCGGATTTGAAGGCGACACCTCCGACCACCTCGGCATCGCCGACTGGTACGAACCGCACATTCAGGCATGGAGCCAACACGCAACCGCACAAACCACCCTCTGGTTTTGGAACTCCGAAATCGGCTGGGCAACCGTCCACCCCGTACTCGAACGCCACGGCTGGCGTTACGTCAACGCCAATATCTGGAACAAAGGCAAAGCCCACATCGCAGGCAACGTAGTATGGAAACCGTATCACGCACCATCAACAGGCAATAACCGTAAGGGCTTGTTGAGCTTGCCGCCGCATCTAAACGGTGCAGACGATACACACTATTGACGACATCCTGCAAAAAGTCCAATTCAGCACCAATACCCAAAAACTTGCCCAGCAAATAGTCAATCTCGACCAAAATCAGGTCGGGAATAATAATATTCCCTGACTGTTGCATCACAATCTTGCGAACACCTTCATGGTATTGATCATTCGCATCGTAAAAGGCATAGACCGCGCCTGTGAAGCCACAGAGGGCAGTAATTCAGCTATCGACATGATAGCATCTCCTATCAACTGGGCATGACTGTCTTAAACTAGGATTCGTGGAACGAAAGGATTACCCCTCCACCCCAAACACATACCCTAAATCAATCCCCAGCTCGGCAAACGGCGGAATAAACACCCGCTGGCAATCCTCACCTGCCGTACACTCTTTGGAAAACACCACCCGGTAATGCTCCCCCACCAACTCATAAGCAATCAGGGTTTTAGTCTCCGGGGAAATCACCCAATAATAAGGCACTTGGTACACCTGCAAGCGCATCAGGTGCATCACCAAATCCTTGCTTTCATGCCCCGGCGAGGTAATTTCACACACCCAGTCAGGTAAAACCTCCACCACACCCTCCGGCGGATTAGGCACACGTTGCTTACGCCACCCAGCAAGGTCATGGGTTGGGCAGTGGTGTTCGCTGTAACGCACGCTGATTTCCGTGACGATCCACCAGCCATCGGAACCTTTGCGACGCTTGAAGGGGGAAACTTCATCAGAAAGCCCGGACTGCACCTGTGCATGGGCAAACCGCGCCATCGGGCGTTTCACGATTTCACCATTGATCAGCTCAATACGCCCATCGGTTGTATCAGCAAATAGCAAATCGTCAACTGTCGCAAACTTCCGCGCTCCCATCCCATGTCTCCACTTCAACCTTTTTGATATTGACTGACAGAGTACCCCCTCCACACACAAAAACAAAGTGGGAGCCGAGTTAACCCACTTAGGCAAATGCGTTGTCAGAAAGCATCACGTAAACATAGCGCCTCGCCCACGCCTGCGCCATAATTCCCGCTTGATCTCAAGCCGAACCCCCATCAACCCATGAATAAAGCAGTCATCCTTCTCAGCGGCGGACTCGATTCCACTACTGTCCTCGCCATTGCCAAAGCGCAAGGCTATGAACCCTACGCACTCTCATTCCGCTACGGGCAACGTCACAGCGTCGAACTCGCTTCCGCACAGCGCGTTGCGGCGGCGATGCAGGTCAAAGAACACGTCATTGCTGACATCAACCTGCGTGCTTTTGGTGGTTCAGCGTTGACGTCTGATATTGCGGTTCCCAAGGGACGCGCCACCGCCGAAATGGAAACTGACATCCCGATCACCTACGTTCCCGCTCGCAATACCATTTTCCTCTCGTTTGCGCTCGGCTGGGCAGAAGTACTGCACGCCAAGCACATCTTCTTGGGGGTCAACGCACTCGACTACTCCGGCTACCCCGATTGCCGCCCGGAATTCATCAGCGCGTTTGAAACGTTGGCAAACCTTGCCACCAAAAGCGGGGTTGAGGGCAATAAACTCACCATCCACGCCCCGTTAATTCAGATGAGCAAAGCCGACATTATCATCAAGGGCATGAAACTTGGCGTAGACTACAGCCTCACTAGCAGTTGCTACGACCCCGGTGATGACGGCAAACCCTGCGGGCAATGCGATTCCTGCCTGCTCCGTGCCAAAGGCTTTTTTGAGGCGGGCGTGGCTGACCCGTTATTTGCGTAACGCTCGTCGCCTCTCACATCAAGCCGCGTCCTTGCAGCACCACGATTCCCACACTCGTGGTCAGCAAGGAACCCAAGGTCGTCAACGCCACGGTATTCGCCGCGAGTGTGGCATTGCCGCCCATCGCACGCGCCATCACGTAACTGGCAGCCGCCGTGGGTGCGGACGACATCAGCAACAGAATGCCCAAATCCATGCCACGAAAGCCCCACCACCAGCCACCCAGCGTAAACAAGAACGGAATCACCACCAACTTACTCAGACTCGCCAGTACGGTGTTACTGAATTCCTGTTTCAGGGTATGAAAATCCAAAGATGCGCCGGTACACAGCAACGCCAAGGGCAAGGTCATATCCGCCAAGGTTTCACCGGCTTTCATCACGAGCGCAGGCGGGCGCACATCCCACCAGGCAAACGGCAATGCCAATACAATGCCGATAATCAATGGATTGGTGACGATATTGCGCAACATCCGCCCCACGCCTTGGTGTTTGTGCAAAGAACGACTCAAGGTAATCACGCCCAGAATATTGAACAAAATGCTCAAAATCCCCACGTATAACGACGCCGCGACCAACGCCACCTCGCCATACGCATTCACGCAATACGCCAGCCCGATAATTGCCATATTGGAACGAAAAATACCCTGCACCACCACGCCGCGATCTTGCGGCGGCTGCACCGCGAAATGTACCAAGAGTTCCGTCAACAAAAACAAGACCAGCATCGCCACCAAGCCATACGCGATCAGCGGGAAATTGGTGGTCGCATCAATGTGGGTTTTGGCAATGCTGACAAACAGCAGCGCAGGCAATGCCCAAGTAAACACCAAGCGTGAACCTACTTCAATAAAAGCATCGTTGATAGTAAGCCGCTGGCGTAGCCATGCCCCCAACGCCAGCAACATAAAAATTGGCCCCGTGACCGACAGCGAAAACAGGATGGTGTTCCAAAACGCCAGCATGGCATCCTCATGAAAGTGCAAACAGACGCAAATAATTGCATGTAATGATGCTTAATGTGCAATTAATTTTTGTAATTCATGCCAATCAAGTGTAAATTACAGCATCTTGTCAGAAAATAATCACAGCTCATCAGATTTAAGATCGGTGCAGATCAGGGCGGTAGCGTCTCTAGCATCGCGCTTAGGAACTGTTCCGAAATAATTTCCCTCTTTTCTGCTAACAGAGAATGGG
>CAZVBY010000102.1:0-6813 GCA_964625895.1 uncultured Thiobacillus sp.
TAGCCCTGCTCTACATTTTGATGATGATGGTCATCACGTCAGAATCGATTTTCAATGGCGTGATGATTCTGCTGTTTGGCGGCGCGGGCATCGCGCTGGTGGTCTATCTGCTGGACACGCCGCGCCGCTCAATGAACCGCCGCATGGCCGAATCCGCCGATGAGGGCAATAAGGCTGATGCCAGCGCCGATGAGTAGCACCTGCTCCAGCGTGGCCGATAATTCCGGCCGCCTGTGCAGACCGGGAATCAGGTCGGCCACGGCCACATAAATCATGCTGGCGGCGGCAATGCCCAGAAGATAGGGCGTCAGCTCGGTCATGCCCTGCAACGCCACATAGCCCAGCAAGCCTCCCGCCACCATGGCCGCGCTGCTTAAAAGATTGAACAGCAGCGCGCGCGATTTGCTGAAACCGGAATGCAGCAGCACCAGAAAATCGCCCACTTCCTGCGGCAGTTCGTGCGCGATGATGGCCAGCGCGGTGACGATGCCCAGTTGCGTGTCTGCCAGAAACGCGCCAGCGATCAACACGCCATCGACAAAATTGTGGAAGGTGTCCCCCACCAGAATCATGATGCCGGCGCGGCGGTCGCCGCCATGCGCGCCCGCGTGCTCATGCGCATGACCGTGTGCGTGGCTAAGTGAATGCTCAGGCGGCATGGCATCTATGCCGTGCACTTCGCAGGTTTCATGGTGGCAATGCCGCCAGATCACCAGTTTTTCCAGCACAAAAAAACCCAGCACCCCGGCCAGTACTGTCGCCGCCACCGGCTCTGCGCCGCCATGCTCCAGCGCGTGGGGCAACACTTCCAGAAACACCGCGCCCAGCAGCGTACCCACGGCAAAACTGACCAGACGCGACACCCAGGAGGGATGCGCGGCATAGGCAAACACCCCCGCCAGCAGTACGCTGAGCACGCCGCCCAGCAGGGTGGCGGTAAGAATCCAGGTCAGGGCGGACATCGGGTCGTTAGGCAGGGAAAAACCCGTGATTATAAAGGATCACCCTGATTCGCTTCGCCAGATCAATGCAGCCATGCGTCCCGTGACGCCGTCGCGTCGATATGAATAGAATTGCTCCCGATCCGTATAAGTGCACGCGCCCCCGCCGTGCACGCAGTCAACACCTGCCCGGGCAAGCCGCAACCGCGCCAGTTTGTAGATATCCGCCAGCCATTTTCCAGTCTGGCTCTTGACAAATGCCGATTCGGCTTGCGGCAAATCACGCATAAAAACCTCGCGGACCTCGTCGCCAACTTCGAAGGCTTGCGGCCCGATTGCCGGACCCAGCCAAGCAAGCAAATTGCCCGGCTCGCATTGCATGGCCTTAACGGTCGCTTCCAGCACACCGCCTGCCAGTCCACGCCAACCCGCATGGGCGGCGCCAACCCGAGTACCCTTGCAGTCACAAAACAACACAGGCAGGCAATCCGCGGTCAGCACCGCGCAGACTATGCCGCGTTCGAAAGTCACGCTGGCATCCGCGTCGACCAGCGAGGTTTGGATACCGTTCAAACGGTCCAATAAAGCAACCGTGCTGCCATGAACCTGGTTGAGCCAAACAGGCTCGGTCGGGCAGTGCTCGCGCAACCTGCCCCGGTTGGCTGTCACGGCGTCAGGCGCGTCACCAACATGGCTGGCCAGATTAAAGCTGGCATAAGGAGATTGACTGACACCCCCGGCGCGGGTGGTAACCAACGCACGAATGCTGTCGGGTGCGGGCCAGTCAGGATGAATGCACTGCATGATGAGATGATACCCGGCCTGGTATCAGTTATGCCCCCCAGGTGCCCCCCGCCCGCATGACTTCCAACAAGGCTTCAAAATCATGTGGCAGCGGCGCCACCCATTCCATGCGCTCCCGGGTATAGGGATGATCCAGCGCAAGCCGGTAAGCGTGCAGCGCCTGGCGCGGAAAGCCCATGCCACGGCCGCGCCGCACATTGGAATAGGTTTTGTCGCCCACCAACGGATGGCCGATATGTTTCATATGCACCCGAATCTGATGCGTGCGTCCGGTCTCCAGACTGCACCGCAAAAGCGTCGCGCTGGGAAATCGTTCTTCGATGGCATAGTGTGTCACCGCCCGCTTACCCAAAGGGTGTACCGCACGCCGGGTGCGATGGATGGGATCGCGTGCCAGGGGTGCATCAACGGTGCCAGGCCGATCGATCTCTCCCTGCACCAGCGCGTAATATTCGCGCTTGACGGTCCGAGCCTGCATTTGCCTTACCAGATCCGTGTGCGCCTTGAGTGTCTTGGCCGCCACCATCAAGCCGGAAGTGTCCTTGTCCAGCCGGTGCACAATACCGGCGCGCGGCAATTCCGCCGCCCCTGGTGTTCGATGCAGCAATGCGTTGAGCAGCGTACCCTTGTAGTTGCCGCTGCCCGGATGAACCACCAGCCCGGCTGGCTTGTTGATGACGAGGATGGCGGGGTCTTCGAAGATGACACTAAGCGGTATGTCTTCCGGCTCATCGGGCTGTGTCGACGGGTCCGCCTCCGGGAAAACAGTGACATCCTCGCCACCCCAGACTTTCTCGCTTACGCCGGCCGTCTGGCCATTGACCAGCACGTTTCCGGTTCGAATCCAGTTTTGCAACCGGTTGCGCGAATAGTCCGGTAGCAGACTGGCCAACGCCTGATCCAGTCGCACGCCCGCCAGCGCCTCCGGTACGATTCCATGCCAGGGCTCGGGCCGGGAATTTCCCTTATAATCCTCCTCATCATCCAAATCGTCGTCGGTCATTGGCTTTGAAACTCCTGAAAATTTCACTCTCGAACGCATCCATTCGCGCCGTCCTGGCAGGGCTCGTGTTGAGTCTTGGCCTGGCTGGATGTGGCATTCTGCCTGAGGTCAAGGACGAAACTGCGGGCTGGTCAGCGCAAAAGCTCTATACCGAAGCAAAGGAAAACCTCAACGACGGCAATTACGAGCGCGCTGTCAAGCTTTTCGAAACCCTGGAAGCGCGCTTTCCTTATGGACGCTACGCCCAGCAGGCCCAACTGGAAATCGCTTATGCCTATTACAAGGACAATGAACCGATTTCCGCCATTGCTGCCTGCGATCGTTTCATCAAACTGCACCCAAACCACCCTAACGTCGATTATGCGTACTATCTGAAGGGTCTGGCCAACTTTACCGAGGAACAAGGCCTGCTGACGCAGTTTTCCAAACAGGATATGAGTGAGCGCGACCCCAAGGCTGCGCGTGAGGCATTCGAAGCCTTCAAGGAACTGGTGACCCGCTTCCCGGAAAGCAAGTATGCCGCCGATGCCCAGGCGAGGATGAAATACCTGGTCAACTCCCTGGCATTGAATGAAGTGCATGTCGCCAAGTACTACCTTAAGCGCGAGGCCTATGTCGCCGCTGCCAATCGGGCGAAAAACGTGGTTTCCGGTTATCCTGAAGCCCCCGCCGTTGAAGAGGCGCTGGCGATCATGGCCGTGGCCTATGACAAGCTTGGCATCACTGATCTGCGAGATGACGCGCTGCGCGTGCTGAAACTCAACTACCCCAAGAGCAAGTATTCACAGGGTGTGGACACTTCCGATAAAGCCTGGTGGAAATTCTGGTAAAGCGTGAGCGCCAGACAACGGTGTGACTTGATCAAACCGGGCGGTCAACGCCACTTTCCGTTTTTATGAGGACCCCCCGCCAAGCGTGCGAGCGCTTCACCAGCGTTTCAGCACATGCGGCTCTTGCGGTCGTGTTTACCGGGAAGGCTCACACTGGCGCAATATGTGCCGCATGTTTGAAGGTTTGCCGAAATAACCAGCCAACCCCTTGTCGGGAAACAAACCAAGACTTTGCCCTCGCCAGCAACTTCATACGGCCGCCTCGCCAGATTCGCCGGTACGGATGCGAATCACCTGCTCGACGTTCGACACAAAAATCTTGCCATCACCGATCTTGCCGGTGCGCGCGGCATTGATGATGGCCTCAACCGCGCCTTCCGCATGCTGATCGGCCACCACAAGCTCCAGTTTGAGCTTGGGCAGAAAATCCACGACGTATTCCGCGCCGCGATACAGTTCCGTATGCCCCTTCTGGCGGCCGAACCCCTTGACCTCGGTGACGGTCAGGCCGGTCACGCCGATTCCGGACAGCGCCTCACGTACTTCGTCGAGTTTGAATGGTTTGATGATGGCTTCGATTTTCTTCATTGCAGATTCTCCTCGGGTCGATACCGGGATGTTATCGGATAGCGGCGATCCTTGCCAAAATTGCGCGGCGTGATGCGAATACCCGGCGCCGATTGACGCCGCTTGTATTCGGCCAGGTTGATCAGGCGGATGACACGCCTGACAACAGCCGGATCAAAACCCCGCGCCAAGATTTCCGGGGCGGAGGCGTCGCGCTCGACGTAAGCCTCGATGATGGCATCAAGCATGTCATACGGTGGCAACGAATCCTGATCGGTCTGGTTGGCTCGCAGCTCCGCGGAAGGCTGACGTTCGATAATACGCTGAGGGATCACGCGTGAAACCGAATTCCGGTAATTGGCTAGCCGATAAACCAGGGTCTTCGGCACGTCTTTCAAGACGGCCAACCCTCCGGCCATATCACCATATAAGGTGGCATAGCCCACGGCCATCTCGCTTTTGTTGCCGGTCGTCAGCACCAGATGACCAAACTTGTTTGACAAGGCCATGAGCAAGGTACCGCGCACGCGGGCCTGAATGTTTTCTTCCGTGGTATCGAACGGCAATTGGTCAAACGCATCCGCCAACTGATCGATGAAGACATCATAGATTGGCTTGATGGCAATTTCGCTGTATTGCACCTTCAGGATGTCCGCCATTTCCAACGCATCCTCGAGGCTGATGCTGGCGGTAAATTCTGACGGCATCATTACCGCATGTACCCGGTCTTCCCCCAGGGCATCGACCGCGACAGCCAGCGTCAGCGCGGAATCGATGCCACCAGACAGCCCCAGGATTACGCTGGGAAAACCATTCTTCTCCACATAATCCCGCACGCCCGTTACCAGCGCCTCGTAAATATCCGCCTCGTCGTTTTTGAGTGCGGCAACCTGGCCAGGTCTGATCTTCCCATCTTCTATCTCGATGAAAAAAACACCTGCCTGCCACGCCGGAAATTGGTGGGTGATCTGGCCCTTGCCATCCATGACAAACGATGCGCCATCGAACACCAGTTCATCCTGCCCGCCCAGCAGATTGCAATACACCATCGGGATCCGGGTTTCCTCGATGCGCTCGCCACACACGCGTTGTCGTTCTGCTCGCTTGTTCAAGTGGTAGGGGGAGGCGTTGGGCACTAGCAGTATTGTTGCACCAGCCGCCGCTGCCATTTCCGCCGGGCCGCGCTCCCAGACATCACCACAAATATTCAGGCCAAAGCGGACGCCATCGACAACAAACACACAAGACAATTCGTCCGCCCGGAAGGTACGCATTTCATCGAACACGGAATGATTTGGTAATTTCTGCTTGTGATAAATCGCTGCGATTTTGCCGCCTTGCAGCACGGCGGCCGCATTGAAGCAGTCCTTGCCCACCCGGTGCGGAAAGCCGACAATAAGCGTGATGTCCGGAAACGAAGCTGCCAACGCCTCTACGGCGCTATTGCAGGCCGCGCAGAAGTCTTCGCGCAGCACCAGATCTTCGGGCGCATAGCCGCAGATAGACATTTCCGGCGTGAGCAGCAGGCTTGCGCCAGCCGCCTTCGCATCGCGCGCCGCAGCGGCAATCTTGTCGGAATTGCCCTTGAGGTCGCCGACCGTCAAATTCAGTTGAGCAAGCGCGATGATCATTTCATGTGGCGCTTGATTGCCTCGACCATCGCATCGCCGATGCCCGCCGGACTGCGCGCCACCACCACGCCCGCCTTTTCCAGCGCGGCGATCTTGGCATCTGCCGTGCCCTTGCCGCCGGCAATGATGGCGCCGGCATGACCCATGCGCTTGCCCTTGGGCGCCGTCAGCCCGGCAATGTAACCGGCAACGGGCTTGGTGACATTCGACTGGATATATTCAGCCGCTTCCTCTTCGCGGGTGCCGCCGATTTCGCCCACCATGATGATGGCTTCGGTTTGCGGATCGTTCTGGAACATTTCCAGGCAATCGACGAAATCCAGCCCCTTGATGGGGTCGCCGCCGATGCCGACACAGGTGGTTTGTCCCAGCCCGGCCTGGGTGGTTTGCCATACGGCTTCATAAGTCAGCGTGCCAGAACGCGAGACGATGCCGACCTTGCCCTTTTGGTGGATGAAGCCGGGCATGATGCCGATCTTGCACTCGCCCGAAGTAATCAGGCCAGGGCAGTTGGGGCCGATGAGTTTCGCGCCGTTGGCTTTCAACGCGGCTTTGACCTTCATCATGTCCAGCACCGGCACGCCTTCGGTGATGCAGACGATGACCTCGATGCCCGCATCCGCCGCCTCCAGAATCGAGTCTGCGGCAAAGGCCGCGGGCACATAGATTACCGAGGCGCTGGCGCCGGTCTCACTCACGGCGTCTTTCACGGTGTTGAACACGGGCAAATCCAGATGCGTCTGACCGCCCTTGCCCGGCGTTACGCCGCCCACCATCTTCGTGCCGTAGGCAATCGCCTGCTCCGAATGGAACGTACCCTGCTTGCCGGTAAAGCCTTGGCAGATGACCCCGGTGTTTTTATCTACAAGTATTGACATACATTCACCACAGAGGCACAGAGACACGGAGAAACCCGGAGAAAACTCTGTACCTCTGTGTCCCTGTGGTTAATAGACGTTTCATTGCGCTGCCTGAACAGCCTGGATTGCCGCATCGGTCAGACCATCTGCCGTGATGATGGCGAGTCCGCTGTCTTT
>CAZVBY010000103.1:0-6734 GCA_964625895.1 uncultured Thiobacillus sp.
ATGATTTGAGCTAGTCTGCAACTGCTCGCATAATGGGGCCGATGAAGGCCCCATTTTTTTTCATTCGCCGCGCCACATTTCTGCTGGCTGTGTTGCCCTTGCTGGCGGCCGCGCAGAATTTTCCCCCGCAAATCAGCGGCGCGCTCAAGTCCGCGGGCATTCCCGAAAATCGTTTCGGGGTGGTGATCTGGGAAGCGGGCAAACCTGATCCCGCCCTGGCTCATCAGGCGCAATCCGCGTTCAATCCCGCGTCGGTGATGAAGCTGCTGACGACCTATGCGGGGCTGGACATCCTTGGCCCTGCCTACAACTGGAAGACGGAGGTGTATGCCGACCGTGCGCCAGTAGAGGGAAAATTGCAGGGCAATCTCTATCTCAAGGGTTACGGCGACCCATCGCTGACGCTGGAGCGTGCCTGGCTGCTGGTGCGCGAACTGCGGCAGGGCGGCTTGTCTGTCATCGATGGCGACATCGTGGCCGACGCCAGCTGGTTTGATCTTCCGTCAATCGATCCGGCGCGCTTTGACGGCGATCCTCGCCGGGCTTACAACACGGCGCCGTCCGCCATGCTGGTCAATTTCAATTCCTCGACGATCCGGCTGAGTGCTGGAAACGCGGGGGTAAAGATCGTGGCGGATCCACTGCCTGCCGGTTATAGCCTGATTAACCAGGTGCAGTTGACGAATGGTGTTTGCAACGAGGACGGCAGGCCTGGGTTTGATCTGCTTTCGGGAAACGGCGGACAGCAATTGGTGGTAACCGGAAATTTTTCACGGTCATGCGTGGAGAAACGCTACCCGGTCAATCTTGGTGACGCCGCGATGACCTCGGCGGGCATCTTTATCAGCCTGTGGAAGGAGTCTGGAGGCAGCCTCAACGGCCAAAGTGCCCAAGGCGCTACACCGGTCGGCGCGACCCTGCTTGCGCGACAGGATTCGCCGCCGCTGGCCACCATCATTCGGGATATCAACAAGTGGAGCAACAATGTCATGACGCGCCAGCTATTGTTGACGGTGGGCGCGGAAAAACTCGGCGCGCCGGGGACCACAGAAAAGGGCGCACGCGTGGTGCGCGAATGGCTGGCCGGCAAGGGGCTGAATTTTCCCGAACTGGTGCTGGAGAACGGCGCGGGCCTTTCGCGGATTGAGCGCATCAGTCCGTTTTCCATGGCGCGTCTGTTGCAGGCGGCCTATCAAGGACCGCTGTTTTCCGAACTGGAATCCTCGTTGCCGATTGCCGCCGTGGATGGCACCATGAAAACGCGCGCGAAAAACAATGGCGTGGCAGGCCACGCGCATCTCAAAACCGGAACACTTTCCGGCGCAAGAAGCCTTGCGGGGTATGTATTCGACAAACAGGGCCGACGCTGGGTATTGGTCAACTTCATCAATCATCCCAATGCGGAACGGGGCGGTGTGGCGCAGGATGCGCTGATCGAATGGGTGTATCAGGGCATGCCGCAGTGAAAACCATGCAGGGATTGCCATAGCGGCATGATCCCGGATTGTCCATTAGCGCGCGCAGGCCAAAGAGCCGGCTGACGGATGATCCGGGATGCTATTAAAGCCGACGAACGGCGCTTGACGTAAATGACTATATGGCTAATCATATAGTCATGAAAAGCGAATTTCTCTCCTCGGGGTTGCCGCCAGAGTGGACAGACGTCGCTCGTGTCTTCACAGCCCTGGGCGACTCCTATCGCCAGCGCATCCTGTTGTGCTTCGAGCCGGGCGAGCAACTGTCCATTCAGCAAATTGCCGAGCATGTGCCGCTGTCGCGGACAGCGGTGGTGCACCATCTCAAAGCCCTGAGGGAAGCCGGCATTCTTGTCAGCGAAAAATCCGGCCGCGAAACGCTGTACCGTCTGGAGACGAGGCGAATCGAGTGGGCGCTGGGCGCGCTGAAAACCTATCTTGACGCGTTACGGTAAAAAAATGCGGCATCTCATTAAACTTCTGCTCAAGCCAGTTTTCCGGCTGCTGTTCCGCCTGAGCGTGAATGGCGATATGCCACAGCTACAGAGCGGCCGTTTGCTGGTGGTCGCCAACCATGAATCGTTCCTCGATGGCGTGCTGCTGGGCTTGTTCCTTCCAATTGATCCCGTGTTTGTGGTCAATACCGAAATCGCGAAACGGCCCTTGTTCAAGGTGGTGCTGTCGCTGGTGGATTTTTTGCCGGTCGACCCCGCCAGCCCGCTGGCGATGCGCAAGGTGGTCAAGCTTTTGGAATCTGGCCGGCCGGTGGTGCTCTTTCCCGAGGGGCGCATTACCACCACCGGCGCGCTGATGAAGGTGTACGACGGCCCGGCCTTCGCCGCCGCGCGCACCGGCGCCACCATCCTGCCCGTGCGTATCGACGGGGCAATGCGCACCTGGTTCAGCCGCGTTTCGGGCAGGGTGCCAAGATCGTTTTTTCCAAAACTGAGATTGTCCATCCAGCCCGCCGTGACCATGCCGGAACTCAGGGGCGTGACGGCAAGAGCGCGCCGCAAGGAGGCGGGCGAGTACATGCGCAAGATCATGCAGCACATGTTGTTTGCCTCACAGCCTCGCCAGAACTTTCCCGCTGCGTTTCTGGATGCGGTGGCGACGCACGGCAAAAGCAGACCTTGCCTGGAAGATATGAAGCCCTCGCGGCTTGACTATGGCGATACCTTGAAGATGATGCTGGCTTTGTCGAGGCTGACTTCACGCGTCACCACGCCTGGTGAAACCGTCGGTGTGCTCATGCCCAATATGGCTTCCACACTGGGTTTGATTCTGGGGCTGCAAGCGGGCGGGCGCGTGCCAGCCATGCTCAACTACACGGCGGGCGCCGAGGGCATGCAGGCCACCTGCCACGCCGCGCGCATTGATTGTGTGTTGACCTCGCGGGCGTTTATCGAGAAGGCCAATCTGGCCGAGGTAATTTCGGCGCTTGAAAATCTGCGCGTGCATTACCTGGAAGACTTGCGCGAAGGCATGCGCTGGACGGACAAGCTCTGGATCGCGGCCGCCATGTTGTGGCCGCGCGCGGCCATCAGGAAGAGCGACCCCGAGCAGGTGGCCGTGGTGCTGTTCACCTCGGGCACCGAAGGCAAACCCAAGGGCGTGGCGCTGTCGCATCGGGCGCTGCTCGCCAATGTCGCCCAGGTGCGGGCGGTGATCGACATCACGCCCGCCGACAAGGTGCTCAACGTGCTGCCGCTGTTTCATTCGTTTGGCCTCACCGGCGGCGCGCTGCTGCCCATGCTGTCCGGCGCCGAGGTGGTGCTCTACCCCACGCCGCTGCATTACAAGGTGATTCCCGAGCTGGCCTACGATCGAAACTGCACCGTGCTGTATGGCACCAGCACCTTTCTTGGCCAGTACGCCAGGAACGCGCATCCCTATGATTTTCACAAAATGCGCCATGTCATCGCCGGCGCGGAAAAACTCAACGACAGCGTGCGCCAGAGCTGGATGGAAAAATTCGGCATCCGCATCCTGGAAGGTTACGGCGCGACCGAAACCGCGCCGGTGCTGGCGGTCAACACACCGCAGGCGTATCGGGCAGGCACAGTGGGGCAACTGCTGCCGGGCATTGAATCGCGTGTGTTACCGATCCCCGGCATCCAGCGCGGCGGCATGCTGCATGTGAAAGGCCCGAACATCATGTCCGGCTACTACCGCCACGAGAAGCCCGGCGAGTTGGAGCCGCCCTCGAGCGAGGCGGGCAGTGGCGACAACAATGGCTGGTACAACACCGGCGATGTGGTGGAAATCGACGAACAGGGCTTCGTGCGCATTCTGGGCCGCGTCAAGCGCTTTGCCAAGATCGCGGGTGAAATGGTCTCGCTGGAAGTGGTGGAGAAACTCGCTGCATCCTCCTCGCCCGATCATGCGCATGCCGCCACGGCGATCACCGATGAAAAACGCGGCGAAGCCATTGTGCTGTTTACCGTGGACGAGAATCTCACGCGCGAAACGCTGCAACAAGCCGCTCGCGAGCAGGGCCTGCCCGAGATCGCCCTGCCCCGCAGCCTGCGCATCGTGGATGCGCTGCCTGTGCTGGGTACGGGCAAAACGGACTATGTGGCATTGAAAAACATGGCGGAGGCCGCATGAATCGCCGCGCATTTCTGCTGGGGACGGCCGGGTTTTGCGCGGCCGGCCTGGGTTACGCCGCGTACCGCTGGTATCCGGATGGTGGATGGCGCAACCCCTGCCTGGGCGGCATGCCGGCCGCATTGACGGATCATCCGCTGGTGCGCGCGGCATGGCAGGGACTCGACGCCAGCAAAGTCTGGGACATGCATGTGCATGTCGCGGGGATCGGTGATTCGGGCAGTGGCATGAAGGTGAACCCCGCCATGGATAGCCTGGCGCACCCGTTGCTGTATGCGCAAAAGCGGGTGTTCATGGATGCCGCGTGCGCCACGGGCGAGTATGGGGTGGGGGTGGATGAAGCGTATCTCAGCCGGCTGTTGCAGCTGGTGAATACGTTTCCGCCAGGGGTGAAGTTCATGCTTTATGCCATGGAACATTTCCATGATGGCGGGGGGCGGGCGCTTCATGCGCACACAGGCATCCATGTGCCCAATGCGTATGTGCGCTCTCTGGCGCGACGTTATCCGGAACGTTTTGAATGGGTGGCGTCGATTCATCCCTATGCCGGTGATGCGCTGGCGACGCTGGAACAATGCGTCAGCGATGGCGCACGTGCGGTGAAGTGGCTGCCTTCAGCCATGGGGATCGATCCGGCCTCGCCACGTTGCGATCGCTTCTACGTGGCGCTGGTCAGGCACCGGTTGCCATTGATCGTGCATACCGGCACGGAACTGTCCATTGTCGGCAAAGGCCACGAGCAGGATCACAACAATCCCCTGCGCCTGCGCCGCCCGCTGCAAATGGGCGTGCGCGTGGTGGCGGCGCATTGTGCGTCGCTCGGCAGGGATCTCGACTGGGACGCGGGGAACAATCCGCCGCGCGTGGCCAGCTTTTTCCTGTTCAAGCGGCTCATGAACGAGGCGGGCGGAAAAAATCTCCATGGCGACCTGTCGGCCGTTCCGCAGTTTCACCGCTACCGGATTTTGCCCGCATTGCTGGAAAACGAGGCATGGCACGAACGGTTGTTGAATGCTTCCGACTATCCCCTGCCAGGCATCTTGCCGATTTACCTCCTGAAGGAATTGGTGCGCGCCGGGCTACTGCGCCCGCAAGACGCGCAAACGCTGCATGACATCCGCCGGCACAATCCGCTCCTGTTCGATTTCGTACTCAAGCGCAGCCTGCGCTGGAAGGGCCGGGGTTTCCCGGCATCCTGTTTCGAAACCCGCGAATTTTTTTCCCGGACATGACCACTCCCTTTTCCCTCAGGTTGCGCCTGGCCTCGCTGCCCATGGCCGCGCTACTCTCCGCGCAATTCGTTTCCGCGCTGGCCGACAACGTGCTGTTCATTCTGGTGCTGGCGCTGATTCGAGACGCGGGCGGTAACGGCATGATTCCGCTGGTGCAGGAGTTTTTCGTCTTTGCCTTCATCCTGCTGGCGCCTTTTGTCGGACCGTTTGCCGACAGCCAGCCCAAGGGCCGGGTGATGATGCTGGCCAACGGGATCAAATTCCTTGGCGCGGCCTTCATTCTGGCCGGCGGCAATCCGTTGCTGGGCTATGCCATCGTCGGCGCCGGCGCGGCAGCCTACTCGCCCGCCAAGTACGGCATTCTCACCCAATACTTTGAGCCGGAAAAACTGGTCAAGGCCAATGGCTGGCTCGAAGGCTCGACCATTGCCGCGATTTTGCTGGGTGTCGTGCTGGGCGGTTACCTTGCCGACCACGATCTGCGCCTGGCCTTGTGGATTGCGCCGGGGCTGTATGTGCTGGCTGCGCTGCTTAATCTGCTGATTCCCAAACTGCCGCCGGAAAATCCCTTGCAACATTTTCGTGCCGCGCATTTCCTCAACGCTTTCTGGAATGACGTGCGGACCTTGTTCCGCATTCCGGATGCGCGCTTTTCGCTGCTGGGCACGGGCATGTTCTGGGCCAGCGGCGCGACCCTGCGATTGCTGCTGTTCGCCTGGGTGCCGGCCGCGCTGCTCATCAACGACACGCAGACGCCCGCCAATCTCATGGGCGTGGTGTCGATCGGCATCGTGCTCGGCGCTGCGCTGGCCGGGGTGATGGTGAAACTGGATAACGCCAATCGCGCGTTGGCCGGCGGCGTGCTGCTGGGGCCGCTGATTCTGGCGCTGGCGTTTCAGGACAGTCTGACGACGAGCCAGTTGCTGCTGGCCGCCATCGGCCTGGCGGGCGGGTATTTTGCCATTCCGCTCAATGCGCTGTTGCAGGAAACCGGTCACGAAACCATCGGTGCTGGCCGCGCGCTGGCGGTGCAGAACTTCACCGAAAACGGTTTCATGCTGTTGATGGTGGGCTTGTATTACGCCGTCGCACGCTTTGATCTGGATGCCCAGCAACTCACCGCCGTATTCGGCGGCGTCATGCTGCTGGGCATGACGTGGCTGGCTGTGGCCAGACTAAGTAACCGCTGATTTATTCGCTCACGCGAAACATCAGCAGAAAATTTCCGCGGCGCATGTCCGCGAAAATTTACGCTTTCAATGACTTGCGTCATTGAGCGGCAGACCGATTCTCGGCTTGCAAGGGAAGCACCGAATAAATCAGTGCTTCCCTAAAACAATCAACCTGAAGGAGTAACCTCATGCAAACCATCAATCTTGGCAATTCTGGCGTGTTTGGCAAGTTCGCCAAATGGGCG
>CAZVBY010000104.1:0-6618 GCA_964625895.1 uncultured Thiobacillus sp.
TCAATAACGCAAGGTATCGCGCAACTGTGAGTATTGCCGGCGGCTGACCGGCAGCGCATCTGCCAGATCGTGCAAACGAATAAAATGACCGTCCTCGTTGCCGGTGAGTTTGCCGACTTGCTCGATGCGCGCACGCGCCACCAGGCAATTGCGGTGGATGCGCACGAAACGATCGCAAAATTCGCTCTCCAGCTTGACCAGGGATTCTTCGAGCAGGTATTCGCGTTCCGCTGTTTTGACGGTGACGTACTTCAGTTCTGCCTTGAAATACAAAATGTCATCCACCGGCACAAGCCGTAGCCTGCCCTTTTCGGAAAGCGACAGGTGGGTGCGGGCTTTGGGATGTGCTTCGCGCAGGGCGTCGAGCACTGTCTTGTTGAGGTTGCGTGCCTTGGCGAGCGCGGCTAGTAGTCGTTCGGCGCGCACCGGTTTCATCAGGTAATCCACCGCATTGACTTCAAATGCCTGACAGGCATGGCTGTCATAGGCGGTGGTGAAGATGATTGCAGGCGGGCGGTGCAGTTTTTGCAAGTGCTGGGCGACTTCAATGCCGTCCATGCCGGGCATGCGAATGTCCAGCAGCAGCGCGTCCAGATGCTCGCGCTGGATGGTTTCCAGCGCGTCCACGCCGTTGTCGCTTTCGCCGACGACTTCCAGCGGCAACTGTCGGCGGCAGTCTTCCAAAACTTCGCAGAGTCGGCGGCGTGCGGGGGCTTCGTCATCCACGACGAGCAGACGCAATGGGGTTTCTGTGTTTGGGTGCACGGGTAAATGGCAAGCTGATATGCACCTGATATACGGCCCCCATTAACTCGGACTTGAGGGTGGCGTCGAGGTCGAAGTGTAAAGCCAGGCGTTCGCGGATATTGCCCAAGGCCAGTTTATTGCCTGCATGGTGCGAGCCGGATTCGGCATAGGGATTACGGATCACGATATGGACCGTGTCGCCGCTGCGGTAGATATTCAGGCTGATCTGGCCGGGTTCCCGTTGCGGCTCAATGCCGTGATAGACCGCGTTTTCCACCAGCGGCTGGATGACGAGCGGCGGAATCAGGGCGTCGGACGGCATCTTGTCGATATGCCAGTCAACCGACAAACGGTCACCCAACCGGAGTTGTTCCAGCCCCAGGTAGGCCTTGGTGAGATCGATTTCATCCTGAAGCGGAACGAGGTCGCGGTTTTCACGCATGAGCGCGCGAAACAGTTCGGACAAATCTTCCAGGGCGTGTTCCGCGCGGCGCGGGTCTGTACGCACCAGGGACAGCACGGCATTCAGGCTGTTGAAGAGGAAGTGCGGTCGGATGCGGGCCTGTAGCGCCTGTAGTCGCGCTTCGGTGACGGCGGGCGAAAGCGCCTTGCCACGCAAATGGAAGTAGCCGGCCAATATGGCCGCGATGAAGGCGCTAAAAATCAGTGTTTGAGCAATGGTTGGCAAGTTGGCGCCCGGCAATAAGTTGCCGATGACCCCGGCCGACAGGGTCGGGACCACAATACCAGGGACAACAATTGCCAGGATTCCGGCTGGGTGACCAAGTTTGCGCACAATGGGGGAAACAAGGCAGAGCGCCAGCAAGGTCAGCAGCAGTGCGGGCTGGATCAGGGCGGAACGCTCCGAAAATCGCGCTAAGCCGTCTAAAAGCGTCGTGGCATCGGCAATCGCGGCGAAAAGGGCTCCGGTTTCCACGGCAACGATGACCCGCAGGCTGGTGCCAAGATGGCAGAAATTCGGCAAAACACCCGGCCGGTTGTTATGATTTTTACTTTGCATCAAGAAAATTCACCATGGATAAACCCACAGGAGCCTGGTCAGGCCGGTTTTCCGAACCTGTCAATGAATTGGTTAAACGCTATACCGCGTCCATTCCTTTTGATTATCGGCTGGCGGAGTTCGATATAAAGGGTTCGTTGGCCCATGCGCGCATGTTGGCACAAGCGGGTGTGTTGCCGTCCGAAGACTTGGCCGCCATTGAGCGCGGCATGGCTGAAATCCTGGCGGACATTCAGGCAGGGCGCTTTGAATGGTCGCTGGATCTGGAGGATGTACACCTCAATATCGAAAAGGCGCTAACGGCCAAAATCGGCGATGCCGGCAAACGTTTGCATACCGGCCGCTCGCGCAATGATCAGGTGGCGACCGATGTCAGGCTCTATTTGCGGAACGCCATCGACCGCATCCAGGCGGGGGTCAGGGCCTGCCAGAGAAGCCTGATCGCGTTGGCAGAACAGCATGCTGACACCGTTATGCCCGGCTTTACCCATTTGCAGGTGGCCCAGCCGGTGACGTTCGGGCATCACATGCTGGCCTATTTCGAGATGCTTGATCGGGATCATGCCCGTCTGGCGGATACCCGCAGGCGGGTCAACCGGCTGCCGCTGGGCGCGGCGGCGCTGGCGGGTACCAGTTATCCGATTGACCGGGAATTTGTTGCGCGCGAACTGGAGTTTGATGGCGTTTGCGAGAATTCGCTGGATGCCGTTTCCGACCGGGATTTCGCAATCGAGTTTACTTCGGCAGCGTCCCTGCTGATGATGCATCTCTCGCGTCTGTCCGAGGAGCTGATCCTGTGGATGAGTCCGCGTTTTGGGTTTATTGACCTGGCAGACCGTTTTTGCACGGGTTCGTCGATCATGCCGCAAAAGAAGAACCCGGACGTGCCGGAGCTGGTGCGCGGCAAGACAGGCCGTGTGTATGGGCATCTGGTGGGCTTGCTGACCTTGATGAAAGGCCAGCCGCTCGCCTACAACAAGGATAATCAGGAAGATAAGGAGCCGTTGTTCGACACGGTGGATACCGTCCTCGACACGCTGGCAATTTACGCGGACATGCTCGGTGGTGTGAGAGTCAAACCCGAGGCCATGCGCCGTGCGGCCTTGCAGGGGTTTTCGACGGCGACCGATCTGGCCGATTACCTGGTCAAGAAAGGCTTGCCCTTCCGCGATGCCCATGAGGCGGTCGCCCGGGCCGTCCGCGCGGCGGAAATGCAAAACTGCGATTTGGCTGATCTGAGTCTGGCCGAATTGCGGGGTTTCAGCGCCCTGGTCGGAGAGGATGTCTTTGCCGTGCTGACACTGGAAGGCTCCCTGGCGGCGCGTAAGCATATTGGAGGAACCGCGCCAGAGCAGGTCAAGGCTGCCGTGGGCCGCGCCCGGGAAAGGCTGGCGTCAGCCGGGCGTTAAACGGTTTTCTCCTCCACCGGCAGGTGCTCGCGGCAAATCTTGCTGACTTCACGGCTGGACAGTTTTTCCTTGGTCAGGCCGCAAACATAGCTGCGCGGGCCGATATGCAGATTGTGTCGACAGGTTGAACAGACGCCGAAGGTTTTCAGGCCATTTTTTAGCTGCATCCTGGCCAACGCTTCTTTCAGCACCTTGGTGGCCGAGCTTAGCCGGGCCGGGCTGGCTTCTGCCAGCGCCTCGCGCCAGAGATTGGTCAGCCCCAAATCCTTCAATACCTCCTTGCCCTTGTCTGTCAGCGCCAGGCGGACGATGCGGCCGTCCTTTTCGTCGGCATGCCGGGAAATCAGCTTTCGGCGCGCCAACAACAGCAGGCTTTGCGAGATGGTGCCCTTGGTCATGCCGAGATATTCCGCCAAGGCTTGGGGCGTGTTGCTGTAACGGTTGGCTTCCGCGAGATAAAGCAAGGCTTGCAAGTGAACCGGCAACAACCCTTGCGCGCTGCCGGCCTGTCGCATGCCAGTTCGCAGCAGATTGCCAAGCCGTTCCACGGTATCCAGCAAAATCAGAGTCTGGTTTTTCATCGCCTTAATGTTAGGCAGGCATCAACGCCTTGACAAGTCTTGTTGTCTTTGTAATATAGTATCGACACAATACGTATTGTGTCGATACTATTAATTGACGAGGAGGTTGTAAATGAACAAGTTATTACTGGTGCTGCTGTGCGCAAGTGCGGGGGCCGTGGCGGGGGAATCTGCTGTTGTGGCTTATCCGGATGGCTATCGGGACTGGCGGCATGTGAAATCCATGGAACTCAAGCCGGGGCATGCGTTGTACGACTCGTTTGGCGGTATCCACCATATTTATGCAAATCCCAAGGCCGTGAAGGGTTATCGGAGCGGCAAGTTTCCCGATGGTGCGGTCATCGTGTTCGATCTGCTGGAAGCCAAGCACGAAGGCAATGCCCTGTCCGAAGGTAATCGCAAGGTCGTTGGCGTTATGGTGCGGGATCACAAACGTTTTGCCGCCACGGGGGGGTGGGGGTATGAGGGCTTTGCCGGAGGTGATCGCGGCAAGCGGGTAGTGGGCGCCAAGGCAGCCGAGGCTTGCCATGCCTGCCATGTGTCGCAGAAAGCCACGGGATACGTGTTTTCCAGTCTGCGCGACTAAGTTTCAGAAGATGCGGGCGCGCCCGGGCTCACTGGAGGCCGGACGCGACAGGGTCAATCGTCAAACGCAATCATGACATTGCCCTGTTGTGCGGCCAGGGCGCTGAGTTTGGCGAACAGTTCTGAATTGTCGCGGGTGTCGCGCCAGTCGCGCCCGTCGTGGCGGAAATGAAAGCCGCCGGAACGGGCTGCAACCCAGATTTCCTGAGCAGCTGTGTGTCGATTAATGACCATTTTGCTGCCGTCTTCAAATTCAATCTCGATGATGCCGTCTGCCGGCGATTCAATGTCTATGCCGGCCCGGTCAAATGCCTGCTCGATTTTCTCGAGCGCTGATGCGGTTAATGTGATGAATCCTGTATCGTCCATCTGCGGCTCCTTTTTTGGGCATTTTGCCCGTTGTTGGCTTAATCCAGCAAATGTGGCGTGCTAACATCGCGCGCATGACTATTCGACTGTTGTTGTTGCTCTCCATTCTTTTGCCCGTCCTGCATGCCTGCGGATCCAAGGGCGCACTTGTCCTCCCCGACCAGAAGTCCGCCCAGACCGGGTAAAGCGCAAAATGACACCTGTTTATCGCAATCAAGGGCGTCTTTTCCTGGAAAAGGTGTCCCTGGAAGAGCTTGCGGGCGAGTATGGCACGCCGTTATATGTGTATTCGCAGACGGCGCTGACCGGGGCGTATCAAGCTTACGAAATTGCGCTTGCGGGAATGCCGCACTTGATATGCTATGCCGTCAAGGCAAACAGCAATCTGGCGATCCTCCAGCATTTTGCGCGTTTGGGTGCGGGTTTTGACATTGTTTCCGGTGGGGAGCTAGCGCGCGTCTTGAAGGCTGGGGGCGAACCTGCCAAGGTAGTGTTCTCCGGGGTCGGCAAGAATGAGGATGAAATGCGTCAAGCGCTGCAAGCCGGCATCCGCTGCTTCAATGTCGAATCCGAGAGCGAGTTGAACCGGCTTGACCGGGTGGCAGGGGCAGTGGGCAAAAAGGCCCCGATTTCTTTCCGGGTCAACCCCGATGTCGATCCCAAGACCCATCCCTATATCTCAACCGGATTGAAGGAAAACAAATTTGGCATCCCCATCGGTCAGGCGTTGCCGCTTTACCAACAGGCCATGGCCTTGCCGCATATCGAGGCTGTGGGGATTGATTGCCACATCGGTTCTCAGTTGACCGAGTTGTCTCCAATCGCGGACGCGCTCGACCGGGTTTTGCAACTGGTAGACAAGTTGACGGCGTCAGGAATCCGACTCAAACACATCGATATTGGTGGCGGCGTAGGCATTCGGTACCGCAACGAAACACCGCCAGACATGGCGATCTACCGGGAAATCCTGCAGACGCGCTTCAAGGGCAGATCGGAAGAAATCATTGTTGAGCCTGGCCGTTCGCTGGTCGGAAATGCTGGCCTGCTGCTTACCCGGGTTGAGTACATCAAGCGCGGCGAGGGTAAGGATTTTG
This sequence comes from uncultured Thiobacillus sp., assembly GCA_964625895.1. Taxonomy (GTDB): domain Bacteria; phylum Pseudomonadota; class Gammaproteobacteria; order Burkholderiales; family Thiobacillaceae; genus UBA6918. The sequence goes on from CAZVBY010000104.1 coordinate 5,807, forward strand.
TTGTCATCGATGCCGCCATGAATGATCTGATGCGGCCGGCGCTCTACGACGCTTATCATGAAATCGTCCCGGTGATAGAGGAAGATGCGCCATGGATTGCCTGCGATGTTGTTGGTCCGGTCTGCGAGACAGGCGATTTTATTGGCCTGGAACGAAATCTTGCTGCCCGCGAGGGGGCGCTTCTGGCGATATTGTCGGCGGGCGCCTACGGTATGAGCATGAGTTCCAACTACAACAGCCGGCCTCGGTCGGCCGAAGTGCTGTTGCGAGAAAACGAAATTTTCCTAATCAGGGAACGTGAAACCGTTGACCGCATGGTGGCTGGAGAACGGCTTATTTATTGAGCTTTCGCGTGTTGTTTGGCTGAGGAAAAGTCCGGGCAAATGGTATCGACACAATATTATTTGTCGTGGCGCTACATTTTTCATCAGGCAAAAATCAAATTACTCAACTATTTGTTGAAGTGTCCGAAAAAGTATCTAGAATGAGGCTCACCAAGCGGAGCTTTGGTATCGACCGTTTCATGCGGGATTCGGAGGGCTTCAGTCATCAATGATGCTCTCCGGATTAAAAGGGTACCGGATGTGGATGCCACGCTTTGGAAGTGCATTTACAAACCTCTGCACGCTTTATTCGTAGTTGTAGTGACTTTGTTCAACTTCTAAAGGAGTGATGTATGGCAACTGCCAAGAAACCCGCGGCCAAGAAACCCGCGGCCAAGAAACCCGCGGCCAAGAAACCCGCGGCCAAGAAAGCTGCGCCGGCCAAGAAACCCGCTGCCAAGAAAGCCGCACCGGCGAAGAAGCCCGCAG
>CAZVBY010000105.1:0-6539 GCA_964625895.1 uncultured Thiobacillus sp.
CATGCACGACAATTTCCAGCGCCTCGGCCGCGCCGCGCCGCAAGCTGTGCACCACGGCCATGTCGCCGCGACGGATTTTCGACAGCAGCGGCCCCAGCGTGGCCTGCGCGGGCGAGATGGCAATGTCGATCTCGCCGCCCTGCACCAGATCGACATAGGACGAGCGGTTGATCAGCGCCATGACGCGGTGCGCGCCCATGCGCTTGGCCAGCAGCGCGGCCATGATATTGTCCTCGTCATCGTTGGTCAGCGCGCAAAACACGTCCATGTCCTGAATGCCTTCCTGATCGAGCAGTTCTTCATCGGTGACCTCGCCCATCAGCACCAGGGTGCGGTGCAATTCGCTGCTTAGCTGATTGCAGCGCTGCTTGTTGTGGTCGATGAGCTTGACCTCGTAATTCTTTTCCAGCGTGACCGCCAGCCGTTTGCCGATATTGCCGCCGCCGGCAATCATGACTTTGCGCACGGGCTGATCCATGCGCCGCAACTCGCGCATGACACTGGGAATGTCCTCTTTTCTGGCCAGAAAAAATACTTCGTCGTTGGGCTCGATCACGGTATGGCCCTGCGGGACGATGCCGCGATCCTTGCGGAAAATCGCCGCCACCCGGCAATCCAGGTCCGGCATGTGCTGACGAATGACCTGCAGCTCATGGCCGACCAGCGGGCCGCCATGATAGGCGCGCACCGCGACCAGGCGCACGCGGCCATCGGCGAAATCCAGCACTTGCAGGGCCTCGGGGTGCTCCACCAGGCGGCGCAGGTAGTGGGTGATTTCCTGCTCGGGGCTGATGGTGTGATCAACGGCGAAGTGTTTGCGGGCCAGGGTTTCGCCGTTGTTTTCGTCCTGCGACAAATAGTCCGGCGAGCGGATCCGCGCGACCCGGGTCGGCACGTTGAATTCACTAGCGCACACCTTGCATGCGACCAGATTGGCCTCATCGCTTTGCGTGACCGCGACCACCATGTCGGCATCGGCCGCACCGGCTTTTTGCAGCACGGAAGGGTGCGCGGCATGGCCCAGCACGGTGCGCAGATCGTAGCGGTCCTGCAGGATCGCCAGACGTTCGCGGTCCATGTCGACGATGGTCAGGTCGTTGTTTTCCGCAACCAGGCTCGCAGCCAGCGTACCGCCGACCTGACCGGCGCCAAGGATGATGATTTTCATAGGTCCTCGTCGAGACGCTTGCCGTGACGGATATTCAATTGCTTGAGTTTGCGGTAAAGATGCGTGCGTTCCAGCCCGGCTTTTTCTGCCACGCGCGTCATGCTGCCACCCTCTTTCTGGATGAGATGTTCGAAATACAGGCGCTCGAACACATCACGCGCCTCGCGCAAAGGCGCATCCAGCGGGATCATTTGCCCCAGCGGCGGACTGGAGGCCTGCTTGAGCGGCGACACCACGCGATTGACGTCCTCGCTCTCGATATCCTCCGACAACGCGGTGATGGCCAGCGTGCGCACGACATTGTTCAATTGCGGCAGGTTGCCGGGCCAGTCGAAATTGCGCAACTGGTTGAGCGCGGCAATGGTGAACTTGCGCGGTGCGCACTCGCTGCTCTCGATGAGCTGAGTGAGCATGAAATTGGCGATGTCGGGAACGTCTTCACGGTGCTCGCGCAAGCTTGGAATTTTCACGCTGACGGAAGACAGGCGGTAATACAGGCGTGAATCAAAATCACCGGAAGCCAGCATGGCATCCATGTTGCGGCTGGTGGCGCAGACCAGCCGGGCAGTACCGCCGTGAAGTTTGTCGATCAGCAGCGATAGTCCTTTTTGCTCGAGCTTGTTGAGTTCGGATAATTCCGGCAGATAGAGCGTGCCGTTCTCGACCTTCTCGACATAGCTTTGCGGCGAGGCGACCAGTTGCGCCCGGTCGGCGATTTCCACCCACGGGCTGCTGGCCGGGTGAAGAAACCTTGCGCACAGTTCAAATCCGCTGCCTGGTTCTCCAGACATTAAAACCGGTGTGGTATGGCCGGCAACCTGGGTCAGCCGTTTTTTCAGATCCTGCACGATCTGACTCTTTCCCAGCATGGACAATTCGAGCGATGGCACGCGGCGCGGCGCGTCGGCCTTCTTGATCGCCTTGGTAACGGTGGCCAGCAGCTTGGCCAGGGCGATGGGTTTTTCGAGAAAATCGACCGCGCCCATTTTGGTGGCTTCAACCGCGGTGTCGATGGTCGCGTGCCCGGACATCATCACCACCGGCATGGTGAGCTGGCCGCCCGCAGCCCATTCCTTGAGCAGGGTGACGCCGTCGGTATCCGGCATCCAGATGTCCAGCAGCACCAGATCGGGACGCTGGCGCAGACGGAAGGCGCGCGCCTCGTCAGCGTTTTCCGCCGCATGCACATCGTAGCCTTCCTCGGTAAGGATTTCGGACAACAGTTCACGGATGCCAATCTCGTCATCCACCACCAATACATGACCGCTCACTGCGTTTCCCCTTTGCGGTAAACCGGCAAGTTGATGCAAACGCATGCGCCGCCGCCGGCCAAGTTTTCCACTTTAATGCTTCCCTGATGCTCTTCCACGATTTTTTTCACGATCGCCAATCCCAACCCCGTGCCCTTCGGCTTGGTCGTCGCATATGGCTCGAACAGCCGCGCCATCAGGTGATCGGGAAATCCCGGGCCGTTGTCGCTGACGATCATGGTGACATCGTTTTCCGCACTTTCGGTACGGATGCCGATGCGACCATTCGCCTGTCCATTCAGCGCATCCTGCGCATTTTGCAACAAATTATGAATGACTTGGCGCATCAATGTGGCATCGCCCGCGGCCAGCGGCAAACCGGGCCGCAATTCCGCCTGGATCTGGCGACTATCGTAGAGCACCAGCACCTCCAGAATCAGTGCGTTGAGATCCAGCGGCGCGATGTGCGCGCTGGGCATGCGGGCATACCCGGCAAAGGCGTCCACCATGCCTTTCATGGCCGCTACCTGGTTGACGATCGTGTCGGTGGCGCGCCTGAGCATGGCGGTTTCCGTTTCCGGCAACTTGTCGGCCAGTTTCAATTGCAGCCGTTCGGCGGAAAGCTGGATCGGCGTAAGCGGATTCTTGATTTCGTGCGCAAGCCGCCGCGCAACTTCGCCCCAGGCTGCATCGCGCTCGGCACGGATCAGTTTGGAGACATCGTCAAACACCAGGGTATAGCCGCGCTGAATTTCCATCGGCAACCGGCTGCCCCGCGCGAGCAAAATCTGCGCCTGACCGGGCCGACTGATTTCGAGTTGCGCATGCCAGTCACTGTCTTCCGCCGCGATGAAGCGTTCGGCCAGTTGCTCGCCGAACTGGCGCAACGGCGAGTCAGGCGCGCCCCATTCCGTCAGCGCCTTGCCGGCGAGGTTTGCCTCGGCCGCGTCGAGGATGCGAAGCGCCGCGTCATTGATGGCGCGGACACGCAGCTTGTGATCCAGCGCCGCCACGCCGGAGGAAAGGTTGGCCAGTACGCTTTCCAGATAAGCCTTGGCCTGCTCGGTCTGCAAATGATTGCGGTCGGCTTCGGCGCGCGCGTCGGAAAGCTGGCGCGTCATTCTGTTGAAGGATTTGATCAATGCGCCAAGCTCGTCACGACTCTCCACCGCGTGCATTTGCGAAAAATCGCCCTGCGCCACCGCGCGCGTTCCCCTGGCAAGCGTGCGCAGCGGCGAGCCAAGCCGCTCGGAGAGCAGATAGGCCAGGATGATGGTGAGCAACAGCGCCAGAAACAGGGTCAGCGTCAGCGCCACGCCATACAGTCTTTTCAGGCCCAGCCGCGAGACGGCGATTTCCTGATAATCGCTGTAAGCCGCCTGTACCGCCTGCGCGTCGCGCGCAAGGCTGGGAGGCACGGGTTGCAGGGTTTGCAGCACGCGCGTCTCGCCGCCAAAAGTGATGCTGTAGACCGGCACCAGCACGCGCATGACCAACCCGTGTCCAGGCAAGTCATCCGCGCGGCTGTAGGGCTGGCCCTGGCGAACCTGCCAGAGAATGGCCTTGTCCGGAATTTCCGGCAGCAGATCGGCTTTCTCGCCGGCGGCGGTGGCGATGACGCCGCCCTTTTCGTTAAACAGCGTGGCCTCCTGGATGCCGGCCTGTTCGCGCAAGGTGGACAATGAGGTGATGAGCGAACCAGCACCTTCGTCGGACAGCGACAAGGCCATGCGTTCGGTTTTTTTGCTGAAATCGGCCAGCAGATCGTCCAGCGCGGCCTGGCCTAGATTGACGCCTGAGGCCAGGGCGTTGTCGACGCGCACGTCGAACCAGCTTTCGATGCTGCGGTTGAGGAAAAAAACCGATGCGCCAAACACCACCAAGGCGGGCAGCAGTGCAACGAGACCGAACCAGCGCATCAGGCGAAGTGTGAGCTTGCTGCCAAAGACGCCCGCCCTGATACGGCGCCGCAACTGCCAGAGCTGCCAGCCGACCAGGGCGATGAGCAATACGGCGATGGCCGCGCCCGCCGCCAGCAATTTGGGGAAATTCTCGGAGAGCAGGGGGCTGTCCTGGCTGGCAGTAAACAGCAAGGCAATCACGACCGCGCCAAGCAGCGCGGCGCCCAGCAAGGCATAACGCATCAGGGTGCCGTTTCCCACTCGTGCCAATCGCCTTCAATATCCCATTTGCCCGTCGCCAACGCGTTGATTTGCAGCGGCTTGGACAACAATCCCAGGTCCAGGCGCATGCGGATACCCGCCTGGTATCGCTCGCCGGACTTGAGCAATTTTTTCGGCGACACGACCCAGCCCTCGATGCGGCCAAGGCCCGTCAGCGCCTCGCCCAACGTGTCATAAGCCTTGTAGCCTTCGACCGTTTCCACCTGATAGCGGCGGGTCAATGGACTGTAATTGAGGCGGCCGATGCGGCTGACTTGCAGCAGACTTTCATTGAGCCACCAGGAACGCACGCGCTCCAGTTCAAAATCGGTAACGAAATGCAGGGTGACGCCTTTTTTCAGGGCTTCTTCTTGCGTGCGGTTCAACTGCACGGCGAACTCCGCATCCAGCGCCAAGCCTTCGGCTGACTGCGCAATCTCCGCGCGCTGCACGGTGATGGATTCCTGGGTCTTGCCAGCGTGCGCGGGCAGCGCCAGCAGCAGGGTCAATACATTAATGACGCTGAAGCAGCGCGTAATAAAAGCCATCTTGGTCATCATTCGGCAGCAACTGACCTTCGTTCAACGCTGCGGGCAGCGCGAGTTGTACCGCGTCGGGACGACGCGACAGGAAGGCGAGGACTTGTTGTGCATTTTCCTCGGAAAAAATGGAGCAGGTGACATAAAGCAATTTACCACCGGGCGCGAGCGTCTGCCACAGCGCGTCCAGGATCGCCGCCTGTTGTTTGGCAAATTTCTTGATGTCCTGCGGCTGGCGCAGCCACTTGATATCCGGGTTGCGCCGTACGACGCCCGACGCGGTGCAGGGCACATCGGCCAGAATGCGATCGAAGGGCTTGCCATCCCACCAGGTTTGCGATTTTGCGGCATCACCGGTTTTCAGTTCTGCCGACAATTGCAGACGATGCAGATTTTGCTGCACGCGTTTCAGGCGCGCGGCGTCCACATCCAGCGCCAGCACGTTGGCCGACGCATTTTCCAGCACATGGCCGGTTTTGCCGCCGGGCGCGGCGCAGGCATCCAGCACGCGCATCCCGTCCTGCACATCCAGCAAGGACGCCGCCCACTGCGCGCCGGCGTCCTGCACTGACACGCGGCCTTCGGCAAAGCCCGGCAGCTTGTCCACGGCAACGGGTTTCTCCAGCGTCAGCGCCCAGGTGCCGGTCTGGCGCGCGGCAATCCCCGCCGCCCGCAATGCGGCCAGATAGTTTTCCATGCTGGATTGTTTGCGGTTGACGCGCAAGGTCATGGGCGGATGCCGCTGGCTGGCGTCGAGAATGGTTTCCCAGCGTTCGGGATACGCCGTCTGCAAGGTTTCCACCCACCAGTGCGGAAAATTGGTGCGGCCTTCGATACCCTGCCTTGCCACATCCAGCAGCGTTTCCCTGCTTCGCAGAAAATTGCGCAGCACCGCATTGGCCAGCGCTTTCAGCCGCTCGGGCGCGGCATTCACGGCATTGTCCACTACCGCATAGGGTGCGGCGGGCGTATAGGTCAACTGGTAGAGCGCCGCCAGCAACAGTGCGTGCGTTTCCGGCGAGTCCAGCGGTTTTTTGACCAGTTGCGCAAGCACCGCATCCAGCGTTCCCTTGTAGCGCAGCGTACCGTAACTGATATCCTGCGCCGCGCCGCGATCAGAAGCCGACAGCCGCGCCAGCGGCGCATTGGCCAGCGCCTGCGACAAGGCGCGGCCCGCCAGCACCGAGGCGATGACTTCCGCGGCCAGCTTGATCGGCGTGATGGTAATTTTTTTAGCGGGGGCAGAGGGCTTGGCCATGCCGCATTGTACCGGCACACCCTCTCCTTGACCGCCCTGCTTGATCAGATGCCGAGCAAGCCGCCCGGCGACAGCTTCGTCCCGATCAGGAATGTGGCTGCATCCGCGCGCTTTGCGCCTGCCTTTTGTAATTCGGCGATGTTCAGCGCACCGTCGCCGCAG
>CAZVBY010000106.1:0-6446 GCA_964625895.1 uncultured Thiobacillus sp.
CAAATCTGCTCGCAGATTGTCTCGCCACCCTCCCGCGATCTGGTGAAATATCCGGGCTAAGGTAAAATCCGAATGTCCGAATATTGTTGACCGCTGCATGAAAGACGTTGTGATCGTTGGTCTGGGCCAGCTTGGCCGGGTGATTGCTGGTGCGCTGCTGCGTGCCGGCTGCCGCATCACGCCTGTCAACCGGGGTGATGATCTGGAGAAGCTGTCGCGTTTGCTGCCCGCCCCGGAACTCGTGCTGGTGGCGGTAGCCGAAGCGGACTTGCCGGGCGTGCTGGAGAATCTGCCACTACACTGGAAATCGCGCCTGGGTTTGATCCAGAATGAACTGCTGCCGCGCGACTGGCTTCGCCATGCCATTGTCTGTCCCACGGTCGTTTCCGTGTGGTTCGAGAAAAAACCCGGCACGGATGCCAAACCCATCCTGCCATCGCCCGTAGCGGGGCCCAAGGCCGGGTTGCTGGTGCGCGCACTGGAGGGGATCGGCTTGCCCGCTCGAACGGTTGGTACGGATGATGCGTTGCTATACGAGCTGGTGCGCAAGAATGTTTATATCCTGACCACCAATCTCGCCGGGCTCAAAACGGGCGGCATGGTGGGCGATTTATGGAAAAGCCATGAACTTTTCGCGCGCCAGATAGCCAATGAGGTCATGGATATTCAGGACTGGCTTACGGGCGCAACCCTTGATCGGGAAAAACTCATTACCGGAATGCTGGAAGCCTTTGACGGCGACCCCCAACATGGGTGTACCGGGCGCTCGGCCCCGTCGCGCCTGGCGCGAGCGCTGCATCATGCGGATCAGGCGGGGTTGGCCGTGCCAACGTTGCGCAGTTTGCAATCGTGAAAGCCTGGTTGTTCCTGCTGGCGGCGCTGCCCGGCCTGGCGACGTCTGCGCCAGTCGTTTTCGGTGATCGGTTGCAGGCCAAATTCCAGCACGACCGCTGCCTGGAATGCCATCAATTCAACAGCGCGAAAAACAACGGGCGGAATTTCCATTCCCATCGTTCCCGTTACCTGTGCAGTCAATGCCATTCAACGGCAGTGACAGGGCTGGGCCCATCCGACTGGTTTGCGCCGGAAGCGCGGCTGGACCATACCCGCATGAGCGCCAAGAATACTTGCCAACTAATCAAACGCAGCTTTGGCGGCGATGATCGGAGACTGATTGAACACTTGCTGCATGATGATCGGGTGCGCTGGGCGCTGGAATCTGGCATGACGCCGGGGGGGCAGAAAGAACGCGTGCCCGGCGGCTTTGCAGAGTGGGAAAAGGACGTAAAGGAGTGGGTGAGAGACGGACTGCGCTGCGAGTGACAACGCGGCATGAAGTAGCCCCGGGCGCGATTTCTGTTGCCGTGAATCGGCTTTTCCAGGACGGACTCAAATCCGGATCATTTCGAAGTCTTCTTTCCTGCCGCCGCAATCCGGACAGGTCCAGTTCATGGGCACGTCCTCCCATCGGGTGCCCGGCGCAATGCCGTCTTTCGGCCAGCCCTTGGCTTCATCGTAGATGAAGCCGCATAACAGGCACATGTAAGTCTTGAATTCGGGTGTTTCAGTCATGGGAAGCGGGACGGGTTGGGATAAAATTCGACTTCCATTCTAAACCAAGCGCTCCATTCCGGGATTGCCGGACGGCGCGCAAGAAAGCCATCACGCTCATGTCGCAGTCCCCTCCCATGGTTCTCACCTTTGCCGCATCCGACCCGACGGGCGGTGCGGGCGTGCAGGCGGATCTGCTGACGCTTGCCAGCATGGGTTGCCATCCCTTGTCGGTCATTACCGCGATCACCGTGCAGGATACGGCGGGCGTCGACGGCATATTCGCCGTGGATGCGGACTGGGTGGCGGATCAGGCGCGTATGCTGCTGGAAGACATGCCGGTCGATGCCTTCAAAATCGGGCTGTTGGGCAGCGTGGAGAACATCGCGGTCATTGCCGAGATTCTCTCGGATTATCCGGAGATTCCCGTGGTGCTGGATCCGGTGCTGGCCACCGGGCGCGGTGATGAATTATCCAGCGAGGACATGATCGCGGCCTTGCGCGAGATGCTCATTCCGCAAACCACCCTGATTACGCCCAACAGCATCGAGGCGCGGCGGCTGGCCACTCAGGATGGCGAGGAAGACGACCCGCCGCTGGCTGAGTGCGCCAATCGGTTGCTGCATCTGGGCTGCGAGTCAGTGCTGATTACCGGCACACACGAGAACACGCCACGTGTGCACAATATTCTGTATGGCCTGCAAGGGGTCATCCAGACCGATAGTTGGGATCGTCTGCCGGGCAGTTTTCATGGCTCGGGTTGCACGCTGGCCTCGGCGATCGCCGCCAGCCTCGCGTTAGGCAATGAGTTGCCACGCGCCGTGAAGGATGCCCAGGATTTTACCTATGAGACCTTGAAAGCGGCTTTCCGGCCCGGCATGGGCCAGTATCTGCCCGACCGGTTTTTCTGGGCGCAGGAATCGCCCGTGGAAGGCAATGCCTGATGGGTTTTCCTTCCGGCCTCTATGCGGTCACGCCGCCGTGTGCGGACACCGCGCGGCTTCTGGCGATGGTGGCGGCGGCTTTGAAAGGGGGGGCGGCAGCCGTGCAGTACCGCGAGAAAACCGGCGATGTGGCCTTGCGCCATGAGCAGGCCAGTGAACTGTTGCCGCTGTGTCGTCGCTACGGCGTGCCGCTCATTATCAACGACGATTTACGGTTGGCCGATTTGATGGATGCAGACGGTGTCCATCTGGGCGGGGAAGATGGCAGCCTGCGCGAAGCACGCGTGATTCTGGGGCCGGACAAAATCATTGGCGCATCCTGCTATCAGGAGATGAAACTGGCTGAGGCCGCGCAGGCGCAGGGCGCGGATTATGTGGCCTTTGGCAGTTTTTTTGCTTCGCCGACCAAACCCGATGCAAAGCCCGCGCCGTTGCAACTGCTGCATGAAGCGGCACGGCTCTTGGTGCCGGTGGTGGCCATCGGCGGCATTGCGCCAGCGAACGCGGCATCACTGGTCGATGCGGGCGCGGATGGTCTCGCGGTGATTTCCGCCTTGTTCGGCTCGCCGGACATCGAGCAGGCGGCCAGAACTTTCAGCAAGCTCTTTATTGAAGAAACGGAAGATTGAATATGGATCGCAACCACACCTTGTTTGAGCAATCGCAAAAAGTCATCCCCGGCGGCGTCAACTCGCCCGTCCGCGCCTTCAAGTCAGTGGGTGGCGTGCCGCGGTTTTTCGCGCGTGGCGAAGGCGCTTTTGTCTGGGACGCGGACGGCAAACAATACATTGATTATGTGGGTTCCTGGGGGCCGGCGATTCTCGGCCATGCCCATCCGGATGCGGTGAAGGCCGTGCAGGATGCCGCCGCGCGCGGCTTGTCATTCGGCGCACCGACCGGGATCGAGCTGGAAATGGCCGAACTGCTGACCGGCCTGCTGCCCGGTTTCGAGAAAGTCCGGCTGGTGTCCTCCGGCACCGAGGCGACCATGAGCGCGATCCGGCTGGCGCGGGGATTTACCGGGCGCAACAAGATCATCAAGTTCGAGGGCTGCTATCACGGCCATGCCGATTTTCTGCTGGTGAAGGCGGGCTCCGGCGCGCTGACCTTCGGCAATCCCACCTCGGCAGGCGTGCCGGCAGATGTGGCCGCGCATACCCTGGTGCTCGATTACAACGATCTCGCAGGCGTGGAACGTACCATGGAGAAAATCGGCAGCGAGATAGCCGCCATCATCGTCGAGCCCATTGCCGGCAACATGAATCTGGTGCAGCCCGCTGCCGGGTTTCTCGAAGGCTTGCGCGAACTATGCACCCAACATGGCACCGTGCTGATTTTTGATGAAGTGATGACCGGCTTTCGCGCGGGCCCGCTAGGCGCGCAGGGTTTGTACGAGATCGTGCCGGACCTGACGACCCTGGGCAAAGTGATCGGCGGGGGGATGCCGGTCGGCGCTTTCGGTGGCCGACGTGACATCATGGACCGGCTGGCGCCTGTCGGGCCGGTGTATCAGGCCGGCACGCTTTCTGGAAATCCTGTTGCCGTGGCCGCCGGGCTGGCCACCCTGAAGGCGACCCGCGCGCCGGGATTTTACGAGAATCTCTCCGCGCGCACGGATCAGTTGCTGGAGGGCCTGGTCAATGCCGCCCACGAGGCTGGCGAAACTTTCAGTGCTGCCAGTGTCGGTGGCATGTTTGGCATTTTCTTCAGCGCCATGCCGCCGCGCAGTTATACCGAGGTGATGGCTTGCGACAAGGATCGTTTCAACCGTTTCTTTCACGCCATGATCCACGAAGGGGTCTATCTCGCTCCTTCCGCTTTCGAGGCGGGGTTTGTTTCCGCTGCCCACGGCGACGTGGAAATCAGGGCAACCATCGAGGCGGCGAAGCGCGCGTTTGCATCACTCAGGTAATTAGCCCGGATATTTCACCAGATCGCGGGAGGGTGGCGAGACAATCTGCGAGCAGATTTGCGCACCCCGCGCCAAGCCAATAGCCGAGCCTATTGGCGCGAAGCGGGGGCGCGAAGATGCCGCAAATTGGCCGCCAGCAACCGCGAAGGCCGGCGGTACAAACTGGATTTGCGGTTGATTGCCGGCCATGCCTTGATCCATGCATATCTACATGCTATTCAGGGCCGGTCTGGTGAAATATCCGGGGCTTTTTTGTTGTTTGCGTCGCAGTCCTTATTTCGCTGGCGTGGCGGCAGGGGGCGCAATCCATTGCATCCACATACTGGGGTCGAAGTAGTTGGGCGCCGGTGCGATCTGTTGCGCTGCGGCCGGGGCAGGAGCCGGCTGCGCAGGGGCGGCAAGCGGTTGGGCGGGCGCGCCGGGCGGCACGGAATTGGGGAACATTTGCATCCAGGCGGCCGGATCGAACACGCCGGCGGCAGGCAAGTCACCGTCGTCTTCGATGGGGTGCAGTCCGGCACGCCGGAATACGACGCCTGGATGGCCAAGCTCAACACCCTGGAGCGCTTCAACGGCCGTGCCTACTTCACCAACCTGCCTGCGGGCGGCGAACCCGTCACGATGACCGTGTTTGCCCAATCCATGGTGCTGCTCGACCAGGCCCATGCCGCGCTCAAGGACTCCGTCTACGACAGCCTCATCCTGCAAACCCGGCTGGAGGGCATCGTCAATGGCATCGATCTGGTGCTGGACAACGACACCCTGCGCCTGGACCTCTCCGGCGCGGAGCAGGCAATGATGAGCCGCATCGCGGCCGATCCGGTGAACGGGATGGTTAACTGGGACGTGGTCGTGGCGAATGATTGCTTCTATCAACACGCCGCATAGCAAGCGATGCTGGCGTAAGCCACCGGGCACGCCACCTATAACTTTAGTTATATTGACTTCGGGGGGGGTAGATTACCGTAGATTACTCTTCCTGTACGCAACAAGAAATGAGGGAGGCGTAAGGCGATGAGCACACCGGAAATGCCCGGAAATCAGCGACCGGCAGAAGAGCATAAAAGGGAGGCGTCCTCTTTTCGCCCTCTGAGAGAGCAGCGACAGGGAGTGTATGAAAGGGGAACACCCCCTTTGCTATATCTGAAATCACATGACAAAAAGTTTATCCCGCTACTCATGGTTGCCGCCGTATTGCTGTACATCACGCCAGATGACATGGTGGAAACGATGGTTCAATCACAAGTATTTGATTGGTTGGTGTCAATCAACCACTTTGCACTGCGAATGGCAAATTATGGCGACAAGCCAAAATATGCGCTGTTTTGCTATGGGATGAGTACCTTACTGGTGCCTTATTTTTTCTATGCTTTGTTCAACTCGCCGGAGGTAAAAGCAGGGGTTGCAAAGCGATCCGCTAGGGGGCGTGATGCAGTGATAGCCAGCGCAATATTTTGCGCAATAGTTTTTGCGTATCTGTTTTTCTTCTTTCGACAATACAGCCTTGAATCATTTTCAGGAATTAGGCTCCAGCATTTCATTTTTGATTCAAAAATCGGGATAGCGCTTATGTCTCTCGGAGTAACTTTTTTACTGGTTGCGATGCTTGTCTATTTTTTGTTATTTACCAACGAATTTTTCAAGAAAGGGAATGAAGCATGAGTTGCGATAATAATCAGCCAAAATCTTTTATGCCCGTAATTCCGGAACCCTATGATGCACTGACTGACGGTATTTCAGAGTTCGAAAGAGCGGGCGGCGGTTCTATTGAAACATTTGGTGCCCTCGGCAGATTGGCTGGGCATGTGAACAACTACGCTACGCTGGTCAACGATATTTATAACCGGGAGCCTTGGACAAAATACGCGATCGACGTTTCAGGCATGGTTGGTGGTGCGCTTGGCGCGAGTGGCGCTGTGCTGGCTATAGGTTTCTTTATCCCAGGGATTGGTTTGCTGGGCTTGGCTGTGGCTGCCACCGCTGGTGTTGCCGTTCACTGAATTCTGACCCGGGATTTTCATTTAAAACTGACCCGGCTA
>CAZVBY010000107.1:0-6386 GCA_964625895.1 uncultured Thiobacillus sp.
CGAGCTTTCAGCCTGGGGCAACCAGCCTTGAGAAATTAACTTATAAACAAGCCAGCCAGCGGGGCATGTTTTTCCGGTAGCCAGCCAAATCTGAAGCTGCACGATACAAGGGAGAACAATGCAATCCAATAAGGCGTTAATGGCCATGCTGGTGACGGCGGGGCTAGTGTCCAATCCTGCCATTGCGGCTGTCGATCCAGAAGTTCTCATGCAGGCCTACGAGAAACTGCTGCTGCGCGTGGAGCAACTGGAGGCCGCCAACAAGAAAATGGAGGTTGCCCTCGAACAGGCAAAAAATGCTGAGTCGGCCAGCGCGCAGATCGAGGAAATGACCGAGCGTGTCGAGGATATTGAGAGCAAGATCGTGAAGCTCAACAAGCCACGGAGAGTCGAATCGGCATTGGAAGGGATCACCGCAGGCGCCTCACTCACGATGGTGGCGCAACGCGCGTTGAAGGGCACCGCGACCGGCAAGGATGAAAGTCAGCTGAATTACCGCGCCGATATCGAAGTTGAAGTACCCGGTGACGCGCTGGGCAAGCTGGTGAGTTTTGGCGACAGCAAGTTTTTTGCGCACTTCCGCGCGGGTCAGGGGGAAGGTTTCGGTACGCTCAATCCCACCCTGACCGGCACGGCAAACTCGACTACATTCCAGCTCACCAACGGCGACGATTCTGCTGCCATCCTCGCGCAGGCCTGGTACCAGCTGGGCATTCCGCTGAGTGAAAGCCAGTCCGGACGCCTAGGCCGTATCCAAGCCACGATCGGCAAGATGGACATGTTCGGTTTCTTTGACACCAACAACATCGCCGACGATGAGTCCGAAGGTTTCCTGAATAACGTCTTTGTCCACAATCCGCTGCTGGATTCCGGTGGCGACATCGGCGCGGACGGTTACGGCTTTGCGCCCGGCCTGCATTTTGCGTACATCAACGACATCAACAGCGTCAATCGCTGGACCTTCTCGCTGGGCGCGTTCGGCGCCGGGCCGGGGGCATCCTTCAGCAAAAGCTTCACCCAGCCCTTCGTCATTGGCCAGGCCGAATACACAGGCCGGGTCTTGCGCGGGCTGCCGGGAACCTATCGGCTGTATGCCTGGAACAATGGTCAGGCCATTCCATTCGCCAACGAGTTTGATTCAAGCACCGAACGGCACAGCGGCTTCGGTGTGTCCATCGACCAGCAGGTGGCGCGTCATCTGACACTGTTCACGCGCTATGGCCAGTCCACCAAGGGCGACGTCAAATTCGACAAGGCATTCACCGTGGGCGGACAACTGGGCGGCTATACCTGGGGCCGTCAGCACGACCGCATCGGTCTCGCCTTTGGCTGGCTCAATCCCAGCAGCGAATTCAAGGCGGCTGCGCCGACGCTGGATGCCGATGCGGACGCCATCCCCGACTTTGGCTTCATGCCCACGGGCGCGGAAAAACAGGCCGAGCTGTTCTATGCCTGGCAGGTCAATAGTAACTTCCAGCTGACGCCCAGTCTGCAATGGATCGGCCAGCCGGGCGGCGACGGCTCGGCGGAAGACATCGTGGTGCTGGGCCTGCGTGCCAAGGCGGCATTCTGAATATTCAAATTGTTTCGAAAGACTTGAGATGAAAACGCAACTGAAAAAACTGACCTTCGTGTTGAGCCTGGGCGTGGCGGTGCTGGCGCAGCCAGGCCTGTCGTTTGCCGCTCCCGGCGCGCTGGATGTGACGCCCGTGCTCGTCAATTACGCAAGCATCGTGCATGCGAATTATCAGGACAGCCTGCAAGCTGCAAAAAAAATGCAGCAGGCGATCAATGCTTTCCTGGCGCAGCCTTCCGCCGAAACCCAGCGGGCGGCGCAGAAAGCCTGGCGCGAAGCGCGCGAATTTTACGGCCAGACCGAAGCCTTCCGTTTTTACGGCGGCCCGGTCGATGATGACAATGGTCCGGAGGGTCGCATGAATGCCTGGCCGATGGACGAATCCTATGTGGACAGTGTCAAAGGCAAACCTGATGCGGGCCTGATCAACAACCGCGCGTTCGTCATCAACCGCGACAATGTGATTGCCCAGAACGAACGCGGCGGCGAGGAGAACATCGCCAGCGGCTGGCACGCCATCGAATTTCTGCTGTGGGGGCAGGACTTCAATGTTAACGGCCCTGGTGATCGTTCCTATACCGACTTTGCCGATGGCAAGGCGCCCAATGCCGACCGCCGCCGCCAGTATCTCAAGGTCATCACCGATCTGCTGGTCGACGATCTCGGCAGCCTGGTCAAGGAATGGACGCCGGGCAGGAAATTCAACTATCGCGCACAGTTCGAGAAGGGCGGGCTGGAGTCGCTGCGCATGATGTTCGTGGGCCTGGGTTCCTTGTCCAGGGGCGAGCTGGCAGGCGAGCGCATGGAAGTCGCCTTGAACAGCCAGGATCAGGAAGACGAGCATTCCTGTTTTTCGGACAACACCCATCGTGACGTGGTCAACAATGCCTTGGGCATCGAGAACGTCTGGCTGGGCCGTTACAAACGCGCGGATGGCAGTACCGTAGAGGGCCCTTCGATGAAGGATATGGTGGCAGCCAAGGATGCCGCGCTGGCTGCAAAAACCACGCAGCAGATTGCGGAATCGGTTGCTTCGGCCAATGCCATCCAGGCGCCGTTCGATCGCGAAATCATCGGCACGAAAGATGCGCCGGGACGCCAGCGCATCCAGAAAACCATCAACAGCCTGACGCAGCAAAGCAAGGATCTGGTATCTGCCGCCAATGCCGTCGGTATCAGCAAGCTGACGCTGGTGCAACCTTAGCTTAATGAATTTCGCTCATCCCATGCGTAGGGATGAGCGGCAAGCAGCCAGCCCCATGCCAGCCAGACAAGATGAATGAATCATGAAGTCGAATTCCATTATTGCAGCCATTGCTTTGCTTTCTGCCCCCAGCCTGATTGCCTCGCCCGCCAATGAAAATTTGAGCGAGAAACCAGGCGGGGAAACGACCGTATTCGCCACAGGCAAAAACGCCTTTTCCTTTCCCGCCGCCAATCTCACCGACGAAGAGCGTACCCGCTTTGCCATTGGCAATTCCTTTTTCAAGCGCAACTGGGTGGAAGCACCGTCCTCCACCACGGCACGTGATGGACTGGGGCCGCATTTCATCGCGCGCTCTTGCGGCGGATGCCATACCGAAGATGGACGCGGCGCGCCGCCCGATGTGGCCAGGGGAGAGCAACCCGTTGGCTTGCTGATGCGCTTGTCCGTGCCGGGTATGGGGGAACATGGCGGCGTGGCGCCCGATCCGACCTATGGTGACCAGTTCAACAATTTCGCCGTGCAGCAGGTCAAGCCGGAGGGCAAGGTGGTGGTTCGGTATCAGGAAGTGAAAGGAAAATTTGCCGACGGCACGCCCTACATCCTGTTGCAGCCGAATTACGCTTTCCGCGATCTGGGCTATGGCCCCATGGCCAAGGATGTCATGGTCAGCCCGCGCATCGCGCCGCAACTCATCGGCGTGGGCCTGCTGGAGGCGATTCCGGAATCCGAGATTCTCGCCAATGCCGAGAAACAGAAATTCATGAAAGGCCCCATCAAGGGCGTGCCCAACACAGTATGGGATGCCCATGCGCAAAAAATGATGCTGGGCCGCTATGGCTGGAAAGCGAATGTCGCCACCATTGCGCACCAGACGGCGGGCGCGTTCAACGGCGATATCGGCATCACCTCTTCCCTGTTCCCCAACGAGGGCTGTACCCCGGCGCAAAAGGATTGCCAGGCCGCGCCCAGGGGCAATACGGGCAAGGCGCCGGAAATTGATGACAAGACCTTTGGCGATGTGGTGTTCTACCAGGCCACGCTGGCGCCGCCGGCTCGCCGCAATGTCAAGGACAAGCAGGTGCTGCGAGGACAGAAATTGTTCGAGCAGGCCCAGTGCGCGGTATGCCATCGGCCGCATTATGTCACCGGGGCCAGTCCCAATCCTGATCTGAGCAGCAAGGCGCTCAATGGCCAGCACATCTTTCCCTACACCGACCTGCTGCTGCACGACATGGGCGAGGGCCTGGCCGATGGCAGGCCGGATTTCGCCGCCAATGGGCGGCAGTGGAAGACGCCGGCCCTTTGGGGCGTTGGCCTCATCAAGGATGTCAACGGACACAATCGGCTGATGCACGACGGCCGCGCCCGCGGCGTGATGGAAGCCATCCTGTGGCATGGCGGCGAAAGTGAAGAGAGCCGCAAACAAATACTAAAAATGAACAAGAGCGATCGTGAAGCTCTGGTCAAGTTTGTGGAGTCCCTGTGATGCGCCATCTGATTGCAAGTCTTGTTCTATTGACGGTTTCCGCGCTGGTTCATGCGGCAGACCCAATCCCCGTAGAGGGGCGCATGCAGATGCTTTACCAGCAATGGTATCTGCCCAAGACCGCCGATTTTGTGCGCGACAGCGCGCAACTCAAACCTGCGATTCAGGCCGTATGTGATGCAAAGCCCGATGCTGCCGATACCGCGCGGCAACGGGCGCGGGAGTGCTGGATCGAAACTGTGGCCAGTTGGGAAAATCTGAATGCGGTCGCCATCGGGCCCTTGGTCGTACGCCGTTCGCAGCGCCAGATCGACTTCATGCCGACGCGCTCGCGCATGATTGAAAAAGCTGTTCAATCCGCGCCCGCCAGCCTGGCCGACCTGGAACTGATTGGCACGCCGGCCAAGGGCCTGCCGGCGCTGGAATGGCTGTTGTGGGTCAAACCGATCCAGCCAGCCTCGGCGGAATGCCGCTATGCCACGCTGCTGGCCGAGGAAATCATGCTTGAAGCGCAGGCGCTCCATGTTGCCTTTACTCAGGCCGCGGGCCGGGCTCGGGGTCAGGCAGCTGACAAGACCGAACTTGCAGAATGGATCAACCAGTGGGTGGGCGGAATCGAGCGCCTGCGCTGGGCCGACATGGAAATGCCGGTACGGGTTGTCATGACCTCGAAGAAGCAGATCGAGCCGCAGTTTTCGCGCTATGACCGCGCGGCGGTGACGCGCGCATGGGCGTCGCAATGGCAGGCGCTGCGCACACAGGCAAGCGCGGAGGGCTACTCGCTGCAAGCCGTGGTGCGCGCCAGCGGGCAACAGGCGCTGGCCGAAGCGCTGGCGGCGGCGGTGCGCAAGACAGATCAGGCCATGCAGGGTTTGCAGGCTGAAGATCATGCCCGCGTGCTGACGGCAACTGCGGAGTTGATGGCATTGAAACGCCTCGTCGAGGACAAGGTGGCCTCCGCCCTCGGGGTGTCGATCGGCTTCTCCGATGCGGATGGGGACTGAACCTGGAAACCGCAGTTGACCGCTCGCCACCCTCGTGAACACCCCATGAATACTGATAATTTCCGCTTCGATGACGTTCATCCATTGGCTGAGGCCGCTACGCGCCCGCTGGCACGCCTGCTCGTGCGTCTGCCTTTGTCGCGCCTCCTTGCAGGCCCCGGCCTGCTGCGTCGTTGCTTCGCGGCGGTCGCCCGATCAGACGCACCATCGGGCGCGTCCAACTACGGTTTCCAGGTTGAAGCATGACAAGCCGGCGTCAGTTTATTGCAGGTCTTGCCGCATGGATGAGCGCGCCTGCCTGGGTGCGGGCGGCAAACGCGGGTGTGCAGACATCCATCCAGCTTGCCGCTACCTGGCAGGCAGGCAACGCATATCAGACCGGGGTGCTGACCCGCGCGGCATCCGGAGAAGCATTGACGATTTCAGCGGCTATCGATGTGCCGACGCGCGCGCATGGTCTGTTGCATGAACGTGATGGAACGATCATCACGATTGCCCGCCGGCCCGGCAACTGGCTGCTGCGCTGGAGCCGCGAAGGCAAACCGCTTGCATGGCACTGGATCGAACCGAATCGGGTTTTTGCCGGGCACCTGCTGGCCAGCGCCGATGGCAGCACTTTGTATACCACCGAGATGGACCTTGAAACCGGCAGCGGCCTGGTCGGCGTGCGCGACGCAGCCAGTCTGGAAAAGCGCGAAGAGTGGCCGACCCAGGGCATCGATCCGCATCAACTCGTGTGGGATGTCACCCATCCCGGCAGCCTGATCGTCGCCAATGGCGGCGTGCCGACCCGGCCAGAGACCGGCAGGATCAAACACGGTCTGGATCGGATGGATTCATCGCTGGTACGGATCGACGACAGAACCGGCGAACTGCTGGGAATGTGGCGCTTGCAGGACAGCAGACTCAGCCTGCGCCATCTGGCCTGGAATGCCGCATCCTCAAGCCAACCGGTGTTGGGCATTGCGCTGCAGGCTGAACATGTCACGGTCGAGGAAAAATCCGCTGCCCCAGTGCTGGCCCTGTTTGATGGCCATGCGCTTCGCATGGTGCAGGCGTTGCAGTCTCTGGCTGGCTATGGCGGAAGCATCGCGCCATGGGGAGACGGCTTTG
>CAZVBY010000108.1:0-6368 GCA_964625895.1 uncultured Thiobacillus sp.
AGCCGCGCAAGAAATTCCTGATTGATGGGCGCGGGAAAATAATTGTGATCCAGCAACCAGGACTCCAGCTCGTAGCCGCCAATTTCTCCAAGATCAGAGAAGCGGCCCTGCGATAGCCAATCCTGCAACAGCTCCGCTTCCTGTACCAGGCGCTGTTCGTATTCCTTGAACGTGTTCTCGTCAAACTGCGTCTGGCTGATTTCCTGGCCCATTGCCTGATCGGAACTTATGCAGGCTCGTTTGCGGAAATGCCCTTTTGGAACGTGACATACACATAGACAGGCGATTTCAAATCACTCAGGTGTTTTTCGATCAGTGGGCTGACTTCGTTCCAACTCAACCCGCCGACACCCGTGGCCAATCGAGGCAGGGCCAGGCTAGTGAACTTCTCGCTTTCCATCAGCTGGCGGAGTTCGCGCAAGGCGTGATTGACATGTTCGACCGTGGCCTTGCCCGGCTTGGCGCCCTGGCCATAGGCGGCTTCCTGAGTGAAGAGATTGATGATGCGCGAGCCTTCGGTCCCGCCCCAGACCCAGGCGCCGCCCGGCTTGGGGTGTGTGGTTTGGCAATAATGCCGGAAATCCTTGTACATGGCCGGCCAGTGTTCCCTCAGGCTCAAGGCCAAGCCTGCGGAAAACGGGTCATTCGGAGCGATGCCGTGGGCGATGGCCTGGGCCCGGGAAAGGAGAATGTCGCCGGTAACGTGGTGAATCATATGTTTGCCCTTTATGCTTACCAAAGATATTAATTATAGAAAATAAAAAAGGATATATAAGTCTAAAATATATTAAATTTGTCGTGCCGCTGGGTAATTCTGTACGGCCAATAATATGAACCAAGGGCATGCTGATTTATTTGCGCCAAATTAAATCCGACCGAAACATCCGCAGAAAATTTTCCCGGCACATGTCCGTGAAAATTTGCGCTTTCAATGACTTGTGTCATTGCGCGACAAGCTGCGTTGCGGCTTGGCTTTGACAAGCGTAGGCCAAAAAAGCTAGAATAATCAGCTTGCTATGTAACACAATGTCGTTATTGCTGTGTTGCGCGCATGGGGTGATGTAGCTCAGTTGGTTAGAGCGGCGGATTCATAACCCGCAGGTCGGCAGTTCAATTCTGCCCATCACCACCACCGAATTCCTTCGCCCCCAGTCCAATAACTGCCCGGCGCATCCCGATGAAAAAGCTCTATATCAAAACCTTTGGCTGCCAGATGAACGAGTACGACTCGGACAAGATGGCGGATGTGCTGAACGCATCGGAAGGTTTTGAAAAAACCGAGTCGCCGGACGATGCCGACGTGATCCTGTTCAACACCTGTTCCGTGCGCGAAAAAGCCCAGGAAAAAGTGTTCTCGGATCTCGGTCGCGTGCGTGGTCTTAAGGCAAAAAATCCCGATCTCATCATTGGCGTGGGCGGTTGCGTGGCATCCCAGGAGGGTGCCGCCATTGTTGCCCGCGCGCCGTATGTGGATGTGGTGTTCGGGCCGCAAACCCTGCATCGCCTGCCGGAGCTGATTTCACAAAAGCGCCGCTCGGGCCGCTCGCAGGTGGACATTGCTTTTCCCGAAATCGAAAAATTCGATCATCTGCCGCCCGCGCGGGTCGAGGGCGCATCGGCCTTTGTGTCCATCATGGAAGGCTGCTCCAAGTATTGCACGTTTTGCGTGGTGCCCTACACGCGCGGCGAGGAAGTGTCGCGCCCGTTCGATGACGTCATCGCCGAGGTGGCGAATCTGGCCGCACAGGGCGTCAAGGAAATCACATTGCTGGGACAGAATGTGAACGCATATCGCGGCAGGATGCACGATGGTGAAATCGCCGATTTCGCATTTCTGCTGGAGATGGTGCATGAAATTTCCGGCGTGGAGCGCATCCGCTATACCACCAGCCACCCGCGCGAGATGACCGAGCGTGTGATTGATTGCTATCGCACGCTGCCCAAACTGGTGTCGCATTTGCATTTGCCGGTGCAGGCCGGCTCCGACCGCATTCTGGCGGCGATGAAGCGTGGCTACACCGCGCTCGAATACAAGAGCCTGGCACGCAAGCTGAAGGCCGCGCGGCCGGATATCTGCCTGTCGTCGGATTTCATCGTCGGTTTTCCCGGCGAGACCGACGCCGACTTTGAGGCCACCATGAAGCTGATCGACGAGGTCGGTTTCGACGCTTCGTTTTCTTTTATCTACAGTAAACGCCCTGGCACGCCAGCGGCGGACTATCCAGATGATGTGCCGTATGCAGTGAAGCAAGCCCGGCTCGAACGCTTGCAAGCCGCGATCAATGCTGCCGCCCAGGCGGTCAACAAGGCCATGGAAAACACGGTGCAGCGCGTGTTGGTTGAAGGACCGTCAAAGAAAAACCCGGATGAATGGATGGGCCGTACCGACAACAATCGCATCGTCAACTTTAAGGGCCAGCCAAGGCTGGCAGGCCATTTTGCGCAGATCACCATCACGCAGGCGCTGCCACATTCTCTGCGTGGCGAAATGGTACCCAGCGAGGTGAGTCAGTAGTGGCGCAGACGGCCGATATCGATTTTGAACCGGTGGACAATCATCGGCTGGCTTCGCTTTGCGGCCCCATGGATGAAAACCTGCGGCAGGTGGAAACCGCATTCGATGTCATCATCCGCCGGCGCGGCGGCCGATTTTCGGTGACAGGGACGCGCGCGGAAGAAGGGGTTTTTGCGCTTGAGTATTTCTACAACAAGGCAGGCAATGAGCTGACCCTCGACGATATTCAACTCGGGCTGGTGGAGTTGATGCGCGGCGCCGAGGGGGAGAGCGGGCCGCTGCTGCGCACCCGCCGCGCCGATCTGAAGCCGCGTACGCCGGGCCAGGCAGTATACCTGGAGCAAATTCAGTCGCACGACATCACCTTTGGCATCGGCCCGGCCGGCACCGGCAAGACCTATCTGGCGGTGGCCTGTGCGGTGGATGCGCTGGAGCGGGAGTCGGTGAAACGCATCGTGCTGACCCGGCCGGCGGTGGAGGCGGGCGAACGGCTGGGCTTCCTGCCCGGTGATCTGGCGCAGAAGGTCGATCCCTATCTGCGGCCCCTGTACGATGCACTGTACGACCTCATGGGTTTCGACAAGGTAATGAAGTTGATGGAACGCAACACCATCGAGGTGGCGCCACTGGCTTTCATGCGCGGACGCACGCTGAATCATGCCTTCATCATTCTGGACGAGGCGCAAAACACCACGCCCGAGCAGATGCAGATGTTCCTGACCCGCATCGGCTTTGGCGCCAAGGCAGTGGTGACGGGCGACATTACCCAGATCGACCTGCCCAAGGGAATCAAGAGCGGCCTCAAGGACGCGGCGGAAGTGCTGGGCGAAGTACGCGGCATTGCCTTTACCCAGTTCACCAAGGAAGATGTGGTGCGCCATCCGCTGGTGGCGCGCATTGTGGAGGCCTATGCGCAGCATCGCAAAGCGCGCGACTCGTAGGCCAGGTTTCTCGCTTTCGGTTCAGTATGCGAGCAAGTCCGCAGAAGTTCCGGATCGTTCGCGTTTCAGACGCTGGGTTGGCGCGGCTTTGCAAAAACCCGCTGTCATTACCTTGCGCATTGTCGATGAGGCCGAAGGCCGCGCGCTGAACCGTGATTTTCGCGGCAAGGATTACGCCACCAATGTGCTGACGTTTGTCTATGACGAAGAGGGTGGCGTGTTGAGCGGTGATATTGCGTTGTGCGCGCCAGTCATTGAAAAAGAGGCCCTGGCGCAAGGCAAGTCCTTGCTCGCGCACTATGGACATTTGACGGTGCATGGTCTGCTCCACTTGCAAGGCTACGACCATGAGACCGATGCCGATGCCCGCGAGATGGAAAGCCTGGAGGTGGAAATTCTGCGCCGTCTGCGGTTTAATGATCCTTACAAGTGATCGAGTGAGCAAAGCCAAGCCCGTTGACACGGTTTTCGCTTTATTCACTAAGCAACAACTCAATGGACGCCGACAGTAGTCGACCGCACAAGAACTGGCTTGAACGCCTGTCTGCCTTGCTTTCCCGCGAACCGGAAGACCGCGAGGAACTGATAGAAATCCTGCACGGGGCCTACGTGCGCAACCTGATGGACGCCGATGCCCTGGCGATGATCGAGGGCGTGCTCAATGTCGGCGAAATGCAGGTGCGTGACATCATGATTCCGCGCGCGCAGATGGATGTCGTGGACATCAACGAATCTCCGGAAGTTTTTTTGCCGCAAGTGATTGAAGCTGCGCACTCGCGCTTCCCGGTTGTCGATGGCGACAAGGACGATGTGCTCGGCATTCTGTTGGCCAAGGATCTGCTGAGGCTGAACGTTGGCGAAGAGGTGGACATGCGCGACATTCTCCGCCCGGCCATTTTCATTCCCGAGGCCAAACGGCTCAATGTCCTGCTCAAGGAGTTCCGCGCCAGCCGCAACCATATGGCCATCGTGGTGGACGAATACGGCGGCGTGGCAGGGTTGGTGACGATTGAGGACGTTCTGGAACAGATCGTCGGCGACATCGAGGACGAATATGACTTCGACGAAACCGAGGACAACATCATCCGAGACAAGAGCGGCCGCTACCGGGTCAAGGCGACGACCGAAATTGGCGACTTCAATGAAGCGATGGGAACAGATTTTTCTGATGAAGATTACGACACGGTTGGCGGGCTGGTGCTGAACAAATTCGGCCGTTTGCCCAAACGCGGCGAAACGATTGAATTCGAAGGTTTCAGGATACAAGTGCTGCGTGCTGATTCAAGACGAGTACACACCCTGGTGGTGGAACGTCTTGCACAGGGCGCGCTGCCTCTGGATCAATAACCTGTCGACAGGGAACGAAACCCCTCTCCCGGCGGGAGAGGGTGGCAAAGCCAGATGAGGGAGAAATGGTTGGCATTCTGCCGGCATTTGGAATTTCCACCATCTCTCCCTCACCCCCACCCCTCTCCCGCTGGGAGAGGGGAAACATGGCTGGCTCTACTTGAGTACCTGGATGACAACTCGGCGATTAAGGGCACGGCTTTCCAGAGTGGTGTTGCTGGCCACAGGCTTGAGGTCGCCGTAGGAAATGGTCGACATGCGATGCAAGGGAATATTCCCCACTTCATGCAGATAGCGCCGCACGGATTCGGCACGCTCCAGCGCAATCTGACGATTCTGGCTGTTCAGGCTGAAGTCGTCACTGAAACCGATGATTTCGATAAAGGCGTGTGGCATCAGCGGTTTGACATTGGCGATGAGATTATCCATCGCGGCACGGCCCTTGGCGGTCAGCTCGGGCTGTTCATAGGTGTATAGCACCATGTCCTGTCCCAGGGTGAGACTGTTCACCACCTTGCCGGAAACCAGGCGACTGTCGCGCGCGATCTTGATGGCGTCGTCGGCGGTTTCCCTGGTTTGGGTCAGCGTGGCGGCCTGGGCATCAACCTTGCCAGTGAGCGATGACAAGCCGGACTGCGTGCTGACCAGTTGCGCGCGCAGCGCGTCAAGCTCGCGCTTTAGCACTTCGCTGCTTGATCCCAGTTGAGTCAAGCTTGAGGCCATGACCGCATTATCACCCTCCAGCTTGGATAACCGCGCTTCCAGAACCTGCTGGGCACTGGAAAGTGAGGCGCCGGATTTTTTTAACTCGCTAAGCTGCTGACTGGCTTGATCTGCCAGTGGATCCGCGGGTTTCTGGGTGGCGCAACCCACGATGGCGATTGCCGGAAGGGTCAGGAAAAGGGCGTTACGGATAAACATGAAATACTCCACTCTTTCATACAGGAATGCCCTTGATGATAACTTAAATATTAGTAATTGCTTATTGTTTTGAACTGTACTCTGGATGCATGAATATATAGCCCGGATATTTCACCAGACCGGCCCTGAATAGTATGGAGATATGCATGGATCAGGGCATGGCAGGCAATCAACCGCAAATCCAGTTTGCGCCGCCGGCCTTCGCGGTTGCTGGCGGCCAATTTGCGGCATCTTTACAGCCCCGCTTCGCGCCAATAGTCGCGGATATTGGCTTGGCGCGGGGTGCGCAAATCTGCTCGCAGATTGTCTCGCCACCATCCCGCGATCGGGTGAAATATCTGGGTGAAATATCTGGGTGAAATATCTGGGCTGGCTTTGTGAAATGCGCAAAGTAAACGCTGATTTATTCGCTCACGC
Source organism: uncultured Thiobacillus sp. (assembly GCA_964625895.1). GTDB lineage: Bacteria > Pseudomonadota > Gammaproteobacteria > Burkholderiales > Thiobacillaceae > UBA6918. The sequence continues at coordinate 6,142 of CAZVBY010000108.1, forward strand.
GAAACATCAGCAGAAAATTTCCCCGGCGCATGTCCGCGAAAATTTGCGCTTTCAATGACTTGCATCATTGAGCGGCAAGCCGATTCTCGGCTTGCAAGGGAAGCACCGATAAATCAGTGCTTCCCAAAACAAAAGCGGCCTCGAGGGCCGCTTTCTGTCCATACCGGTATCAAGGTCGACAAAATCAGTTGACCTTGGGATCCAGCTCGCCCTTGTCGTAGCGCTTC
>CAZVBY010000109.1:0-2610 GCA_964625895.1 uncultured Thiobacillus sp.
TCGCGAAGGCGGCCGTACCGTCGGCGCCGGCGTCGTGGCCAAGATTATCGAGTAACTATTTAGAGATTTAAGGAATTAGGCCAGTAGCTCAATTGGCAGAGCGTCGGTCTCCAAAACCGAAGGTTGGGGGTTCGAGACCCTCCTGGCCTGCCAGAATCGAAACCGGATAGCTAGCCTGGGCGCAGCATTGCATGATAGATAACGTAAAACTGCTGGTCGCGGCACTGTTGGTTGTGGGTGGTGTGGCGGCGTTCTATTTTCTGGACGGTTACCCCGCTCTGGTCAGGGTGTTGGCGGTTGTTGCCGGCTTGATCGCGGGTGCGGTCGTGGTGTTCTTCTCCGCGCCGGGCAAGGCATTTTATGCGTTTGCCGGAGAGGCGCGCGAAGAGGCGCGCAAGGTGGTTTGGCCGACGCGCAAGGAAACCATGCAAACGACTGGCATTGTGCTTCTTTTCGTGTTTGTCATGGCGGTTTTTCTTTGGCTGGTCGATTCCAGCCTCTTGTGGTTGGTGGGAGTGGCATTGGATCAGGGGAATTGATGAGCATGCGCTGGTATGTCGTTCACGCCTATTCCGGTTTTGAGAAAAGCGTCTCTCGTGCGCTGGCTGAGCGGATTGAGCGGGCTGGCATGAAGGATCGCTTTGGCGAAATACTGGTGCCGGTGGAAGAAGTGGTTGAAATGAGGGGCGGCAAGAAAGCGACCTCGGAGCGCAAGTTTTTTCCCGGTTATGTGCTGGTGCAGATGGATATGGCGGATGACACCTGGCACTTGGTGAAAAGCACGCCCAAGGTCACTGGATTTGTTGGCGGCACCGCGACCAGACCTGCGCCCATCTCCGAAAAGGAGGTGGACGCCATCATGAATCAGATGAAAGAGGGCGTGGAGAAACCCAAGCCGAAAGTGCTGTTTGAAGTGGGACAGAGTGTCCGGGTGGTTGATGGCCCGTTTACCGACTTTAACGGCACGGTGGAAGAAGTGAATTATGACAAGAGCAAGTTGCGCGTATCGGTACTGATTTTTGGGCGTGCAACGCCGGTCGAACTGGAATTCGGTCAGGTCGAAAAGGTCTAGTTCGCTTGAGTGAACTAGACTTTTCGGCAAGGCGGCCTCCTAAAATGCGGTGTGCTTGCCAAAAAGTCTGACCGGGGGGTGGGGGTGCCCGCCCGAACTGGAGGAGCGTCAGTAGCGAGTCTGTCTGCAAGGCAAGCGAAAGCGCGCTAACACTCAACCTGTAAGGAGCCATCATGGCAAAAAAAGTAATCGGCTACATCAAGCTGCAAGTGCCGGCGGGCAAGGCCAATCCTTCGCCGCCGATCGGCCCGGCCCTCGGCCAAAAGGGGCTGAACATCATGGAATTCTGCAAGGCGTTCAATGCCAAGACGCAGAGCATGGAACCCGGCCTGCCCATCCCGGTGGTGATCACCGCTTATGCGGACAAGAGCTTCACTTTTATCATGAAGACGCCGCCCGCGACGGTTTTGATCAAAAAATCGATCAAACTCGACAAGGGTTCTTCGAGGCCGCATACCGATAAGGTCGGCAAGATTTCCCGCACCCAACTGGAAGAGATCGCCAAATTGAAAATGCCCGATCTGACTGCTGCCGATATGGATGCAGCCGTGCGCACAATTGCTGGTACCGCCCGCTCAATGGGCGTCGATGCGGAGGTTTGATCATGGCAAAATTATCCAAGCGCCTACAGGCCATCAAGCAGAAAATCGACCGCAGCAAGATTTACCCCGTGCTGGAAGCCTTGCAGCTGGTCAAGGAAACAGCCACCGCCAAGTTTGACGAGTCGGTCGATGTGGCTGTCAATCTGGGTATCGATGCGCGCAAATCCGATCAGATGGTGCGTGGTTCGGTCGTGTTGCCAAAAGGAACCGGTAAAACCGTGCGTGTTGCCGTGTTTGCGCAGGGTGCCAACGCCGATGCGGCCAAGGCAGCGGGCGCCGATATCGTCGGCTTTGATGATCTGGCTGCCGATGTCAAGGCCGGCAAGATGGATTTCGATGTGGTGATCGCCACGCCGGATGCGATGCGTGTCGTTGGTCAGTTAGGTCAGATTTTGGGCCCGCGTGGACTGATGCCCAACCCCAAGGTTGGCACTGTTACACCCAACGTCTCGGAAGCAGTGAAGAATGCCAAGGCAGGTCAGGTGCAATATCGCACCGACAAGGCGGGTATTGTGCACTGCACCATTGGCCGGGCCTCCTTCTCGCCGGATGATTTAAAGGTGAATCTTGCGGCGCTGGTCGAGGCGCTGAATAAGGCCAAACCCGCTTCGGCCAAAGGTGTTTACATGCGCAAGTTGTCCATTTCCAGCACCATGGGTGTGGGCATCCGCGTGGATCAGGCGACGCTTAACGCCTGATGAAATTTTGGGCCTGCTCCGGGTCTGCGTGATCGGAGCGGGGTTGTCCAAGACCGTAGGGGTAACAGATGTCAGGGATCAGAGGTCAGGTATCAGTAAAGACCGAAGAACCCGGACCATCACTTAATTGAAGGGTGAAGTTGAAAGGCGAAGGAATCCTCTGATTCCTGATCCCCGATTCCCGATCCCCGAACCCTACGCAGATGGCGGTCCCAACGCAGGAGTTGCTCCTGTCAAG
>CAZVBY010000109.1:2710-6360 GCA_964625895.1 uncultured Thiobacillus sp.
GATCCCCGAACCCTACGCAGATGGCGGTCCCAACGCAGGAGTTGCTCCTGTCAAGGTCGCCAGCCGTGGGGCAGATGTTTGCCTCGCTTTTTAAGGAGAAGACCTTGAGTCTGAATCTGGAAGAGAAAAAAGCCGTCGTTGCCGAAGTGTCTGCACAAATTGCAGATGCCCAGGCGGTGGTGCTGGCTGAGTATCGCGGTACGGTTGTAACGGATATCACCGCATTGCGCGCCAACGCGCGCAACAGCGGTGTGTATTTCCGTGTTATCAAAAACACCCTGGCACGTCGTGCGGTTCAGGGAACGCCGTTTGAGGGGTTGGCGGACCAGATGGTCGGCCCGCTGGTCTACGGTATTTCCAAGGACCCCGTGGCTGCCGCCAAGGTCATGGCTGATTTCGCCAAAGGCAAGGAACGGTTCGTGATCAAGGGTGGGGCCATGCCCAATTTCGTCATGTCGCCTGCCGACGTGGCGAACCTGGCCAACATGCCTAGCCGCGAAGAACTGCTCGCCAAGTTACTTGGCACCATGCAAGCGCCGATCGCACAGTTTGTCCGCACGCTCAACGAGGTACCCACCAAGTTTGTGCGTGGTCTGGCTGCTGTCCGCGATCAAAAGCAAGCGGCATAGTCGCATGTTTTCAGCGAAGGCTAACCTTCAGGTTATGCCGGAGCTAAAAGCATGTGCATAGTCGCTTGCGCTGGAATCCATCCGGGCTGCTTGAACGATATTTTACGCGATCCTCATATTTGACAGGAGTTACAAATGGCTGCATCTAAAGCTGAAATCCTCGACACAATCGCCAGCATGACCGTGCTGGAGCTGTCCGAGCTGATCAAGGAAATGGAAGAAAAATTCGGCGTATCCGCCGCTGCTGCGGCAGTTGCTGTGGCAGCAGCACCTGCTGCGGGCGGTGCTGCCGCCGCCGAAGAAAAGACCGAGTTCACCGTCGTGCTGACTTCTGCCGGCGAAAAGAAGGTCGAAGTCATCAAGGTGGTGCGTGCTGCGACCGGCCTGGGCCTGAAGGAAGCCAAGGACCTGGTCGATGGCGCGCCGAAGCCCGTGAAGGAAGGCATCAGCAAGGCCGATTCCGAGGCGCTGAAAAAGCAACTGGAAGAAGCTGGCGCTTCAGTCGAGATCAAGTAAGGTCTCGCGTCTCCACGGGTCGCCGGCCCGGGGAGACGGCACACGCAAGCGGCAAACCCGGATGGTTTTTGGCATCCGGGTTCATTGCTTTTTGCGTGTGCCGAATCGCGATGACACGGCTGGCGCCGGTTCGTCGTCAGCGGCTGGTTCGAACCCTCACCTGAGCTATTCAAGGAGACTCCATGGGCTATACCTTCACTGAAAGGAAACGTATCCGCAAAAGCTTCGGCAAGCGCAAGACCGTGCTGCCGGTACCCTTTTTGCTGTCCACCCAGCTCGAGTCCTATCGCGCTTTCCTGCAAACCGACAAGTTAACCGACGATCGCAAGAACGAAGGCCTGCAGGCAGCGTTCACCTCGATTTTTCCGATTGCCAGCCATTCTGGCAATGCCCGCCTGGAGTACGTCCATTACATCCTTGGCGAACCCGCGTTCGATATCAAGGAATGTCAGCAGCGCGGCCTGACTTACTGCGCGCCGTTGCGCGCCAAAGTACGCCTGGTGATCATGGATCGCGAGGCGTCCAAGCCGACAGTCAAGGAAGTCAAGGAGCAGGAAGTCTACATGGGCGAGATTCCGCTCATGACGCCGACCGGCTCCTTTGTCATCAACGGCACCGAGCGCGTGATCGTGTCCCAACTGCATCGCTCCCCAGGCGTCTTCTTCGAGCATGACCGCGGCAAGACGCACAGCTCGGGCAAATTGCTGTTTTCGGCGCGCATTATTCCTTATCGCGGTTCCTGGCTGGATTTTGAATTCGATCCCAAGGATTACCTGTATTTCCGTGTTGACCGCCGTCGCAAGTTGCCGGTCACCATCTTGCTGAAGGCGTTGGGTTATAACCCTGAACAGATACTCGATACCTTTTTTACAAAGGACACTTTCCATATCAATGCCCAGGGTGTCCAGTTTGAATTGGTGCCAGACCGACTGCGAGGCGAGATCGCCCGTTTCGACATCTACGGCAAGGATGGCAAGGTCATTGTGCCAAAGGACAAGCGCATCACAGCCAAGCATGTCCGTGAACTGGATGCTGCTGGCGTCAAGATGTGGGCGATCCCGAATGAATTCGTTACGGGTCGTGTGTTGGCCCACGACCTGCTGGACAAGGAAACCGGAGAACTGATCGCGCGTTCCAATGATGAAATCAGCGATGATCTGTTGGCCAAAATGAGGGCGGCTGGCGTCAGCAAATTTCAGACGATCTATGTCAACGATCTGGATCAGGGGGCGTTTATTTCCCAGACCTTGCGCATCGATGAAACTCCAGATGAATACGCCGCGCGCGTGGCAATCTATCGCATGATGCGCCCCGGCGAGCCGCCGACCGAAGACGCCGTCAAGGCCCTGTTCGAAGGTCTGTTCTTCAGCGAAGAACGCTACGATCTGTCGACGGTTGGCCGCATGAAATTCAACCGTCGCGTCGGCCGCGAAGAGTTGACCGGTACAGGCACGCTCAGCAACGATGACATCCTGGCTGTCATCCGTATTCTGGTCGAGCTGCGCAATGGCCGCGGCGAGATCGACGATATTGATCACTTGGGCAACCGCCGTGTGCGCTCGGTCGGCGAGCTGGCGGAAAACCAGTTTCGTTCTGGCCTCGTGCGTGTCGAACGTGCGGTCAAGGAACGCCTGTCACAGGCCGAATCAGAGAATCTGATGCCGCACGATCTGATCAATGCCAAGCCGGTTTCTGCGGCAATCAAGGAGTTTTTTGGCTCCAGCCAATTGTCGCAGTTCATGGATCAGACCAACCCGCTCTCCGAGATCACTCACAAGCGCCGAGTGTCCGCGCTCGGCCCGGGTGGCCTGACACGCGAACGCGCTGGTTTTGAAGTGCGCGATGTACATCCCACCCACTACGGCCGGGTGTGTCCCATCGAGACGCCGGAAGGCCCGAATATCGGCCTGATCAACTCGCTGGCGCTGTTCGCGCAGGTAAACAGCTACGGATTCATCGAGACGCCTTACCGGAAAGTGGTTGACGGTAAAGTGACGGATGAGATCGAATATCTGTCCGCGATCGAGGAAAGCAAATACGTCATTGCGCAGGCCAACGCCGAGCTGGATGCCAAGAACAAGTTCAAGGATGATCTTGTTTCCAGCCGTCACAAGAATGAATTCACGCTTTCCACGCCGGAGCGCATTGAATATATGGACGTTGCGCCCGCCCAGGTCGTTTCGGTTGCCGCATCCCTGATTCCGTTCCTGGAACACGATGATGCCAACCGCGCACTGATGGGCTCCAACATGCAGCGTCAGGCCGTACCCTGTCTGCGGCCGGAGAAGCCGCTGGTTGGCACCGGCATTGAACGCACAGCCGCCATCGACTCGGGCACCGTGGTCACGGCCTATCGGGGTGGCGTGGTCGATTACGTGGATGCCGGCCGCATGGTGGTTCGCGTCAATGATGACGAAGCCAAGGCTGGCGAAGTGGGTGTCGACATTTATTCGCTGATCAAGTACACCCGTTCCAACCAGAATACCAACATCAACCAGCGTCCGC
>CAZVBY010000110.1:0-6244 GCA_964625895.1 uncultured Thiobacillus sp.
TGGGCCCGGAAGGCGGCGCTGGCGGCGGCCAGATCATCGCCAGCGGCACGCCGGAAGACGTGGCGAGAAACCCGGCCAGCCATACCGGGCGTTATCTCGCGCCATTGTTTCGCGGCAGGAAATAGAAAATAGCATCACTTCCAGCGCGGTTGTTTTTCACGGCTCAACAGCTATAAAACAAACTCGCATGGAAGGAGGTGAGAATCATGCTGATAAGGACACACAGGAATGGTGGCGATGCCACACTCCAGGAAGTCGCGGCCGCCTGGAAGAAAGAGGACCATGACTTCCACTGGAGCGAATCCGCATCCGACAAACATACAGTCGAGCTTGCCAAGAGGCTGAAGGATATTGAACAGCATTCGGGCCCGGTCCGTCCGGACCCGAGGAATGTTCACTAGCCCATGCTAAGTCTGGCAATAGCACTCTCCGGGCGCATTGGCAAACCGCCGGCTTGAGGCATGGATGAATCGTAAAAAATCCCCTTGATACGCCTCTCTGCTTGCATTGGTGCGGGTTTCCCTTTTAAATGACGGAGTCGGCCCACACCGGCTCTTTTTTATCCCTTGAATACCCATTAGGAGGAAACATGAACAAACTGCTCGTGGCGATGATTGCCGCGTTATCCCTGACCGCTTGCCAGAAAGCCGAAGAAGCCGCAGCGCCTGCCATGGATCAGGCCAAGGAAGCTGCCGGCGCCGCCGCCGATGCTGCTGGTCAGGCAGCAAACGAGGCTGCCGCCGCTGCGGGCGATGCGGCAACAACGGCTATACAGGGCGCAACCGATGCAGCCACCAACGCAGCTGCCACGGCCGCTCAAGGTGCGGCTGACGCCGCCGCTGCGGGCGCTGGCAAAGTGCAGGAAATGGCCGACAAGGCCAAGGAAGCCGCGCACAAGTAAGAACCGACATGCTGATTAAAAGGGCGCTCTTGGAAGCGCCTTTTTTTATTGCCTTGGCAGCTTGAAAGAAATACAGGGCAGCGGATTGAAATCAACTGATAACAATGTTATAAAAAATAACATTGTTATATTCATGATGAATATCCGGCATGATCCCTGATTCCATCACTTTTCAGCGCCGTCAGCGCGACAAGGAATTGCAACAAATCGCGATTCTTGATGCGGCGCGTGAACTATTCGTCGAGGCGGGCGAGCAAGCCGTCACTTTGCGCGCAGTGGCGGAACGTATCGGCTACTCCACCACCGTCATCTACCAGCACTTCACAGACAAGCAGGCGCTGATCCAGACCTTGTGCGATCACGACTTTCTCGACCTGGCCAGGACTTTTTCGCACTTGTCGGAAATCACGCATCCTGGCGAACGGCTTCACGCACTAGGCTTGGCGTATGTGCGCTTTGCGCTGGAACACCCCGGCGCATTCCGCTTCATGTTTCTCACCAACCGAAAAGCCATTTCACCGGAAGAAAGCGCCATCCCCAAAGGCAATACCGCACTGGACGGCTATGCCTTTCTCAAGCACACGCTGGTCGAATGCGGGGAAAAACGCCTGCTGCGGCCAGAATTGAATGATGTGGAACAACTTGCCCAGCTTTGCTGGGCAAACGTGCATGGCGTTGCCTGCGTGCACTTGTTTTCGGAAGTTCATCGTCTGTGGGTGAACTGGCGCCCGGCCCTGGAAAACGCCGAATACGCGCTGGAAATCTTCGAGCGCGGCATTAGCCGGGACGGAAACCCTTTGAACCGAACCGCGCGCGAACAATAAGGAACCATCATGCGAATTCTGGTCATCTCGATATTGTCATTGGTGCTTGCAGCCTGCGGCAAGGAAGGCAACGATGCCACCGCCCACCCGCCACCGCCCCCAGGGGCAGCGGCGACACCCGTGACGGTCGTCGTGCTGGGAGAAATCGCGCTCAATCCGGAAATCACGGCTCAAGCCCAAGTGACCTCACGCAACATCAGCAAGATTTCGGCCGAAATTTCCGCGCGCATTGAATCACTTCCCGTCGAGCCAGGACAACGCATCGCCAGGGGCAAGGTGGTCGCGCGCCTCGATTGCCGCGATGCCCGCATCGCACTGCAACAGTCACAAGCGCAACTGGCCACCAGCGACGCGCGCCTGAAACTTTCGGAACAGCAGCTCAAGCGCAACGAGGAACTGGCGTCGAAAAATTTCATTTCCGGCGATGCGCTCGACCAGCGTCGAACGGAAGTCAACGTAATCCGCGCCGAACGCCAGCTGTCCCTATCGCAAGTTCAGGCCGCCCAGCGCAATGTCGCGAAATGCGTGATGACATCGCCGTTTGATGCCGTGGTTGAATCAAAGTTGGCCAACGTGGGTGAGCTGGCATCGCCAGGCACCCCGCTCATGACGCTGTGGGACATGGGCGGCCTGGAGGTTTCCGCCGATGTCCAGCAACAGGATGCGGACAGCCTTGCGCGCGCGAGTTCGATCATGTTCGAATCCGCAGAAATCTCTTTTCCGCTCAGGCTGAAACGCATTTCGCCCGCGCAGGATACCTCGGCCCGCACGCGCGAAGCCCGCCTGACGTTTGCCGCCGAACTGCCTCACCCCGGCGCCAGCGGGCGCATCAAATGGCGTTCGACTGACCGCTACCTGCCGGCGGAATATGTGTTGCAGCGTGACGGGCAGCATGGCTTGTTCATCGCGGAAGGCGGCAATGCCAGATTTATCCCATTACCTCATGCCCAGGAGGGCCGCCCCGCGAGGGTCGACTTGCCACCTGATACCCGCGTGATCAGGGACGGCCGCTTTGCGCTGAAGAATGGTCAGCCCCTTTCAATAAGCGATTCCGCATCCGCGCAAAAACAACCTAGATAGGCGGCCAGATCATGACCATCTTCGAGCGTCTGATCCGCAACCACCCACTTGCCAACATCACGTTCATCGTGGTGATTGTCATGGGCCTGCTGGCATATCTGACCATGCCGCGCGAGCAGGATCCGGAAGTTAACTTCAATTGGGTCAACATCACCACCAGCCTGCCTGGCGCATCGACCGACGATGTCGAAAAGCGTGTCACCCGGCCACTGGAGGACGCGCTGGCGCGCGTGGCGGACGTGCGTTTCATCTCCAGCAACAGCCGGGAAAACGTGTCCTCCATACTGGTTCGCTTTCAGGATCTGGATGCGCGCACATTCGACAAACGCATCAACGACCTGCGGCGCGAAGTGCAGAACAAGGCCAACGAAGAACTGCCGGCCGAGGCCACCGACCCGGTGGTGCTGGAAATCACCACGGCCAATGGCTTTCCGTCAGCGATGGTGATGGTCACCTCGCTTGCGGATGACGAGCGGCTGCGCGCGCTGGCCCGGCAGGTCAAGGAAGATCTGGAACGCGCCAAGGGCGTGGATAGCGTGTTTGCCTCGGGCCTGCACGATCCCGAACTGGCAATCCGATACCTGCCGCATGAGGCCGCCGCGCGAGGCGTGTCCGGCGCGGACATCGCGGACTCGGTCTCGCGCTGGTTTCGCGATATTTTTGCGGGGCAGGCCAAAGTCGGCGATCACGAATGGCTGGTGCGCGTCATTGGCCAGACTTCCGATCCCGAGCAACTGGCGCGTATTCAGGTCATCCCCGCCACGCAGCCGCAAAACCGCGTCCCGCTGTCGAGCGTCGCCGAAGTAACGCGCGCCAGGGAAAAACCCGCCCAGTTGATTTCCCACGACGGACAACCCGCCGTGCTGCTGGCGATCAGCAAGCGCACGCGCGCGAATACGCTTGAACTGGTCGAGCGCATCAATTCTTACCTGGCAGAAAAAAACAAAACGCTCGCGGGCTCGGGACTGTCGATCAATTTGCTGGATGACCAGACCATTCCCACTCGCCAGGCCATCGGCACCATGCAAACCAATGCGCTGTACGGCCTGATGCTGGTTATGTTCTTTTCCTGGATATTCCTGGGCAGCCGAATCGCATTGCTGGTGGGCATAGGCATCCCGTTCTCCCTGGCGGGGACGTTCTGGGCACTATCCGCGATGGGCTTCACTCTCAATATTTCCGTTCTGCTGGGCATCGTCATCGTGCTGGGCATGCTGGTGGACGATGCCGTGGTCATTGTCGAGGCGATTTACTATCGCCTGATGCGTGGCCAGCAAGTGGCGCAGGCGGCGCTGGATTCCATCCGCGAAGTCGGGATGCCGGTTTTTTCCGCCGTGCTGACCACGCTGGCCGCGTTTCTGCCCTTGATGCTGCTCCCCGGCATCGTCGGCAAGTTCATGTTCGTCATTCCCGCTGTGGTATCGCTGGCATTGCTGATTTCGCTGGTCGAAGCCTACTGGATGCTGCCCGCGCATGTATCTGCGCTCAAGCTTGATTTCACCAGACCGACCCGCTTCCAGCACAGACGTGAACGTTTTACACACTGGGTTCGCGTGAAATATGCACGTCTTTTGATCCGTTTCATGCGTCACCCCATGCGCGCGCTGGCTGTATTGCTGGTGATGCTGGCGCTTGCCGTTGGCGCGGTGGGCGCGGGCCTGGTGAAGATTCAGTTTTTTGCCTTCGATCCCTTGCGGATTTTCTATGTCAATGTGGACATGCCGCCGTCCTCCACGATCGACGCAACCTTGCGCGAGGTGCAGCGGGTTGAGATCGAGGTAAAAAAACACCTGCTGTCTGGCGAAGTGCGCGGAATCGCCGCGGCCGCCGGGCAGAAATTCACCGAGACCGAACCGCTGTATGGCCCGTCCTATGGCCAGTTGACCATTTCGCTGAATCCCCGCAAGGACGACATGCGGGCGACCGATGAAATCGTCGAGGCCATGCGCAAGGATATCGAGGCCCTGTCGGGCCAGGCAAAAATCACCTTTTTGGAGATTTCGGGCGGCCCGCCCGCATCCAAACCCGTCAAGGCGCGCGCACGGGGCGATGATTACCGTGAACTTCGCGCGGCGGCGGATGCGCTCAAGGAAATTGTCCGCAAACTCCCCGGCGCCAAGGATATCTCCGATGACGAAGTTCCAGGCCGACAGCAACTGGTTTTGCGGCTGGATGCCGAGGCCGTGCGAAATGCCGGCCTCGATCCGGCGCTGGTTTCACGACTGGTGCGTCTGCACACCGATGGCGAAATCGTCGCCGAAATGCGCGATGGCGGCGACAAGGTCGAAGTGCGCGTCAAGGCGGCGCGCAAACCGATGGACGACATCGCGCAACTGCTGGACGACCCGCTCCCGCTGCCCAATGGCGGCACCACCACGCTGGGCGCGCTCACCGAAATGGAAACCGGCGCCAGTCAGGGCGTCATCAAACGGTATAACCTGCGGCGCGCAATAACGGTTGAGGCCGACCTTGATCGCAAGAATCCGGATTCTCCCGACTCGCGCACCGCCGCGAGAAAAATCCAGGAAGAATGGAACAAGATCGCCTCGCGTTTCCCGGGCACAAGCATCGATTTTTCAGGTGAACTGGAAGACGTGGAAGAAAGCCTCAACGCCATGCCTGGCCTGTTCGGTTTGGGCGTGGGGCTGATTTATCTGATTCTCGCCGCGCAATTCAAAAGCTATTTCCAGCCGCTGATGATCCTGATCACCGTGCCCATGGCGTTCACGGGTGTTGTCCTTGGCTTGCTGATCTCGAACAACCCGCTATCGCTATACACCATGTATGGCGTCATCGCGCTGACCGGCATTGCCGTCAATTCCGCTATCGTTTTAATTGACGCCGCCAATGCACGCCTGAAATCCGGCATGGGGCTACTGCACGCTTCAATTTATGCCGCCCGGCGGCGCGTCATCCCCATTCTGATCACCACCACCACCACCATCGGCGGCCTGTTCTCGCTTGCCGTGGGTCTTGGCGGCAAATCGCTGATCTGGGGACCCATGGCGTCCAGCCTCGTCTGGGGACTCGCCGTCGCCACGTTGCTGACGCTGTTTGTCATGCCGGTGATTTACCGGCTGGCCATGACCCGATCAACGCGGATTCATGCATGACGACTTGTGCAATTCAAGGCAGTTCAAGCGCAGTCTCTCTGGGGCGGATTCAACCCGGATTATCCATTTGGTGGCTCTGCGGGCCTACGCGAGTCCTAATGGATAATCCGGGTTCAAAAACACGTTTGGTCTGGCAAGTATTCGTGCCACAATATTTTCAGTCTGCCTGTTAAGTGAATACCCATTGAACAGAATCGAGTCCCTCATCCACCCCCACGGGCGCGTTACCTCCGCACGCGTACTGATTCTTGGATCCTTGCTTAAGGCCCCACACGCATTGACCCATGCCGAGCTTGAATCGTCAGTATCATCCAGCGGCAATCGAT
>CAZVBY010000111.1:0-6209 GCA_964625895.1 uncultured Thiobacillus sp.
CCGCAGTCACGATCCCCGCCGCATCCTGGCCGCGATGCTGCAAGACCATCAGGCCATCGTACAAAAGCTGATTGACTGGAGTATTGGCAACAATGCCGATTACGCCGCACATGCTCGTTCACCTGTAATGGATGTATTTTGCCAGATCGGCAGGCAGCAGCGGCTCTACAGCCACCGCCAGAGTTTCCAATGGCGCGGACAAGGCCGCCTGCTTCCAGAATTCGGTTTGCGGCAGCGAAGTCAGTCCTGCGGCAAGCGTGAAGCCAACCACAATCACGACACCGCGCAGGGCGCCGAACAATCCTCCCACGAACTTGTCCACGCCCCCCAGACCAATCGCGCCCGCCGCGCCCTTGACGAGATGCCCCAGTAGCATCACCGCAATCATCATCACCAGGAACACGATGGCGAAGCCGGCAAAATAACGCAAGCCTTCATTCTGAATACCAATAGGAAGGACAGGCTCAATGGCGGAAGCCCCCCATTTGGCCACGAGGAAAGCGACAATCCACGCGCCCAGCGAAAATACTTCTTCGATCATGCCGCGCATCAGGCTGCGAATGACGGAAGCCGCCAGCACCAGAATCACCATCCCGTCCAACAGGGTCATTTTTCCACCACCTTGCCAGCCATGCCCGCCGCCGCCAGTTTGGCAGCAATCCTGTCGGCTTCAACACGATTGGAAAAGCCACCCACACGGACACGGGTACTCCCCTTCACCTGCTCAGTATAGGAATTCAAACCCAGGGCGGCGATGCGCGACTGCACTTTTTCCACATTGGATTTGTCAGAGAACACCCCGACCTGCACGGCATAGATCGCCGGTTTGTTTGGCGGCGTGGCGTGGCTTGCCGACGGACTGGCCGGCACAATGTTCGCTGGCTTGGAGGGTTCGGGCCGCTTCTCCGCTGGCTTGGGCGCCATTGCGTCATTTTCGACTGACTTCTTTTCCGGGACAACAGGGTGGCCGGAGTCGATATGCGGCGAGTTCGAACTGGCAAGACTGGTCTTTGCCGGGGAAGATTCCTCCGCCACTTCGGGCTCAACCGTGGCATTGGCGGGCGGTGCTGCGTATTCCACCGTTGCGCCCCCGGCCGCAGCTTGCGCGGGTGCGGCCGCCGGCTGCACCGGCGGCATCCGTACTTGCAGCGGGCCGGCAGGCGGCGGCTCATCTTCCAGCACCAGGGGAAGCAGAATGACCGCAAAGATGGCCAGCGCCACCGCGCCGATCAGGCGTCGGCGCGCGCGCCGCTTGTGGTCGTCGTCAGTCAGGGGGGCAGGCATAACGTCTGAAGAATGTCCGCGACGGTGAGAAACGATCCGAAGACGACAATTCTATCACCATCGACCATCTGCCGTTTTGCTGCATCAAAGGCTTCGATCGGGTTTGCATAATGGCTGACGGGTGCGCCTGCCTGCTCACGCACCTTCGCGGCAAGCGCTTCACCGGATTGTCCGCGCGCACCAGGCAATCCCGCAACGAGCCAGTGGTCAAAACACATTTTCAGCGGCGCAATGACGCCCGCCGAATCCTTGTCTGTCAGCAGGCCAAACACCGCAAGCGTGCGGCCTTTGGCCGGCATGGTCAGAAGATTGCCCGCCAGCGCGCGAGCGGATTCCGGATTGTGCGCAACATCGAGCACCAGTTCCACACTGCCATTCCCGCAGGAAAGCGGAATACGCTGGAAACGCCCGGCTAGCCGCGCGTTTCTCAGTCCCCATCGCATGGCGTTTTCCGAGACAGGGAGTTGATCACGCAATATGACCAGCGCGGCCAGCGCGCCTGCTGCGTTCTGTAACTGGTGCGTGCCCGACAAGGCCGGCTGCGGCAATCCTTGCAACCGTTTGCCGCCCATGCTGAACATCCAGCCCGTTTCTTCCTCTCCATACCAATACGCCTGCCCGGATTGCAGCAATCGCGCGCCAATTTCGCAGGCGTGACTCAGCAAGCTTTGCGGTGGATCCGACAACGCGCATACCGCCGGCTTGCCGGTGCGGTAAATCCCCGCCTTTTCGTAACCTATCTGCTCGCGCGTGTCGCCCAACCAGGCCTGATGATCCAGATCGACAGATGTCACGATGGAGGCGGCTGGCTCAAAAATATTCACTGCGTCCAGACGGCCGCCCAGCCCCACTTCCAGAATCGCCACCTCCACCTGCGATTGTACAAACTGCCACATCGCGCCCAGGGTACCGTGCTCAAAATAACTCAGGGAAATATCGCCACGCGCCTTTTCCACCGCGTCCAGGCCCGAAACAATCTCTTCATCGGCCGCTTCCACTCCGTTGATACGCACGCGCTCGTTGTAGCGCAACAAATGCGGGGACGTGTACAGGCCGGTTTTATAGCCTTGCGCGCGCAGAATGGCTTCGAGGTAAGCGCAGGTCGAGCCCTTGCCGTTGGTGCCGCCGACCAGAATGATCGGGAAAGCCGGATACAAGCCCATGGCATCGCGCACCCGTGCGACACGCTCCAGGCCAAGATCGATGGTTTGCGGGTGCGCCTGCTCCAGGCGGGCAAGCCAGAATTGCAGGGATGGATTACTCAGACTTGTTTCCACAAAGAACGCGAAGTTACACGAAGAAAAATCAATTGGTTTATTCGCGCTACTTCGCGTCCTTCGCGGATCAAGATTTACGCAGCCAGCGCAGGCCGCTTCATCAGCATGGCAATGGTGGCAGCGAGTTCATCGCGCATTTGTCGGCGGTCGATGATGCGATCCACCGCACCTTTTTCCAGCAGAAATTCCGATCGCTGGAAGCCTTCCGGCAGCGTTTCTCGCACGGTCTGCTCGATTACCCTTGGCCCGGCAAAGCCGATCAGCGCATTGGGTTCGGCGATGATGAGATCGCCCAGCATGGCAAAACTGGCGGACACGCCGCCCATGGTCGGATCAGTCAGCACCGAAATGAATGGCAGGCGATGCGCGGACAGATGCGTGAGCGCGGCGGAAGTCTTGGCCATTTGCATCAGCGAGAACAAGCCTTCCTGCATCCTTGCACCGCCGCTGGCGCTAAAGCAGATAAATGCGGATTTCGTTTCAATCGCGGTTTGCACGCCGCGCACAAAACGCTCGCCCACGACTGAGCCCATCGACCCGCCCATGAACTTGAACTCGAACGCCGCCGCCACGACAGGCACAGTCTGAATCGCACCTGCCATGACCACCAGCGCATCGGTTTCCTTGATGGCTTTTTGCGCATCAACAAGGCGATCCGAATATTTCTTCTGATCCTTGAATTTCAGCGGGTCAATCGGTTTAATTTCCATGCCGATCTCGCGGCGGCCTTCCGCATCCAACAGCATGTCCAGCCGTTCCCTCGCGCCAATGCGATGGTGATGTCCGCACTTGGGACACACCTCCAGATTGTTTTGCAGATCGGCCTTGTACAGCACCTCGTTGCACGCCGGGCATTTTGACCACAGCCCTTCCGGAACCGATTTTTTCGCTTCGCGGCGCGCCTTGATTTTTGGCGGCACAAGTTTCTGGAACCAGCTCATTGAAAGCATCCTAGCTTTATCCCCCTCTCCCTTGAGGGGAGAGGGCGGGGGTGAGACGGGGAATTCGCGGAGCATGCTCCGCGCCCGTCGAACAGTCCCGGCTTGCAAGCCGGGACGCGCACTGTAAGTGAGGGTGAAACGCACCCCCGCGCATACGTCTTAGTTCCCTCTCCCAGTTGGGAAAGAAGTCAACTCATCTATTTCCCGGCCGCATCCACACCGCGGCGCAAATCCTGCACCAGTGCGCCCACGCGGTTGACCACGTCGTCTTCAGGCGACGTCTCGATTTCGTTCACAATGCGGCTGCCCACCACTACCGCATCAGCAATGCGCGCCACCGCCTCGGCCGTCGCCGCATCGCGAATGCCAAAGCCCACGCCCACTGGCAGCTTGCAATGCCTGCGCACCATTTCCAGCTTGCGCGCCACTTCATCGGTATCCAGATTGGCCGAGCCGGTCACGCCCTTGAGCGACACATAGTAAATAAAGCCTCCGGCAGCTTTTGCCACCTGCTCCACACGTGCTTCCGGCGTGGTGGGCGACAACAAAAAGATTGGGTCAAGACCATTGGCCTTGAACACATCCGCCACGCCATGCGACTCTTCCGGCGGAATATCCACCGTCAGCACACCATCCACCCCGGCGTCATGCGCGGCCTTGGCAAAGATCTCGTAACCCATGCGCTCCACCGGGTTGGCATAACCCATCAACACCACTGGCGTGGTGTCGTTGGACTTGCGGAATTCCGCCACCATGCCCAGCACGTCACGCAGTCCCACCTTGTTGGCCAGCGCGCGTTCGGAAGCGCGCTGAATCACCGGGCCGTCGGCCATCGGGTCGGAAAACGGCACCCCCAGCTCGATGATGTCCGCGCCCGCTTCCACCAGCGCGTGCATCAAGGGCACGGTCAGTCCCTTGCCAGGATCACCTGCGGTGATGAAAGGAATCAGGGCTTTCTTGTTTTGCGCTTGCAGCGCGGTAAGGGTTTGGCCAATGCGGCTCATAAATAACTTCCAATTCAACGTAACTTTAGATTGTCAGCTCATCGTCAGGCCAACAACAGAAACAGGAAAGCCAGCATGTATTTTCCCATCCCACTCCATCCAGTCTATTTCCCCATAACGATTACCAGTTTGTTCACACCAACTATGCACCGCATCTTCGGTGTCTGGCTTGTCATGCTCAAAAGCGGACACTACGCCATTGGCAGCGTCAAGAATGATGACTCTACGTTTTGTTTCCATAAGACCCTGCAGAATTTGATGTTTATCATCTAGAGAGCAAGTCTGGCTTGTGTTTCCCTGAGCAATACCGTTTGCAAACTCAGGCATGTTTCGTTATCCGCAAAATGCGCCATCCTATGATGGTGCGCGCACAACACCGCGAGATTCCACAACCCATCTTCACCACCTTCCGACATAGGAACAATGTGATGCACTTCAATGTATGGTGTTCCATCCGGTTTATTGAATGAGTTTTTGCAATCTGAACACATGCAATAAACCCCGAAGCGATTCTTGGCCTCGGCAACCCAGCCGCGATTTCTCGCAAAAGTCTCAATCAAATATTCACGTTTTAGCGGCTCTGCCTGACTTACTTCGATAATTTTCTCATCCTCGACCTCACCCTTCAGGATTTCGACTCCCCTCAGCGTATAAGTCCCCCTTTGGTCGAGAAAGCTCAGCAAACCATCGTCCCTCAAGAACTGTAGTTGCTGGCGAACCTTGGCTTGAACATTATTGTTCTCGGTGGAAAATTTCTCGAATGCAGTTCCAAATCCTGTCCAAAGCTCTTGCAATGTGAATGTGCGTTTACCTGCTTCATCACAAAGCTCACGCACACATTGGAGGACAAATTCTTTCCAGGTCATCTGGTTACAACGTAATACCCGCCAGCTTCGCCACGGTGTTGATGTCTTTGTCGCCACGGCCGGAAAGGTTGACCAGGATGATCTGGTCTTTCTTCATGGTCGGTGCGAGTTTCTTGGCCTGAGCGACAGCGTGACTCGACTCCAAGGCAGGAATAATGCCTTCAAGACTGCACAGATCGCTGAATGCATCCAGCGCTTCATCGTCGTTGATGGCGACGTATTCGGCCTTGTGCGCGTCTTTTAGCCACGAATGTTCAGGCCCGACACCGGGGTAGTCGAGGCCGGCGGAGACAGAGTGAGTTTCGATGATCTGGCCGTTGTCATCCTGCATGAGGTAACTGCGGAAGCCATGCAGCACGCCGGGCGTACCCGCTGACAAGGGTGCAGCGTGTTTGCCGGAAGCAATGCCGGAACCGCCGGCTTCGACGCCAATCAATTTGACCTGCGGGTGTGCGAGGTAGGGATGGAAAATGCCGATGGCGTTGGAACCGCCGCCGACGCAGGCGACAACGCAATCGGGTTGTCTGCCTGCAAGTTCGTCCATCTGCACGATGGCTTCGCGGCCAATCACGCACTGGAAGTCACGCACCAGCATGGGGTACGGGTGCGGGCCGGCGGCGGTGCCGAGGATGTAGAAGGTGGATTCCACATTCGTGACCCAGTCGCGCATGGCTTCGTTGAGCGCGTCTTTCAACGTCTTTGAGCCGGACGACACTGGCACAACCGTGGCGCCCAGTAGTTTCATTCTGTACACATTGGGTGCCTGGCGGGCCACGTCTTCCGCCCCCATGTAGACCACGCATTCCATGCCGTAGCGCGCGGCGACGGTGGCGCTGG
>CAZVBY010000112.1:0-6195 GCA_964625895.1 uncultured Thiobacillus sp.
ATCCATGCGGGATTCGTTACAGCAAAGAGCGGTCAACTGCGATTTTTAGGTTAAAGGGAGGCGATGATTTCGAAATCCGTAGCGCTCAGACTGCCTATTCCAGTAAGCGTAGCCACTGGCATGGCTTTCCCTGAACCATTGCCGTCAGCATCGTAATAGAGGACACCGTTAGAAGCATTAAAGATCAGGTAATCATTGCCATCCAGTGCAGACGAGCCGTTGACAATATTGTCCGAAAGATCGGTATCCCCGCTAAGCGCTGTAAAAATTTGGGTATAGAGCCCGATAGTATCGTCGCCTCGCTGGAAGTCAGTGATCGTATCTGTGCTTTTCTTGGATAACGCCGTATAAAATACGAACACATCTTCTCCAGCACCGCCGGTCAGTACGTCCTTGCCATTTCCCCCGGCGAGGTAATCATCGCCTCCATTGCCAATAACAATATCGTTACCACCCAATCCGGAAATAACATCATCAAAGGCCGACCCGTTAATCGTATCGTTCTTGGCAAGCACCGCATTCATGAGTCCGAAGGCATCGCCAGCGTTGATGTAGTTGTAAGCCACTGATGCAGACATTTTGATGCCGCTCACGGAATATTCGAGGTTGCTGCCGATATGGCTTGAGTAGTCAGTCAGTTTGCCGCTTACTCCGCCAGAGCCCGGGAAGCTGAATGATCCGTAATAGTAAGCGTGGTTGTAACCGTCCGAAATGTGGATTTGCGATCCGGAGTAGCTTATGACATCACCATCCCAGATGTACGTTTCGGTCATATCCACAGCCATATTCAAGCTGACTATTGCCAATTTAGTCCCTTTCAATCAAAGTGTGCAGGCTGAATTGCCAAGTCAGAATACTATTTGTTTGCACTGCCTGTCGCAACATCAAAAAACCTTCAGGTTCGTTTGCTCGTCAGAATTATCAACAGGACTAATCAGGTTAATCATGAAATTCAAACTGGCTGTTTTACTGCTTGCCTCCGCATTCTCATCTTCGATTCACGCCGGGCCGTTCGCCGACGAATTATCCAAGTGCCTGGTCAGGTCTACCAGTGAGTCAGATAAAACCGCGCTGATGCGATGGGTCTTTGCCGCCATGGCGGCTCATCCGGAAGTCAAGGCGCTCAGCAATATCACCGAGAAACAGGGCGATGAACTAAACAAGGAAGCTTCGGGCCTGTTTGTTGAACTTCTGACAAGCCGTTGCAAGGGCGAAACCGAACAGGCCCTGAAATTTGAAGGCACGGAGACATTCAAGAGAAGTTTCCAGGTGCTGGGTGAGGTTGCCATGCAAGGGCTGATCGCCAACCCTGAGGTGACGCGCTTCATGGGCGGGCTGGACAGGCACCTGGACACCAGGGCTCTGGAAAAGGCGTTTGGCAAGCGTAGCTTGCAAGGCAAGGGACGTTAAGTTCTCCGTTTGCCAGACGATTGATTTTTTTGATTGGCAGGGCAGACCCCGCCAATTTTTATTCAAACTCCATCGACCGGAAAATCCTGCCCGCGTTGATCTTTGCGAGTTCGTCAGATGTATGCAGGTGCAGGTAGGCGGACTGGTCGATCTTGTAAGCATCATCGAGCGAGCCGCCGTTCTTGATCAGTTCCGCTACTTTGCTGCGCAGATAGACGAGATAGTCGCGCGTCCATTTGCGCACGGTGGCCATGTCGGTCGGCCCGCCGTGGCCGGGAATGACGATCCCGGCGCCCAGCGCCTCGAACTTGTCCCAGACTTCGATCCAGCGTTTGGTGTCGGTATCTTCGAACACCGGCAGCATGCGTTCGTGGAAAGCCGTGTCGCCGGAAATGACCAGCTTTTTCTCGGGCAGCCAGACCATGGTGTCGCCGTGGTGATGGGCGTTGCCCAGGTGCAGCACCTGGATGTTCCAGGAACCCATTTTCAGGTCCAGTTTGTCGTCGAACACGACATCGGGCAATGCGACTTCGGTCTTGAAGGCCTTGTCGCGCGCGCGGGACTTCATGACAGCCAGGGCTTCGTAGCCGTACTTTTCGATGTGCTCTGCCGTGTGGCGATGCGCGACGATTTTCGCGCCTTGTTCCTTCCAGTAACTGGAGCCGAGCATGGCGTGGCCCTGGCCATTTTCCAGCACGACAAATTTGACAGGCTGGCTCGTGCGCTTTTTGATTTCTTCGTGCAGCGACTGGGCAAGCAGGTAGTTGTCACCGGCGTTCATCACCAGTACGCCATCCTCGGTGATGATGAAAGACAGGTTGTTGTTGTGGCCGGAGTTCTCGTAGGTACCGGGCGCGGTGGCGCCGATGGCGGACCAGACATTGGGGATCACTTCCCGCGGCAGGTCGTAGAGAAACGAGTCGGGCGCCTTGTCGAGCGCCAGCACCGGCAGGCCGGCCGCCCGCCACTTGAAAAAGCCGCCGGAATAGTTTTTGACATTGGTGTAACCCATCTTCATCAGCGTATCGGCGGCCAGCGGGCTGCGCTGGTTGACGCCGCAATAGGTGACGATGGACGTGTTTTTGTCAGGAACATAGGATTCGATCTGGAATTCCAGCCAGCCGCGCGGGATGTTGAAAAACTGCCCGGCGTCGATGCGTCCGCCAAGCAGGGCCAGTTCCGCTGGCGTGCGCACGTCAATGACCAAGGTTTCGGGATGCGCCTTCAGTTGAGCCTGCAATTCCATTGTGTTGATGTTGACGATGCGCTTATTGACATCGTCCAGCAGCCGCTTCGCGGCCTCGGTCAATGCGGGCGGTTCGGGAATGGTGAAAGCCGGCTGAACTGGCTCCGCTTTCTGAACTGGCTCCGCTTTCTGAATTGGCTCCGCTTTCTGAATTGGCTCCGCTTTCTGAATTGGCTCCGCTATGGGAGATGCATTTTTTTGTTCCGCCCATGCCGACTGGAATGTCAACGAAGCAAAAGACAGCATCAGGGCAAGGAAACGAGAAGTGGCTGGCATCGCGAAAATCCCGGAATGAATTGATGCCAGTCTAGATAATGAGGAAGAGGGCCGCCACAGTAGAAATGTGCCGGACGGCCCTTTGTCTGACTTGAGTCAGCCCATCATTTTCCGTAGCAGGGCCTCGATGTCCGCGCCGCCGGCAGGAATATTGCCCTGCGGCGTCAGCTGATTGACGAGATCGGGCAGGATGTCGGTCAGATCATTCGCCGCCTCGTCCTCGCTCATGCCGGCGGCCTGCGCGAGCTGGCTCAGATGGCCCGAACCGCCCAGCACCTGGCGAATCTGGTCGGGGGAGATGGGCATGTTGTCGCCCGAGCTGATCCACGAGTCGACCTGCTGGCCCATGCCAGCGCGCTTGAAAATATCCTGCATGCCGCCCAGCCCGCCCAATGCGCCCTCAAGCCCGTTGTCCGGCATGGCGTTGGAGCGGCCGCCGCCCAGCATGCCACCCAGGATATCGCCCAGTCCGCCGCTGCCGCCGGCTGCCCGGCCGCCGCCCAGCATGCCACCCAGAATGTCGCCCATGCCACCGCCTGCACCCGGTTGACCACCGCCCAGCATGCCGCCAAGAATGCTGCCCAGCCCGCCACCCTGGCCGGCTCCCTGACCGGCCGCGCCCGCGCCACGGTTCATCATCATCGACAGCACCGCCATGATCAGCGCCATTTTGGGATCGGCACCCCGCATCTGTCCGCCGCCACGCAATACGCTGCCCAAAACAGAATCCAGTAATCCCATGCTTGTCTCCTCGAATTTTGTGAACCCCCACTCTAATCGGCTTTGAGCAGCTTGATCAGGCGCCGGCCGGAAATTTACGTTTTGATGGTTGGTCCATGCAGGCGGAATGAGGGAGTGGACAGCGGATGTAATACCCGACTACAATACTCGGGTATTTAGCCGGGTGGCCGGCAATGATTCAGGAGTCAAACCATGTCAGAACAATTGATTGAAGCGATCCGTTCCGGCGATGCCGGGCGCGTGAAGACACTGCTTGGGCAAGGCGCGGATGCCAATTCCCGCGATGCCTACGGCGCCACGGCACTGATGGTGGCGGCGCATGCCGGCAATCTGGAAATCGTGAATCTTTTGCTGGGATCGGGTGCGGAGGTCGATGCAAAAGACGAGCTCGGCTGGACCGCGCTGATCAAGGCCTGCTACAACGATGTCGAGGATCGTGGCTATCCCGAAGTGGTTGCACGCCTGATCGAAGCCGGCGCCGATGCCAATATCAAAATCGGTTATGGCATCCGCCCGCTGATGCTGGCGGCGGGTTACGGCGAGTCCGGGGTGTGCGAGGCACTGCTGGCGGGCGGCGCGGATGTACTGGCGAAGAACGATGGCGGCCTGACGGCATTGATGATGGTGAAAGACAAGTTCTATGTCGAAGTCATCAACCTGCTGCACGCGGCCGAGCGCGATGCGGGCGTGGGCGAAGGCAGTTGCTCCACCAAGAATGCGCCGGGGTCGAATGTCGTTACCTTCCTGAAGCCGCTCGCGCGCAATCCCGACCATTAATTGGCGGGTATTGAAAAACTCCCTCCCCCTTGATGGGGGAGGGTCGGGGAGAGGGTGTCGATGTGTCGGGCAAGATGCAAGTCACGGATTTGCATAACCGCCCCCCTCTCCCACGAGGGGAGAGGGAATCTATCAACCGGTTTTTTCAATAAGCCGTGAAAGGAAAGAAAATGGACGATCCCGTCATTGCACAAAAGGCGCCGTTTGAGTTGGAACTGGAACCGGGCACGTATTACTGGTGTGCATGCGGCCGGTCCAAAAGCCAGCCGTTTTGCGATGGCTCTCACGAGGGAACCGGCTTCGAGCCGAAGGAGTTCGTCATCGCGGAGAAACAGACAGTTTTCCTCTGCGGCTGCAAGTGGACGGCCGATCCGCCATTTTGCGACGGCGCGCATGAAAGTCTGTGACTATCGCCTTCATAGGTTGTCTGGAGTTGTCGCCTCTGATAGCATTTGCCTCATGATTAACGTGTTTGAGAGCTTCTTTTATTTCTTTTTTCCCACGCTTACGGCGGCCGGGAGGGAATGACGCAAGCTTTGAAAACATCCCGAAAGACCGCCGATCCAGGCGGTCTTTTGTTTTTAAGGAATGAAGATGCATTACAAAACCGATGACACCCGCGTTGAACAGGTTGGCGAGCTGATTTCGCCGGCAAGGCTCATGGCCGATCTGCCCGCGAGCGACAAGGTGACGGAAACCGTCTTTGCCGCGCGCAACCAGATACACGACGTGCTGCGCGGCGCCGATGACCGGCTGGTGGTCATTGTCGGTCCCTGTTCCATCCACGATCCCAAGGCGGCGATAGAGTATGCGGGCAAGTTGAAGGCGCTGGCCGATGAGCTCAAGCACGACCTCATCATCATCATGCGGGTGTATTTCGAAAAGCCGCGCACGACGGTAGGCTGGAAGGGCCTCATCAACGACCCGCATCTGAACGAAAGCTTCGACATCAACAACGGCCTGCACCTGGCAAGACAACTGTTGATCGAGATCAACGAGATGGGCCTGCCCGCCGCCACCGAGTTTCTCGATCTGGTCACGCCGCAGTATCTGGCCGATCTGATTGCCTGGGGCGCGATCGGCGCGCGCACCACCGAATCGCAGTCGCACCGGCAACTGGCTTCTGGCACGTCCTGCCCCATCGGATTCAAGAACGGCACCGACGGCAATATCCGGATTGCCGTCGATGCCATCAAGGCATCCGCCGCGCGGCATCATTTCATTTCGGTGACCAAGGCCGGGCAGGTGGCGGTATTCAAGACTGCGGGCAACGAGGATTGCCATCTCATTCTTCGCGGCGGCAAGCAGCCGAATTACGACAGCGCAAGCGTCGAAGCCGCCTGCCAGGAACTGGCCCGCGCGGGCCTCAGCCAGCATGTCATGGTCGATCTCTCGCATGCCAATTCCAGCAAGCAATACCAGAAGCAGATCGAAGTGGGCCAGGACGTGGCCAGTCAGATTGCCAGAGGTGAGCATCGCATCATGGGCATCATGATCGAAAGCCACCTCAAACCCGGAAGGCAGGACCAGTGCGTGGGCAAGCCGCTGGAATATGGCATGTCCATCACCGATGGCTGCATTGGCTGGGCGGACACCGAACCGCTGCTGCACGAACTGGCAGCTGCCGTGCAATCGCGCCGCGCCAAAACGCCGCTCGAAGACGAATAGGCGGATAGGGTAGAATACCCGTGGCGGGCCTCCCCGCATGGCAGCCCCGTGAACCTGGTCAGGTCCGGAAGGAAGCA
>CAZVBY010000113.1:0-1828 GCA_964625895.1 uncultured Thiobacillus sp.
ACCGAAGTCGAGATGAAGGAAAAGAAAGCCCGCGTGGAAGATGCGCTGCACGCCACCCGCGCCGCAGTGGAAGAAGGCATCGTGGCTGGCGGTGGCGTGGCCCTGCTGCGTGCCCGCTCCGCGATCGAATCGCTCAAGGGCGCCAATCATGACCAGGACGCCGGCATCAAGATCGTGATGCGTGCGGTCGAGCAGCCCCTGCGCGAAATCGTCAACAACTGCGGCGAGGAAGCCTCCGTCGTTGTCAACAAGGTCGTTGAAGGCAAGGGCAACTACGGCTACAACGCCGGCAACGGCACCTACGGCGACATGATGGAAATGGGCGTGCTGGACCCGACCAAGGTCACCCGCACCGCGCTGCAAAACGCGGCATCCGTCGCCGGTCTCATGCTCACCACCGAAGCCATGGTGGCCGAAATGCCGGAAGACAAGCCCGCGGCCCCGATGGGCGGCGGCGACATGGGTGGCATGGGCGGCATGGGTTTCTAAGCCTGCTCGTCATACCCAGCAAAAGCCCCGCGATTGCGGGGCTTTTTTTCGTCTGTGGCTTCGGCTCGTCACCAGACATAGGCATCCATCGACAGTCCGCCATACGCAAACCGGGGTTGATATCGCTCGGGCGCTTCATCGCCTGCCGCGCCAAGCGCAACAAACAACGGCAGGAAATGTTCTTCGCTCGGATGCGCTTCCGCGCCAAGAGGTGCCGAGCGGTAATTCAGCAGCGACTGAACATCGCGTTCAGCGAGCCTCCCGCCGACCCAGTCCGAAAACGCACGCGCTTCCGGCAGGGGCGCGGAATCGTCTCCCGCCCGCCAGTCCAGCCAACCAAAGTTGTGCGTGATGGCGCCGGACGCCAGGATCAACACGCCTTCGTCACGCAACGGCGCCAGCGCCTGTCCCAACGCAAGATGTGCAGCGGGGCTGCCGTTGCGAATCAGCGAAAGCTGGGTAACCGGCACGTTGGCACGAGGAAACATCACCGACAGCGGCACCCATGCGCCATGATCCAGCCCGCGGCCAGGATGCAGTTCGGCTGTGATTTTCGCGGCGGTCAGCAGCGATGCCGCGCGTTCGGCCAGCGCCGGCGCACCTGGGGCGGGATACTGCATGCGGTGCAGCGCGGGATCGAAGCCTGAGAAGTCGTGAATGGTCGTCGGCGCACCGGCCAGGCTCGCCGTTGGCTGGCGCGCGTCCCAATGCGCGGATACCGCGAGAATCGCCGATGGCGTGCCAACTTGCTGCCCAATCCCGCGCCAGCAGGCTACTGCATCCGGGGCCTTCAACAACGCATCGGGCGCGCCGTGGGACACAAAGACAACGGGCATGCGCGCTGGCATGGCAACTCTCCTTACTCCTTCAAAGCCTCGACGGCAATGCTGAGCGTCACCTCGTCAGAAACAAACGGCGCATGCTTGCCCATATTGAATTCCGAGCGCTTGATCTTCGTCACGGCATTGGCGCCGATCGCATCCACTTTCTTGATCGGGTGCGGCATCGCATGAAACGAGGTAACTTTCAGCGTCACCGGTCTGGTCACGCCCTTGATAGTGAGATCGCCTTCCACGGCCACCGGCTTGTCGCCCTTGAACTTCACCCTGGTGGATTTGAAGGTAATCGTCGGGTGCGCGGCCGTGTGGAAGAAGTCTTCGCCCTGAATATGCTCGTTGAAGGTCGCATAACCGGTATTCACCGACTTCGCGTCGATGGTGACATCCACCGAACCGGTTTTTGCCGCCTTGTCCAACACGATTTTTCCGCTTGTCGTGTCGAAGCGGTGAACCTGGTTGGAATAGCCGAAATGGCTGTATTCAAATCGCGGCGCGGTGTG
>CAZVBY010000113.1:1928-6034 GCA_964625895.1 uncultured Thiobacillus sp.
GGTGGAAAACTTGTCGCCGTTGACCGAGGCCGAATTGGTGAAGCCCGCCGCGATCTTGTCTTTCCATGCCTGGGCAAACCATGCCTTGGAAGAGGCATCGGCGAATTTCTTGAACTGCCAGGCCGGGCCGCCCATGTAGGTCGGGCTACCGTAGACGATGGCGTCCGCCTGGGCGAGTGTCTCGAACGCGCCTTCCGGCAGATCGCCATTGGCGTCGATCTGGAACACATCCACTTTGGCGCCGGCCACGGCCGCCGCGCCAGACCGAACCGCCTCCGCCTGTCTGGCGGTATGGCCGTAGCCGCTGTAGAAAACGATTGCAACGGAAGTCATGCTTTTCTCCTGTTCAAGAATTTGTTCAAAAATTTGCAGGACGCCCTGCCGCCATCCCGATGGACGAACTATAGATATTCAGTAACCCTGGAAATAGGAGACAATTGACAAAATATTGTTGCCTGTATTGCAACAATATAAGGAGAGCACATGGACCGGCTGGAGGGCATGAAATTGTTTGTGCGGGTGGCCGAGCTGGGAAGTTTTTCAGCCGTGGCGCAGCAGATGAACGTGGCGCGTTCTGTCGTCACGCGGCAGGTGGCGGCGCTCGAAGCGCATCTGGGCACGATGCTGATCGCGCGCAGCACGCGGCGGCTGAGCCTGACTTCGGCGGGCGCGGCCTATCTGGAAAAATGCCGCGAAATCCTGGGACTGGTCGAAGCCGCCGAAGCTGGCCTGACCGAGGAAAGGCAGGCGCCGCGCGGCCACATCCGCATCACGCTGCCCTTCACCTTCGGCCTGCGGCAGTTGATGCCGATGTTCGGCGACTTCATGGCAGAGCATCCCGGGATTTCCGTCGAGCTCGATTTCAGCGACCGCCGCCTCAACCTGATCGAGGGCGGCTTCGATCTTGCCATCCGCATTGCCGAACGCCTGGACCCCGGCGATATCGCCCGAAAAATAGGCAGCAGTCAGGAAGTGGTGGTTGCCGCGCCGGACTACCTCTCGCGTCATGGCCGTCCTCGCCATCCTCAAGACCTGGCCAAACAGGAATGCTTCGGCTACCTGCTGGCCGCACGATCCAGCTGGCCTTTCATCATCGATGGCGAAACCCGCTGGTTTCCGGTCGGGGGAAGATTGCAGGCCAACCACGGCGAAGCCCTGCTGGATGCGGCAATTCGCGGACTGGGCATCACCCGCGCGCCCACGTTCATTGCCGAGAATGCGGTGCGCGAAGGCAAACTGAAAATTCTGCTACGCAAGTATCCAGCGCCAACGCTGGGCATTTACGCGATCTTCCCGAGCAACCGTTACGTGCCGCATCGCGTCCGAACACTGGTCGAATTCATTGCCCGGCGCATTGGACCCAATCCATCGTGGGATCAGATACTGAAACTCAAGCAAGTCTGAGAGGGTTTGTTTTTTTCCGCGCCTGGCGTTAAGTTGGGAAGATGAACATGACCACGATTGCGCCCTCCCTCATTCATGCAACGGTGGACGACCTGCGCCGTCACGCGCCGTTTTCCGAAATGGAGACCGCCCATCTGGAGTGGATGGCCGGCCGGTTAAAGCTCGCTTACTACCCCGCCGGGTCCGTCGTTCTCGACCCGGAGGCTGGAATTCCCGGCTGGTTTTATCTGGTCAAACAGGGTTCGGTGGAAGCGGGTGACGCAGCCAAAGTCAGCGTGATCCGCCTGCTGGCGGGCGAGTGTTTTCCGCTGGGGGCGCTGCTCTCTGGCCGCGCGGTCGCCAACCAGTTTCGCGCCGCAGAGGACAGTTTCTGCTATCAGTTGGCCAATGCGGATTTTCAGACGCTGCTGGAAAAAAGCGCGGTCTTCCGTGATTTTTGCACGCGCCGCATCGCCAGCCTGCTGGAACAATCGCAGAAGGCTGTGCAATCGGAGTACGCGCTGCGCCAGGAGGAAGACACGCGGCTGGAGCGCAGCCTGAGCGAGCTCTGTGTTCGCACGCCCATCTCGGTCGTTACCGGCACGTCATTGCGGCGTGCGCTTGATGCCATGAACGCGGCGCGCGTGGGTTCCGTCGCCGTGACGGACAACGAACAACGGCCTGTTGGCATTCTCACGCTCAAGGATGTTTTGAGCCGCGTGACCCTGACTGGTCTGGATCTTGGCGCAACCGTCGACACCGTGATGACGCCGGACCCGGTCTGCCTCGCCGTGCAGGGGACGGCGCGCGATGCCTTGCTGGCCATGGCGCGGCACAACATTCATCATGTGCTGGTCGTGAAAGACGGGCGACTTCAGTGCGTGCTGTCAGAGAAGGATTTGTTCGCGCTCAAGCGCCTGAGCGTACAGGGCATCACATCGGCGATCGCGCGCGCGGCCAATGTGGAAGCGCTCAAACAATCCGGCCGCGACATTGCCAGCCTCGCGCATAGTTTGCTGGCCCAGGGCATCGAAGCCGAAACGCTGACCGAGCTGATTGCTGCGCTGAACGATCGCCTTACCCGAAAACTGATTACTCAGGAAACCGCCGCGCTGGATCTGCCCGGCGTTCGCTGGTGCTGGATCGCGCTGGGCTCGGAAGGTCGCATGGAGCAAACGCTGGCCACCGACCAGGATAATGCGCTGGTTTTTACCGTCGCCAAGGATGTCGAAAAGGAAGCCATTCGTAGCAGGCTTTTGCAAACCGCGCTGCGCATCAATCAAGGGCTGGACGCCTGCGGCTTTCCGTTGTGCAAGGGTGGCATCATGGCCAGTAATCCCAAATGGTGTCTGACGGAAGAAGAATGGCGCAGCCAGTTTTCGCGCTGGATCGATTCTGGCGGGCCGGAAGAATTGTTGAACGCGAACATCTTTTTCGACTTCCGTCCTTTGCACGGCGAGGAGGGGTTAGCGCTGAATCTGCGCGCGTGGCTGACCGACAAGGTGCGCGCCAACCCACGCTTCCTGAAACAAATGACGCAAAACGCGCTGCGCAATGCCCCGCCGCTGGGATTGGTGCGCGATTTTGTGCTGTCCGAAGACAATGCCCATCCACATACGCTGGATTTAAAACTCAACGGCACCACGCCATTTGTCGATGGCGCGCGTATTTTCGCCCTGGCCAGCGGACAGATTGCAACCGGCACAGCGCGCCGGCTGATGCAGGCAGGGCATGATCTGAAAATCCCCGTCGAGGAAATCAAGAGCTGGGTGCAGGCTTTCCAGTTCATCCAGCTGCTTCGTTTGCGTCACCAGCATGGCCAACAGCGGCAAGACATGGCGCCGGACAATTTTCTCGACCCGGACCAGCTTACGGTGCTCGACCGGCGTATTCTCAAGGAAGCCTTCCGTCAGGCGCGCAAACTACAGTCACGATTGGCATTGGACTACGAACGTTGATCTGGCCGTTTTCCCGCAAGCCGCGCCCGGATTTACCTCCGCAAGATGCGCGGCGGCTCGAATCCCTCAGGGCGATCAAGCCGTTCTCGGCACGCACGCTTCTGGATGCATTGCGCTGGGTGGTCGTGGACGTGGAAACCGGCGGCCTGAACCCGCGCACGGATCCGCTGCTGTCGATTGGCGCGGTGGAAATCCTCGACAGTCTGGTCAACCTTGGCAGCGGATGTGAGGTCCGGCTCAGACAGGAAACCACGACCTCGCATGACAATATTCTCGTTCATGGGCTGACCGACAGCCAGCAGCTTTCCGGTGTGCTGCCCCGTGAAGCCTTGCTGGCATTTGCCGAATTCGCAGCCGGCGCCCCGTGTGTGGCTTTTCATGCCGCTTTCGACCGCGATGCGCTCAACACCGCATATGAAAAGGCGCTGGGCTGGCAGCCTTCCTGCAAATGGCTCGATGCCGCCGTCATCGCGCCGTTGCTGTTTCCTGAACACGCCAAATCCTGCCGGCATCTGGATGACTGGCTGCAAACATTGCAGATCGCCAATTTTTCACGCCACAGCGCCGTGGGCGATGCAGCAGCCACCGCACAGCTTTGGCTCATCCTGCTGAATGCAGCAAAACGCCAAAAACTTGCAACGCTCAAAGACCTGGAAAACCTGGCCAGATCACGGCACTGGCTGGGAACATAAACAAACCCCCCGCACATCAGTATTTCAGAATGTGCTGTTTGCAAACCGCTGTCGCAGTCAGGCACACTCGCAG
>CAZVBY010000114.1:0-5994 GCA_964625895.1 uncultured Thiobacillus sp.
TCCCGCAGGGAGAGGGGCATTAAAGCAGCCTCCCGCTGGGAGAGGGGGAACGCGTTCAGGTGTTAAGAAAATATTACCCAAACAAAACCCAGAAGCACACGGATTATGCGGCATGAACTTCCTTCAAGGCGGCACGGGATCGGTTGACAATAGTCAGAATGAGCAGAACCAGCATGACGCCGAGCAGCGCGTTGATCCAGTCGCCGGGCGGTACGCCGAGGCCCAATGCCAGACCCAGCGCGCCAAACCAGAAAGCGCGGTCGCTCTTGCCCATCGGCCCCTGGTACTGGCGCTTTGCCCCGATCTGCACCGCGACCACGCCGGTCATTTCCGAGATGACCGCGAGCACGACGACGCCTTCGATGAGCGGCACCCAGACGAAGGGCACCCAGGCAAGCGGAAGATAAAGCGCGGCATCCGACAGCACATCGCCGAGTTCGTTGAGGATCGCGCCAAGTTTCGACTGCTGGCCGAATTCGCGCGCCAGCATGCCGTCGACGGCGTTGAGCCCCATGCGCAGGAAGAGCACCAGCGGCAGCAGGAGCAGCGGCCAGGTCTCGAACGGCCGCCAGGCGATGAGCCCGCCGCCGATAATCGACAGCACGACGGCGGCGATCGTCACCTGGTTGGCGGTGACGCCGGCGGCGGCCAGCCGCGCGACCAGCGGGCGCAGCAGCGCCTGGAATCCGGGTTTGCGATCGTAGATCGAGGCCATGTTGAGCTCGCGGTGATGTTTGCCGCAGTATAGCCCTGGCAGGCAGCAATACAGCGCCCAACATGCAAGTGATTCAGCTTGCCTGCCGAGAGGAGACTCTTGATTTGGAATGCCATAAAATGGGGCTTTGCGAACTTTGAACCGAGCCGCCGCACACGTGACAAATTCGGCAACGCTACTTTTCATCACGCCATGAGCGTGTCATTCGACTGCAGAACCATGTCCGCCCACAGCCCTCTGCTCAGCCATTTCAGGCCCCATCTGATTTACGCAGGTCTGTTCAGCTTCTTCGTCAACATCGCATTGCTGGCGCCACCGCTGTTCATGATCCAGGTCTTCGACCGCGTTTTTGCCAGTCGCAGCCAGGACACTTTGTGGGTATTGTTGCTGGGTACCGTCATGACGCTTCTCGTCATGCTCTCGCTGGATTACCTGCGCGGATTGATGACGCTCGCGGCGGGCGCCACGCTGGATCGTTTGCTTGGACAGCGCACCATCCAGCGACTCGCGTTACTCGGTTCGGGGCTGAAGCGATCCCAGCAGGCAGGCGGCCTGCGCGATATCGGCATCCTGCGTTCCTTCCTGACGGGCAGCAGCATCATTGCGCTTTTCGATGCGCCTTGGGCGCTTTTTTTCCTGCTGGTGATTTTCCTGTTCCACCCCTTGCTCGGCTTGATCGCGCTGGGTGGCGCCGTGTTGCTGCTTTGCCTGGCCTGGATTTCCGAAAAACTCACCCGTGCCCCGCTGGAGAAGCTCCAGGCCGGACAGCGTGAAGCGGGCAGGTTCATCGATGCCGGACTGCGCAACGCCGATGCGCTCAACGCCATGGCCATGACGCAGGCTTTCTCCATGCGCTGGGAAGCAATCAATCAGCCGCTAACCACACTACATGTGTCAACGCATCGCCGCTTGCTGTTGATTCAGAGCGCCAGCCGATTCTTGCGCCCCTTGCTGCAAGTCACCATGCTTGCAGCGGGCGCCTGGCTGGTACTGCAACAGCACGTCACGCCTGGCGTCATGATTGCTTCGACCATCATTCTTGGCCGCGCATTGTCCCCGGTCGAAAACCTGATCGCCAACTGGAATACGCTGGTGCAGGCGCGCACCGCCCATTCGCGCCTGCGGGCGCTGCTCGATGAAAGCGATGAGCAGGAACGCATCGAACTGCCTGAACCCGCTGGCGAGCTTTCGGTAGAGAAAGTCAGCCTGACGGGTTCCAGGGCGGACCAGCTCATTCTGCGCCAGATTCATTTCAACCTGATGGCGGGCGAGTCGCTTGCCATCGTCGGCCCCAGCGCCTCGGGCAAATCCAGTCTTGCCCGTCTTCTTTGCGGGGTGTGGCAGCCATCCATCGGTCATGTGCGGCTGGATGGCGCCGACATCGCGCGCGCCGACAGGCGCTTCATCGGACGTTACATCGGTTATCTGCCGCAGGATGTCGAACTGTTTCCGGCCACCATTGCAGAGAACATTGCGCGTCTCGGAGCGCCCGATGACAAAGCCGTGGTGGCCGCGGCAAGGCTGGCGCGCGTCCACGATTTGATTTTGCGTTTGCCCGAGGGATATGACACGCGCATCGGCGAGGGCGGCACCGTACTGTCCGGCGGCCAGATGCAGCGCGTCGGTTTGGCGCGCGCGCTCTATGGCAATCCCAAGCTTGTCGTCCTGGATGAACCCAACGCAAACCTCGACGCCGAGGGCGAATTGAGCCTGACTCAGGTTTTTGCGGACCTGAAACGCACCGGCGTCACCCTCGCTGTCATTACCCACAAACCCTCGCTGCTGTCCAACATCGATCGCATACTGGTGCTGCGAGAAGGCGCGATGGAAGCGTTTGGCGCGCGCGCCGAAATCCTCTCGCGCATTACCGGCGAAACACCTGTCAAGCCGGTATCCGCCGGCGCCGCAAAGATCCTGTCATGAACACACAGCCCGACAGCAATCCTATCAATATCCGGCGTACCGGTCTGGCCGGCCTGTTTGTCATCGTTGTGTTTTTCGGCGGCGTGGGGATCTGGTCGGCGTTCGCTCCCCTGCACGGGGCCGTCGTCACGCAGGGCCTCGTCAAAGTGGAGAACCACCGCCAGACCATACAGCACAACGAGGGGGGCATCATCAAGCAAATCCTCGTCAAGGATGGCTCGGTCGTGCGCAAGGGCGACCCCCTGCTGATATTGGGCGATGCAGCCACACTGGCCAATTACCAAAGCCTGCGCAACGCGCTTGATACCGAACTTGCGCGCCAGGTCCGTCTGGCGGCGGAAAGCCGTGCCGCGGTAGCGCTGGATTTCCCGGCGGAAATCCAGAGCAAACAGGCCATTGCCCGCGAAAAGGCGCTTTATGCCGCCAACCGCGCTTCGCTCGACACCCAGGGACGCCTGCTGCGCCAGCAGATCAGCCAGGTCCGCAAGGAAATCGAGGCGCTGCAAAAACAGCATGACGCGGAGCACAATGCCCGCAGCCTTTCGGAGGAAGAGTTGCGCGCCTACGAACAGTTGCAAAACCAGCAATACATTTCCGGCGCACGGGTGCTCAGCCAGAAACGCATGGTTGCCGACTACCAGTCGCGCGCCGAAGAACGTCGTGCGGAAATCGCCCGCGCCGCCCAACGCGAAGCCGAACTGCAACTACGCCTTGCCAACCTGCAAAACGATCGGGTGCGAGACGCAGCAGAAGAACTGCGCGGCGTAACGGCCAGGATCGCCGAGCTGCGGGAAAAACTGCTTCCTGCCGAAGACACGTTAAAACGCCAATCCATTACCGCGCCTGTTTCAGGTTCGGTCATCAGCCTGCGCATTCACACGCCCGGCAGCGCCATCGGCCCGAGAGAACCGATATTGGAAATCGTGCCCAGCGAGAGCAATTTGCTGGTCGAGGCGCGCGTAGGCGTGGACGCCATCAAGGAGCTGCGGCCCGGGCAAATGGCCGATCTGCGTTTTACCGCGCTCCCGCAACGCACCACACCATTGGTCAACGCCCGCATTGCCGAAATTTCGGCTGACGCGATCAGCGAGCCTCAATCCGCGCCATATTATCTTCTCCGCCTTGTGCCGGATGCGGCCTCGCTCAAACAATCCGGCATCGATCATCTGCAGCCCGGCATGATGGCCGAAGTCTATATCCGCACCCGCAGCCGGACAGCCATCGAATACTTCCTGCAACCCATTACCGACTCGCTGGCCCGCGCGCTCCGCGAGCGTTGATCGCCAGGGCCTAACGCCCTAATAGACAATCCGGGTTGAAAACATGGCCAGCAAAATCCCGCGTGCAAACCGAAGCCCCAGGTTAAGTTTTCCTGCCAGATGGCCGTAATGCCCATTGTGCCGGCAAAGCAATAGCCGGCAAATCCCTGAAGGCGTTATTTTCTGCGAGTTTTTTCATGGCCAACATTACAGGCACCAATCTGCCAAACGTTCTTACAGGAACCGGCGAAACAGACACCATTCTGGGGCTGGGCGGCAACGACGAACTGCGCGGCGAAGGCGGAAGCGATATTCTGGATGGCGGTCTGGGGCGGGACAGAATGTACGGCGGGAGCGGCGATGATGATTACTTTGTGGACAATGAGGAAGACAAGGTACTGGATGATGTAAACGGCGGCACCGATACGGTTTTTTCCAGTGTCAGCTTCAGCCTGGTCGACACCAATGCAGAGAATCTGGTCCTTTCAGAATCAGGCGGCGCGATCGATGGCAGCGGCAACGCCTCCGGCAACACCCTGATTGGCAACAGCTTCGCCAATAAACTTTCCGGTGGCGACGGAAACGACCGGATCGATGGGGGCGGCGGCGCGGATGTCATGATAGGCGGCCTGGGCGACGATACCTTTTTCGTTGACAACATTGGCGATGTCGTCATCGAAGCCGCCGACCGCGAAACCGGGCCGGTCCTTAATCCGGTCATTATCAGTGGCGGCAACGACACGATCTACAGCACGGTCAGTTTCACCCTCCCCTCCCATGTCGAGAACCTGGTTCTCGAAGGCAGCGGGGCCATTGACGGGTCAGGCAACGCACAAAGGAACTGGCTGATCGGCAACGACGGCAACAATACGCTTTACGGTTTTGGAAAGGATGACATCCTGGATGGCGGCCTCGGAGCGGACACCCTGATCGGCGGTGAAGGCGATGACCGTTTTTTTGTGGATGATGCCGGTGATATCACTATCGAATATGCAAACGAGGGCAATGACACTGTTTACAGTTCTGTTGACTACGCGCTTGGCGACAACCTGGAGAACCTGACCCTGCTGGCCGGAGGAATCACGGGAACGGGCAACCTCCTCGCCAACATCATGACCAGCAGCAGCGATGACGACATACTTGTCGGCTTGGCTGGCGACGACCAGTATCACATCCAGAACGAGGGGGATACGGTGGTTGAAGCCGCAGGACTAGGAACCGACACGGTATTCAGCCTGGCTACCCGCTTCACCCTGCCAGACCATGTCGAGAATCTGGTATTGAAGGGCAGCGACAACCTTGATGGGGTCGGCAACGACGTGCGCAATGTCCTAACGGGAAACGATGGCAACAACACGCTAAACGGCGCCGGCGGAGCAGACTCGATGGCTGGCCGCGGCGGGGATGACATCTACTACGTGGACAATGCAGGTGACACCATCACCGAGCTCTTCGGGGGTGGCATTGATACGGTCATGGCCTCCATTGATTTTGTACTGAGCAAGGAAGTCGAGAACCTCACCCTGACTGGAGCCGGCAATATCAACGGAACGGGTAATACCATGTCGAATATCCTGATCGGAAACGATGGCGACAATACCCTATCCGGCGCCAGCAGCAAGGACAAGACAATTGATGTGCTCAATGGCGGTCTGGGCAATGACACGCTCTATGGCGGTAAAAGCAAAGGAGATATTTTCGTATTCGATACCGCACTTGGCAGCGGAAACATCGACACGCTCGCGGATTTCAAAAAAGACTTCATCGCGCTGGATGCCGAAATCTTCACGAGTCTGTCAGCAGGCGCACTGAATAGCGACAACTTTCTGTCCGGCAATGCTGCCATCGACAATGATGATTTCATCATCCATGACCAAGCCACAGGCATGCTGTATTACGATGCCGACGGCTCTGGCGCAATTGAGAAAATCGCCTTCGCAATCGTCTCCGGAAAACTCGCAGCAAGCGACTTCACCATATTCGATTCTGGCGGAGCCTAGCTTCACGTTGACATTCCGCCCTGGCACTTCTGAGTGGGGGAAAAATTCGCGTAAAATACGGTTTTGCAAGCAGTTTTTGCCATGCCGCGCTTACGCG
>CAZVBY010000115.1:0-5897 GCA_964625895.1 uncultured Thiobacillus sp.
CATAGGCATTGATGTAAAGTACCCATCGAACACAAGAACTTAACGAGACATGGCCCTCATCTCCATCGACGAACTCAAGCCCCTGCCACCGCAGCCAAAATACGCGCCTTTTGCGCTGGGCTTCCGTCCCTTCTTTCTGGGTGCCGGGGTGTTTGGCGTGCTGCTTGTCGCGCTCTGGCTGCTGGTGTTTTCAGACAAGTTGGCGATTGCCCTGCCCGTGCCTGCCATCCAGTGGCACGCGCATGAAATGCTGTTCGGCTATACCAGCGCGGTCATCGCCGGGTTTCTGCTGACTGCGGTGCAAAACTGGACTGGCCAGAAAACGCCTTCCGGCACACCGCTGGCCATGCTGTTTGCGTTGTGGCTGGCAGCACGCATTCTGCCTTTTATCCCCGGCGTGCCGATGGCGGTTTATGCGCTGGTCGACCTTGCGCTTTTCCCCGCGCTGACCATCGCCATTGCCAAGCCCATCATCAAGGCCAGGCAACTGCGCAATGCGGGCTTTCCTGTCATGCTCGGTTTGCTTACTGTCGCCAATCTACTGGTGCATATGCAATGGCTGGGCATGGCCAGCACGTTCGCAATCGGCCAGACACTCGCCATTTACATCATCGTGATGATGATGGTGGCGATGGGCGGGCGCGTGATCCCGAGCTTTACCGACGGCAAGCTGCGCACCCGGGCCACACGCTGGAAAGCCATTGAAATACTTGCGCCCGTCACGGTTGCGCTCACATTCATTGCCGTCATCATCCAGCCGGTTTCCATTGTCACTGCCTTGATTGCAGGCGTCGCGGCAATTGTCCAGACCGTGCGCGTGGCAGGCTGGTACACGTCGAAATACTGGTCGGTGCCGCTGCTGTGGGTGCTGCACCTGGGCTATGCGTGGATCGCCATCGGCTTCGCGTTGACGGCACTTGCGGCATTGCAGATCGTCACGCCTTCGCTGGCGCTGCACGCCTTCACCACTGGCGCCATCGGCACGCTCACGCTGGGCATGATGGCGCGCGTATCGCTGGGCCACACCGGGCGCATGCTGGAACCGTCCAAGCTGGTCGAGGTCGCATTCGCCATCATCGTGCTGGCCGGCATTGCCCGCATCTTCCTGCCCATGTTGATGCCCTACGCATACACGGCCACGATCAGCATCAGCGGCGTGTTGTGGATGGCAGCCTTCGCCATCTTTGCCGTCATCTACGCGCCCATGCTCGTCAACGCACGTGTGGATGGCAAACCAGGTTGAACAAAATCGTTGAACAAAATCATGGATTCCGCTGAAAAAGCCCGCGAATGGCTGGAGAAAATCCGCACGCTGAAATTTGACCGCCCCGTGCGCATCATGAACGTGTGCGGCGGGCACGAACGCTCCATCACCCACGCCGGGTTGCGCGGCGCGCTGCCCGAGAACATCGAACTCATCCCCGGCCCCGGCTGCCCGGTGTGCGTGTGTCCGGAGGAAGACATCTACCAGGCCATGCAGCTTGCCTTGCAGGACAAGGTGATTCTGGTGGCGTTTGGCGACATGCTGCGCGTGCCGGTCAACGTCCCCAAAAGCGAACCACGCTCGCTGGTCGAAGCCCAGGCTGCGGGTGCGGACGTGCGCCCCATCGCCAGCCCGACTGAGGCAAAACAGATCGCGCTACAAAATCCGGATCGCCGCGTGGTGTTCTTCGCTGCGGGCTTCGAGACCACCACCGCCCCCGTCGCTGCACTGCTTGCCGAAGGCGTGCCGGATAACCTGTTCATCCTGCTTTCCGGCCGGCTGACCTGGCCTGCCGTTGCCATGCTGCTCAACTCAGACACGCCCGGCTTCGATGCACTGGTCGCACCCGGCCATGTCTCCACCGTGATGGGGCCGGAAGAGTGGCACTTCGTGGTTGACCGGCATCGCCTGCCCGCCGCCGTGGCGGGATTTACCCCGGAATCCCTGCTGGCCGCGTTCTACTCCGTGCTGCGGCAATTACAAAGCGGCGAGCGTTTTCTCGACAACTGCTATCCGGAAGTCGCCCATCCGCACGGCAATGCCACCGCACAACGGCTGATGAATACAACGCTAGATATCGTCGATGCCAACTGGCGCGGCATCGGCATCATTCCGCGCTCGGGCTATGCGCTCAAGCCGCATCTCGCCGCGCATGATGCACGCCTGCAATTCCCCGATCACGCACATCCAGATCGCCGCCGCGCTGGCGAAATGCCGCCCGGCTGCGACTGCGCAAAAGTCGTGCTGGGCAAAATCTACCCCAACCAGTGCCGCCTGTTCGGCACCGGCTGCACACCGCGCCACCCCGTCGGCCCATGCATGGTGTCCGACGAAGGTGCGTGCCGGATCTGGTGGGCAGGCGGCGTGCGGGAACCGGCCAAAGAGGCTTCTAAAGCCTGAGGCCCCCCTTAGGCATATATCTAAAGTCGTATAGCCCGAACCGGCTGCTTGTGTGAAGATAGCGGTAGATTTGTTGCCTTGCCATCCACAGGGACAAGCATGTGAATGCCCACTAGAAAACAGACTCCACCCATATCAAAACAACCAAACCGTTATAAATGCGTTTGACCCCACATCAAGCCAGTTTTATCGCCCATACCCTTACCCGGCGTAATGCATCCGACAGCGTTGAAAAACTTGCCGCTGCGATTACCGATGCGCAGGTAGACCTGAACCCCCACCAAGTCGAAGCCGCGCTATTTGCCTGTCAAAACCCGCTTTCGCGCGGCGTGATTCTTGCCGACGAAGTCGGACTTGGAAAAACCATCGAAGCCGGGCTGGTTCTGGCTCAATTCTGGGCAGAACGCAAACACCGAATACTCATCATCGTTCCAGCCAACCTGCGCAAACAGTGGCATCAGGAACTGCTGGACAAGTTTTCTCTGGATGGACTGATTCTTGAGGCCAAAACATACAACCAGATCAAACGGGAAGGCCGCTCCAATCCATTTGCAAACGACGAGCGCCCCATCATCTGCTCGTACCAATTCGCCAAGGCCAAGATTGCAGACGTACGCGCAATCGCCTGGGACCTGGTTGTTTTCGATGAAGCGCACCGGCTGCGCAATGTGTACAAACCCGGCAACGTCATAGCCAACACATTGAAGGAAGGCCTGTCTGGCGTACGTTCCAAAGTGCTGATGACGGCTACGCCTCTGCAAAACTCATTACAAGAACTCTATGGGCTCGTCAGCATCATCGACGAACGCGTATTTGGCGATCTGGACAGCTTCCGGCAACAGTTTTCGACCATCAATCAGGAAGATACCTTCCAGCAACTGCGAACGCGTATCGCCCCCCTCTGCAAACGCACCTTGCGGCGACAAGTAACGCACACAATCACCTATACAAAACGCATACCCATCGTTGAAGAATTTCGCCCAAGCGCGGATGAACAGCAACTACGGGAGATGGTGGCCGATTACCTGACCCGTCCTGACCTGAAAGCCTTGCCCAACAGCCAGCGCCAGCTCATCACACTGGTGCTGTGGAAGCTGCTTGCCTCATCCACCCATGCCATTGGCGGCGCGCTTGGCACCATGGCCTCGCGCCTTGAAAGCCTCCTGCAACAAGCCGGCAACTCTTCCAGCATGGTCGAAGCGCTGGACGATGATTACGAGACACTGGAAGAAGACAGCGAAGAATGGGAACCACAAACCCTGCAAGCCTTTACCGGCGAGAATGAGCGCGAAGCCCTCCGCAAGGAAATCGCCGAACTTCGCCACTTCGAGACCCTCGCCACCAACATCCGCGACAACGCCAAGGGGCAGGCGCTGCTCACCGCATTGAACAAAGCCTTCTCCGAGCTGGATCGCCTCAATGCACCCCGCAAAGCGCTCATCTTTACCGAGTCTCGCCGCACCCAGGATTACCTCCTGTCCATCCTGAAAGACACGCCATACGGCAAAGGCATCGTCCTTTTCAATGGCACCAATAGCGGCAAGGAAGCCCAGCAAATCTACAAAACCTGGCTGAATAAGCACAAGCACAGCGACCGCGTAACCGGCTCAAAAACCGCCGACACCCGGGCAGCACTGGTAGAACACTTCCGCGATCAAGGCCAGATCATGATCGCCACCGAAGCCGGTGGCGAGGGCATCAACCTGCAATTCTGCTCGCTAGTCATCAATTACGACCTGCCCTGGAACCCGCAGCGCGTCGAACAGCGTATCGGTCGTTGCCATCGGTATGGGCAGAAATTCGACGTGGTCGTGGTCAACTTCGTCGATCTCAGCAACGACGCCGACCGGCGTGTTTACGAACTACTAGACCAGAAATTCCAGCTCTTCAGCGGCGTCTTTGGTGCCAGCGACGAAGTCCTTGGCGCAATTGGTTCCGGCGTGGATTTCGAACGCCGCATTGCCGAAATCTACCAACGCTGCCGTGACCCGCACACCATCCGCGAAAGTTTCGAACAACTGCAACTAGAACTTTCTGGCGAAATCAACGAAGCCATGGTACGCACCCGCGACATCCTGTTCGAACACTTTGACGAAGCCGTGCTGGACAAGATCAAGACCAGCAGCCAGGAAACACGCAGCCGCTATGAACACATGTTCATGGAACTGACCCGCCTTGAACTGGAGCCTTTTGCAAGCTTCGACGACAATGGGACATTTACCCTGACAGCCCTGCCCCCCGCCATGCATGGCGTAGTATCGCTTGGCCGCTACGAACTCCCCCGCCGAAGCGGCGACGCCCACCTTTACCGCCTCGGGCATCCGCTGGGCGAATACGTGCTTGCACAGGCAAAGCAGCGAGCCTTACCCCCCGCAAAACTGGTATTTGATTACGCCGCCCATGGCAAACGCCTGACCACACTGGAGCCACTGCGCGGCACAAGTGGAACGCTGATAGCCGAACTACTGACAGTCCATTCAATGAGTGGCGAAGAACAACACCTGATCGTTTCTGCCATGAAAACCGATGGTCATGTACTGGCAGCAGATGACCCAGAAAAACTCCTGCGTTTGCCCGCACAATCCTCCCCCTCTTACTCTGAAAGCAAGGGTGGTGATGACAACTTTCCGCCCCAACCCCTGCAAGTGGACCTGCAAACCCGCAAATCCGCCCTCCTGCAAAGCATCAGCCAACGCAACCTCGGCTACTTCGAGCAGGAAGTGCAGAAGCTGGACGCGTGGGCGGACGACCTGAAGCTGGGCCTTGAGCAGGAAATCAAGGAGATCGACCGCGAGATCAAGGAGGTGCGCCGCACAGCGGCGACCTCGCCCACGCTGGAAGAAAAACTGGCGCACCAGAAGCGCCAGCGTGAACTGGAGAGCAAGCGCAGCAAGCTGCGGCGCGAACTGTTCAATCGGCAGGATGAAGTCGAAGCACAGCGCAACGGCTTGATCGAACAACTGGAAGCGCAGCTTCAGCAGCAGGTGGAAGAGCGCACGCTGTTCACCGTGGAATGGGAGCTGAAATGAGCACGACGCCAACACCTCATGACGACACATTGGCCGTACTGACCACCCGGATAGCCGAGGTCATCCAGCAGGCGCGCGGCCATCTCAGGCAAAGCGTCAATCAGGCCATGGTCGCCAGCTACTGGGAAATTGGCCGGCTGATCGTCGAACACGAACAGCAGGGGCAGGCGCGGGCGGCTTATGGTCAGCGGCAACTGGCCGAGTTGTCCGGGCGACTGACGGCACAGTTTGGAAGAGGCTTTGATGAACGCAACCTGCGGAACATGCGCTTGTTTTATCTGAGCTTTCCAATTCGGAACGCAGTGCGTACCGAATTGAGCTGGACGACTACAACGTGCTGGCGCGGATTGAAAAAACCGCCGCACGCAGTTCACCGTGGAATGGGAGTTGAGATCAATGCCCAATAAAACCGACATCGCGATTGCCGGGCTATCGTTTGAAAACCTCAAGCAGATTAACGAACACGGCGCGGAATACTGGAGCGC
>CAZVBY010000116.1:0-1402 GCA_964625895.1 uncultured Thiobacillus sp.
TGCTCGATGATGGCGTAGGCGCGCGCGCCCAGGCCCGTGCCCATGAACAGGTCGGCCACGTCGCGGCGGCGGACATGCAGGTTGTTGATGTAGTAACTGGAATCGCCGTTGCGGGTGAGCACCCGCTTGACGGAAATTTCCGCATATTGCGACCACTGCCCCGAGGCCTTGCCCAGGCTGTTGTCGAAAATCAGCTCGACCGAGGCGCGGGAAACCGGCTTGCGCGCCGACGAACCGTTGAAAATCACGTCCTGCATCGACTCGCCGCGCAAATGCTTGGCGGACGATTCGCCCAGCACCC
This sequence comes from uncultured Thiobacillus sp., assembly GCA_964625895.1. Classification (GTDB taxonomy): domain Bacteria; phylum Pseudomonadota; class Gammaproteobacteria; order Burkholderiales; family Thiobacillaceae; genus UBA6918. Next base: position 302 of record CAZVBY010000116.1, read on the forward strand.
AGCGCACGGCGTCAATCACATTGGATTTGCCGCAGCCGTTGGGGCCGACCACGCCCGTCAGCTGCGCGGGGATAGGGATGGTGGTGGGATCGACGAAGGACTTGAAACCGGCAAGTTTGATGAAAGTAAGGCGCAAGGTGATTCCTTAAAGTGTGTTGTCTCCGTGAATTGCGTTAAATCGGTTTGGGCTTGGCGTTTGCTCCCTCTCCCTCTGGGAGAGGGTTGGGGTGAGGGCCTGGCTCATCGCGATGACCTAAATCGAAGCTTCGACAATCCAGTCATTTATAATTGTTGCCAGCATTTTACACCGAGCCAGCCATGCCATCCTCCCCTTCAAAAACCCTCGAAACCTTCCCCAACCCCAAACCTCAACGCGACTTTCACATCCACATGGAAGTGCCTGAATTCACGTGCCTTTGCCCCAAGACCGGGCAGCCGGATTTCGCCACCTTGAACCTCGATTACATTCCCGACAAGGCCTGCGTGGAACTGAAAAGCCTCAAGCTCTACATCTGGAGTTTTCGCAACGAGGGGCACTTCCACGAGGACGTGACCAACCGCATCCTGGATGACCTGGTCAAGGCAACGAAACCCAGGTTCATGCGCCTGACTGCGAAGTTCTACGTGCGCGGCGGCATTTTCACCAACGTCGTGGCCGAGCATCGCAAGAAAGGCTGGAAGCCCGAGCCGAAAGTCGAACTGAGCCAGTTTGAGTCGCAATCCAGCACGCGTGGCTAAGACACGCTTTTCACAAAGAGGACGGGAGGACATGAGGAAAACAATTTCTGGTCATGACTTTCCTCCTGTCCCTCTTGTCCTCCTTGTGTAAATGGTTTTTTTTCTGGGTTTGGACTTCGGTACCTCCGGCGCCCGCACAGCAGTGCTGGATGCTACCGGCCAGCTGGTTTTTGAATCCCGCGCGGCTTATGCCGACCCGGCCAATCCCCAGCACTGGCGCGAAGCACTGCTTGAACTGATCGGTACGCTGCCTGCTGAAATTCGAAGTGGATTGTCGGCACTGTCCATCGACGGCACATCAGGCACCCTGCTGACGACAGACTCGTGCCTGAAACCTGTCAGCCCGGCGTTGCTATACAACGA
>CAZVBY010000116.1:1502-3580 GCA_964625895.1 uncultured Thiobacillus sp.
ACCCCCTTGACAAAGGGGGTGGCGCGAAGCGCCGGGGGATTTTCCGGGAAATCAAAATCCCCCCAACCCCCCTTTAACAAGGAGGGCTTTGATTACCCCCTTGATAAAGGGAGTGGCGAGCTTGCGAGCCGGGGGATTCACCGCTCAAATCAAAATCCCCCCTGCCTCCCTTTATCAAGGGGGGAACTGAACCCCTACGGCCCCACTTCCGGTCTCGCCAAACGCCTGTGGCTCGCAAAGAACTTCCCCGAAGCAACTTATTGTTTTCATCAGGCCGACTGGCTGGCTGCGCTGCTGACAGGTAAACCCGGCATCACCGATTATCACAACGCGCTGAAATCCGGTTATGACGTGGAAGCTCTGCAATGGCCAGAATGGGTAACCCGGCTTCCCGGCGGAAATTGGCAACAACAGGTTTTGTCGCCGGGTGAGGCGATGGGAACTGTCAGCCCGGAAATCGCGAAGCGATTCCAGCTCAGCCCGGCCTGCCTCGTGCGGGCAGGCACCACCGACAGCATTGCCGCTTTCATCGCAGCGGGCGCTTCTCAACCCGGCGAGGCCGTCACCTCCTTGGGCACGACCCTGGTGTTGAAGCTGCTCTCGGAAAAACGCGTGGACGATGCTGCAAGCGGTGTGTATTCCCATCGTTATGGCAGCTTGTGGCTGGCGGGCGGTGCCTCCAACTCTGGCGGCGGCGTGTTGAGGCAGTTTTTCAGCAACGAGGAACTGGCAAGGCTTTCGGCCTTGATCGATCCTGACCAGCCCAGCGGACTCGACTACTACCCGCTGTTAAAACCAGGCGAACGCTTTCCCGTCAACGATCCGAATCTCGCTCCCCGGCTTGAACCACGGCCTCGGGATGAGGCGGTGTTTCTGCACGGCCTATTGGAAAGCATCGCGCGGATCGAAGCGCTGGGTTACAAAAAGCTGGAAGAACTGGGCGCAAACCCGCTGAAAAGAATCATTACGGCGGGCGGCGGCGCGAAAAACGAAACCTGGCGGCGCATCCGGGAAAGGCTGCTAGGTGTATCTGTCACAAGAGCAGAACATTCGGAAGCATCGATTGGCGCGGCACAACTGGCGCGCCTTGGGGCAACCTTACTTCCCAATTAATTCAGCACAACCGACTCGACGGAATCGGCCTCGATGACGAATTCCTTCTCCTCGCCTGTCAGCGGCTCATGGGTCTTGAGTTGCTGCTCAAGCACGGCCACATCCGCTTCAGAGGCATCCCGCCCTTCCACGCTTCGAGCCTGAACACGCTGCCTGAGTATTTCGTCGGGCACATCAAAATGCAGAATATGCAACGGCGCATTGCATCGTTCGGCAAGCAGCCGGAACAGATCGCGCTGCCAGCGGGCGATAAAGGTGGCGTCGACCAGTACGCTCCAACCCGCCTGCAATAATTTTTCGGCAAGATCGGCAAGATGCCTGTAGGTGCGGCGAGAAAAATCCCAGGTGTAAATGCCGCTTTCCATGCCTGACCCGCTTTTTGCCATCTCGTCCAGTCCGGCCAGGCGTTTGCGTTCGATGTCGGAACGCAGGCTGATCATTTCGAGTTGCATGACCAGTTCCTGGCTGAAGGTGGTTTTGCCCGAACCGGAAAGTCCGTGCGTGATGACCAGCACGGGTGACTTGGGTTGGATGAACCCATGGGCAAGTTTGAGATAGGTCATTCCCAGTTGCGCTTCCTGGCTCGTCTCTTCGCTGGATAACCCGGGCTGACTGGCGCGGATGAAGGCCACCTTGGCCCGCACCAAGGCGCGGTATACCGAATAAAAATGCAGCAGCTTCATGCCTGCATAGTCTCCGGTGCGCTCCAGATAGCGGTTGATGAAGCGCGATGCAAAATCCTGGTGGCCGCGATGCAACAGGTCCATGTAGCAAAACGCCACTTCGGACATCACATCGATCCAGCGCAGCGCCGGACTGAATTCGATGCAGTCGAAAACGAGCAGCCTGCCGTTTTCCCAGGCCATGTTGGCGAGATGCAGGTCGCCGTGGCATTCGCGAACAAATCCTTGCGCTCGGCGTTGTTCGAAGTCCGGGCACAATCGCGCATGTTCTGATTCGCTCCA
>CAZVBY010000116.1:3680-5889 GCA_964625895.1 uncultured Thiobacillus sp.
TCCTGAATTTCAGCATCGCTCATGCCGATCACCCAGACACTTTACAAACCAGGATGACTTCCGTGCTGATAGATGTGCTCGTGCTTTTCCTGACAAACGACGCAACGCATCGCCGTCGGATAAGCCAGCAGACGCTGCAAACCAATCTCCTTGTCGCAATCGACGCATTCGTTCGCTGAACCCTCCTTGATCTGCGCCAATTTGGCCTCAATCTCGCGCAGTTCGCGAATCTGGCGGTCCACGCGAAGGATATTCAAATCCGCGAGCCAGTCCGCCAGCGACACATCGCCGCTGTCACCGGGATGATTGCCCATCACCGAGGCCAGATGCTGGTTTTCCCGCTGGTCCAGTTCCTTGCGGACTTCCTCCAGCAAGACTGACTGCCTGCCGTGCAGTTTCATTTCCACTTGAGCAAGCTCGTTCTTGGTCAGTTGCGCCATGGTTAACCTTTCAGATGAATCTATTTAAGAGGACTCCCTCCTTTTATCATAGAGGAGTCAGGCGGAGCGGCAAGCTAACTGGCAATCTCGATGAACTCGAGTGCGTTGAAATCCCCATCCCGGCAGAACAAGGCCGTACGGCCAGACTGGCTGCGCGTATAAGGAATGCCGGCCGCTTCGAGCTTCGTGGCAAGTTCGTCTATGGACGACACGCCCAATGCGACATGCCGGTCTCTGCCCCCATGCTCTGGCCGTCCTGTTTCCCTGTCCGGATTGGGCAAACACAGCAGATGAATCTGCTGCTCCCCCAGTTCATACCAGACCCCGTCAAAACTCATGGCTGGCCGGCTGGAACTCGGCATCAGGCCGAGCACGCCTTCATAAAAGGCTCGGGCGCGAGCCAGGTCTTCCACCAGCAACGAGCTGTGCAGTAATGCAGTAACCAGCTTCTTAACCATTCTCCCTCACCCCCCACCCCTCTCCCGCTGGGAGAGGGGAGTGTCTTTATGCGCCATCTGGCCCGAAAACAGGCTGCCGGCGATGATCATGGCGGCGCCGGTCCACTCGCGCAGGCTCAAGGCTTCGTCCGCCAGAAAATAAGAGGCAATGGCGGCCACCACCAGTTCAAACAGGAAAATGATGATGGCCTGATTGGCGGAGGTGTGAGACAGGCCATACTGCACCGCCAGCGTCATCACGCCGATGGCCAGCCCCACGCCCAGCAGGATCGTCCAGGTTTGATTGCTGGCGGCCTCCGCAAAGGCAAACGGCTTGGGTTCAAACAACAGCGCGGCCAGCGCAATCATGCTTACTCCCGTCCAGATGGCCAGCGACTTGGCCCAGGCATCCGCGCCTTCTACCTTGCGTGTCACCACATTGGAAAGCGCAAATGTGGCGCCGGCGGAAAGCGCGATCCACTCGGCCTGGTTGGCGGGCAGTGGCAACCCGCCGCCTTCCGGCCACAGCATGGTCAATGCACCGGCAAAGGAAAACGCCATGATCAGCACGCCCCAGCCAGAGAGTTTCTCGCCCAACAGCCAGCGCGCGAAAATCACCGTCCACACCGGTGCCAGATAAAACAGCAGCACCACGCGCATGATCTCGCCACCGATCACGGCCAGCACATAGCCCATGTTGGTCCAGCCCGCGGCAAGCCCCAGCAGCGCCAGCCAGCCATAATGTTCGCGCGCGGTGAGGAAATGCCGCCACAAAAAGGGGATGACCAGCAGCAGCGGAATGGCATAGGACGCCAGCGAAGACACCACGCCGCCCACGCCCGCGTCTTGCAGCAGGCGGTAGGGATACCAGATCAGCCCCCACATGGTGGCGCCAAATAGCAGGCCGGAAACAGGCAGCAGACGGGATGTCATATAAAATTCAGGGTTTCCAAAAGTCTGTGACTCATTTGTGATGAATTCGAGGCTCGATCAGCTCCACCCCTATCCGTTCCAGAAACTGCGGGAACTGTTTGCCGGTGTCACGCCCAACCCGGATTTCGCGCCCGTCAATCTGTCGATTGGCGAGCCCAAACATCCGACACCGGAGTTTATCAAACAGGCGCTGACGCAAAACCTCGCCGGCCTTGCAACGTATCCTCTCACGCAAGGGACGGAAACCTTGCGAAAGAGCCTGGCAGCATGGTGTCAGCGACGTTACGGGGTGGCACTCGACCCCGCCACCGAAGTGTTGCCGGTCAATGGCAGCCGTGAAGCCCTGTTTTCCTTTGCCCAGGCAGTGGTCGACCCCAGCAAACACAAGAAGCGCGTGGT
>CAZVBY010000117.1:0-5857 GCA_964625895.1 uncultured Thiobacillus sp.
GCCTGATTCACTGTAGAACAGTTGCGTAACGATTGTTATCGGCTTTTGGGATTAAGCCGTTTGGCATAGGCCAGAAATCAACCTGAATTCCTCACCACAGAGACACAGAGGCACCGAGAAAGTCAGGAAATCAAGCGATTGCCCAGTTTCGGATGCGCACCCTCTGGGTGGTCCGCAAATGGAAAACAAACCATTGTTTTTCCTCTGTGAGCGCTGTGCCTCTATGGTTCAACTGAGGTTTTTAGGTTCAACCTAAAAATCGCAGTTGACCGCTCTTTGCTGTAACGAATCCCGCATGGATGTTGGATTTCCTGTCTTCGATCGCCGTCACCCTTTGGGTGAACGCGCTACGCACTCGATTGCACGGTTTTCTGGCCATCCGAACTGCGTTGCTCTTCGTTGCAGGGAGCGGCCATGCGCCTCATCGCGCCTTGCCGGACGACCAGAAAACCGCACACTCGAATGTGTCCAACTGCGGTTTCTAGGTTCAAAGCGAATGGGAGCGGCTTCAACCCGCTGGGCTTATGACTGGGCTTACGATTTGCCGGGCCGTCTTTCCTTGACGAAGTCCCGCATGGCATCGCGCATTTCGCTGGAAAAGGGGAAGCTGTCCGCCTGACGTGGCGCGAGCGAGAATTTTGCGGTAGCGGGCTCGCCCTGGCCGCAACGCATTGCAACCATGCGCAGCTCCGGCCAGAAGGCGCTGTCGGCCGTGCTGATGGCGAAGGTTTCCTCGGCGTGCGCGGCAAAAACCCAGTCAACGCCGCTTTCCTCGCATGCGCGCCGGATGGCCGCCACGGCCTGTTTGACTGCCATATCCCTGGCGGCTTTTTCGCTGGGCCTTGCCTGTATGGTGATTTTCTCCGTCGTTTGTTCCCGTAATACCGATTCAAACTGGCTGGACATGCGCTGGCTGTATTCACTGGCCGTCAGGCCGGACCAGAAATTGCGGTGCGTGGTTTGCCCCCAGGTAATGAGCAACACGCGCTGCGAGGGAATTGCGGCAGGCTGCTTGGCTGGCGGGATGCTGGCCAGGCTGGGCTTGGCGGATTCGACTGCTGGCATGGCCGGTTCGTTTTTCAAGCTCGACGTGGCTGGCGTGGAGGATGAAATGGACGAGTCCGGCTTGTGCTGGGGGATGATGCTTGCCGGCTTGGTCGGCTGTGCATGCTTGGCGGAAGTCGCAGGCGCGGGAATTGAACCATTCTCTTTGTTTGCGGCGGATGTGGTGGCGCCGGGGACGGGTTTGGCGGCAATGATGATTTTGGCGGGAACGGGTTTCCCGGGCGTGAGGGTATCGATTACCGGGGGTTTGGGCATGGGCACGGGCAAGCTTGGCGTGGGCGGCTTTGCCTCTGGCTTGTCCGGCGGCGACTCCGCCTGGATGCCTGTTGTTGATTCGGTTGCGGGTTTGCCAGCCTGCCAGCTTGGCGTTTCGCCGCCGCCGGATGGGATGTCATCAGGCTTGAGCGCGAATGCAAGCAAGGCCACACCCAGCGCGCCAGCCGCGGCCAGAATCGGCTTGCGCCTGAGCATGTCTGCCATGCCTTTAAAACTGGACGGGCCTGGCTCGGGTTCGGGGCCCGGGCCATTGTCCTGGCTCAATACCTTGTCCAGGGTCTCGACCAGTTTGCTCACGTCGTAATCCCATCGCTTGTCGGTCAACTCGACGGCGTTGCGCCGCGACAGGGCCTTGAGGTCTTCCGGCAGATCGTCGGTCGCGGGCATCTGCGCGCCTTCGACCAGCACCGGGATCACGCGCACGTCGCTGCGTTTCAGCGCGGCGGAAACTTCCAGCCGGTTGTAATCGTGAGGATCGTCCAGCCTGCGGCGGCCCGCCGCGTCGGTGATCGACATCCACCTCGGCCCGATCACCGCCAGCATGATGGCGCTGGACTGAAGCGCGCGATTGATGGCCTCGACGAAATCGACGCCGGGTTCGATGGTTTCCACATCGCGGAACACCCGCACGCCATGCAGATGATCCTTGAGATGGTCCGCCAGCCGCCCCGCGGCGCTTTGGCTGTCCTGACGGCGGTAACTGATGAAGACGCCTCTCATGCCTGAATGTCCCTGGGTGGGTTCCTCGGTGGCTTGCTTTTCAGCATAGCAGCCTTATTTCGGTTCGCGCCTGGCGACAAATTCCAGCGGTGCGTAAACCGAGTAGCCACCAGTGTTTTCGAGCGTGAACTGAATTTCATTGGCGGTGACGCGGCCGATGTAGCGATGAATGACCTCTTTCCACGGATTGTTGCTACCCAGCATTTCCTGGCTGCGCGTCTGGAAACTCAGCCACTCGCCCTCCAGTTTCGCCTGTTCGATGACAAGGCGTCCCGTCAGATAGGTGGCGCTGCCGTGCAGGCGATTGTTCAGGTTCTTGAACTCGAAGATTTCATCGTGCTCGTCGCCCCAGCCGTATTTCACGCGCGCCGTCCAGCGGCCAGTGATGTCGATGGGTTTTACTTCCGGAACTGGCGGAGGCTTGCGCCAGTGGCGCAGACCAAAAGCCAGCAGGATCAGCCCCGCGCCGCCGCCCGCCAGACCCAGGATCAGCTTGCGCCTGCCCGCATGAACCTGGACATCGCCTGGCAACAACGGACGCAGGCTGGCGATGAGTTTTTGCACGTCTTGATGCCAGTTGCCATCCAGCAGCGCCACGGCCTGCTTGCGCGCCAGACCCGCGATCGATGCGGGCAGCTTGTCTTCATTTGGCATGGCCACGCCACCCACCAGCAAGGGGAACAGCGGCTTGCCCGAAGCCAGCGCGGCTTCGATTTCCTGGCGCACAAAATCGCCCGGTTCATGCAGCCGTGTCTGTTCGCCAGCCTGGCCGATCCAGCGCGGGCCGATCATCACCAGCACAGCGGCGGCCTCGCGCAAACGGGATTGAATGGCCGTGACGAAATCCTCGCCGGGACGGATGTCGTCCACATCGCGGAACACGCTGCCCGCGCCGAACTCTTCTTCCAGCGCATCGGCCAGGCGCCCGGCAAAGCCTGCGCTGTCGTCGCGGCGATAGGAAAGGAAAATTCTGGTCATGAATCAGAAGCCGGCGAAATGTTCCGGCTTCACTTTGATATCGCCCAATGCCTTGCCCACTCTCTGGATTTCGTCGATATATTTCGTCGAGTCCATCAACTGCACGTGATCGGGATCGACCTTGGGCAAATTCAGCTTGTCGAGCCCTTCGCGGCTCACATCCGCGTCGTAGCGAAGATAGGTGAACAGCTTGGGTGATACCGGGCCTTTGCTGCCGATCATGTCGCCCAGCTCGCGATCCAGCGCATCGCCCGCCAGACATTTGCCGAACATGCGGCACAGCAGATCCTGCTGGTTTTGCGCGGCGAACATCAGCGCCGACGGGATGTTGCCGGCCTGGTAGAGCAGATGCATCTGGCCGGGTTTCAATTCCGCGTTGGCCTTGGCCGCGTTGCCCGTGCCCACCGACACCACCAGCAATTTATCTTCTCCCGTGGCCCAGTTCACTTCGTAGCGATCCAGCGTGGCCATGGTGAAGGCCAGAAAAGCCGGGTTGTTGTAAGTGGTGACGCCGCCGTCCACGAATATGAAAGTCTGATCGCCCACCTGCATGACTTCCGGCGGGAAAAACGTGGGCGCGGCAGTGCTGGCGCGCAGCAGTTGCCACAGTGGCAGGTCGAGATTGCAGTTCTCGCGCACGGTGCCGTCGTCGCGCGTGCGCCGGTTGTACATGGCAAAAGGGTTGTTGGAGATGGGCCATGGCGAATCGGTGGTGGCATTGCGCATGACGATGGTGAGCAGGCTTCTCAACTTGCCCGAACCCAGCCTGGTGTCTTCGCCGACTTCCTGCTTCAGCTTTAACGACAGCTTGTCGTCGTCGTACTTGTAATGCAGCCGCTCCAGCAGTCCCGCCTTGTCGAACATCTCCCGGCCGCTGTCGATGTAGAACTTGCGGATGCGATCCACCGGCATCCCCAGCGCCAGACAGCCGGCAAGAAGCGCGCCGGTGCTGGTGCCAGCGAAATAATCGAAATAATCCGCCAGCACGAAATCCTTGCGCTTCTCCAGCGGCTGCCGCTCGCGTAGCAGCGACTCGATACGCGCCAGCACCTCGACACTGATCAGCCCGAGAATGCCGCCGCCGTCGCAGGCGAGGATTTTTTTGGGGCCGGGGGATTGGATGCGCTGCTGTAATGATTGAGTCATGGCGAGTTCTCCTTGTAATGATTCATGTGCTTGACGTTGCCAAACAACGCCGCCAGCACCTGGCCGGCCTTGGCGTAATCCATCTTCCCCGCTTCCAGCCAGACGAAACGGCCCGGCGGCGCGGCGGCGATGTCGGATTCGGCGGCATCCTTTGCGGTGTGGGCGTCGTATAACAGCACGACTTTCCTGACATCCGGCGCTTCGGCCAGAACGCCCAGTTCGAAGCGGCAGCCCCGGTTTTCAGGTTTGAAGCCGCGCAAATCCATGAGCACTACGTCGCTCTTTTCCACCAGCGCGCGCAGCGCGGCTTGCCAGGTGGCATCGAAGCAGTAGCACTCGTTGATGCGGTAACGGCCGTCGGGGTCGGGCCGCAGATCGAATCCGGCGATGCGTTGCGGAATTTCAGCTTCGCTGGCGATGAAGCGGCCAGCCAACTGGCGGTTGATGAATGCGAACAGGTCGTCGGGGTCGAGGGTGCGGCTGATGAGATCGGTGCCGGCGATGAGCACGGTGTTGCCGGTATGCCGCCAGCGTTCGATGACGCGGTCGAACAGCGCTTCGACCTGCGCGTCCTTCTGGAACACGCGCAAAACCAGCAGGGTGGGCGGCGGATTATTTGGCATCAGCCACTTGGGCAGCACAAGCCATGCCACGGGTATCCAAAGCCATGGCAGCAGTTGAGTCAGGCCGGCGACACCCACGCTCGCGAAAGCGGGCAGCGAACTGGAAAACAGGATCACGAACCAGTAGGTGGCGAAGAGATAACTGAGATCGGAAAAGCGCTTGTTGCGATAGGCGGCTGCCAGACGGCGGCCCAGCGCATATGTCGGCCAGGCGAGCAGCAGCCAGGGAGCCAGTGCAAGGGTGACAATCGTGCCGTAGGCGCCCAGTGTCCCGACAAGACTGTATAGCCACGCGGGCGGATTTTGCGCCGTATCGGCCATGATCTGCAAAGCCACGTGCGTGGAAGCCGAGAGGATGAGAAAGGGCGGCAGCAGATAGGGCGCAATGGCGCGGATGTGGCCGCTGGCGCTGATGAGCAGCGTGACGATGACGGGGATGGCGACCACGCCCCCAAGCCAGGCGCCAACTTGACCAAGCGACTGGAGTTCGGTTGAGCCCAGCATCACCAGCACCGACATCACCAGCATGTAGCCGATCACGCCCGCCACCACCCGGCTCCATGCCCAGCGCCGCGCCAGTCCCCAGGCCAGCACCATGGGCCAGGCATAGACCAGACCCAGAATCAGCAGGCGATTGAGCGAAAACTCGTCCGGCGTATAAACGAAATGCAGCGCCAGCCAGGAATGCGTGAGGCCGATCAGCAGGCAGAGCCCGGACAGCGCCAACAGAAAACGCAGCCCCGCGCGTCGATTGCCGGCAAAATCCAGAACCGCCGGCGCGCGCTGCAAGGAGCCAGGCGCCACGCCCGTGCCAGCCAGACGGGCATCGTCCGGCGCCGCGCCGCCACGCATCAGCGCCACCATGCGGCGGCGATACAAGCCGGCCACCAGCCATGCCATTCCCGAGGCCAGCAAGACCCCGAATATCAAGGCGGTGAAAATGGCGCCGGGTTCGATGTGCATGGTGAATCAATCAAAATTGAGTATGCGATTTGCGGCTCCTCGAATCAGGATAGACAATTCTCTGAGTTTGCCGGCGCGAAAAGAAC
>CAZVBY010000118.1:0-5738 GCA_964625895.1 uncultured Thiobacillus sp.
TTTTGCCGAAACCGGTAAAGCCGACGCTACCAAGTACTGGTATTCAACAAGAACTGTCTGAACAAGAACCTACCACTACCCGCGCGGCATCCCCCACCCCGCCGGAACACGCTCAAGGCGTAGTAGTTGATGACGATGAACTCGTCTGGCCACCTTCGCTTGGAAAAGACGCGGAGACCTCGGCAAGGCAAATCCTCAACGATTGCCCACCGGCTCACCGACAGCTTGTGCTTCATGAAATCGCCGGCCTGGCAGACAGAGGCGCTGTCCGCCATCCGCTCGGCCTCTTGCGCAAGCTCGTGGAACGCGCAAGACAAGGAGAGTTTGTTCCGGCCGCCGCGCTGGAGCATCGGCGCAGGCTCGAATCCCAAGCCAGGGCGGTTCAAGCACGAATCGTCGAGGAACAGCACCGCCACCAGCAATCCACTCCGCAAGCGCGCGAGGCGGCGCGGACGCGCCTCGCCCTGCTACGCAAACAACTCAACGGCCAACCTCCACACAACACAGCAAAGGATCTCCCATGAAGCGCATCACGATCCATGTCAGCGATGAAATCGCCGACTGTCTTGCAAGCCTGGCGACGGCCTGCACTCGACAGAACAAGCGCCGCGAGGGCGCGACCACCCACGGCCCCTTGGACGTAAAGGCCTTGATGACGATGCTGGCCGAGGATGCCGCGATGGTCATCACCCGGCCCGGAAGCTGGGAAGGTTACAACATGGCCCAGGTTTTCAACTCCCACGGCTACGAGGTCTGAACCGATGAAAACCCTGTCGGAGCGGATCGCCGAACGTGCCCGCATGAAATCCTCCCTCGCCCCGCGTTCAAACCGGGCTGTCGTGCTGGCGCTACGGGCCGACATCCAGCAGGCGCTTGACGACGGCTGGTCGGTGCTCACCGTCCATCAAACGCTGCACGACGAGGGACGGGTGACGTTCAGCTACCAGGCGTTTCGGCGCTACGTGAATCAGATTCACCTTGGCAAGACATCGCCCGCAAAGCCCAGGCAGAGGCAAGCCCGCAAAACCGATTTCAAGGGCGGCACTTCGCCGACAGCAGGATTCAGTTTCGACCCATCGCCCAAGAAAGAAGCGCTGTTGTGATGCGCCGGGCACGCCGTTCTTCCCTTCGTTGCTTCTGCGCCGTTCTTCTTTCTCCTGGCGTTCAACTTCCGTTCAGCGCGGCGAATTGTCGTGCAATCGCCGTGCATCGCCTCAAATTGCACGAAATACACGGGCCAATGCAAGGCTTTTCGCGCCAAAAACCGTGGCGGATGCGGGGCAGGATAGGTGAAGTACCCGCACCGGCAAGCCGGTTCGGGTACTTCACTCACCCCTTATTCGCACCTGCGGCGCTCAACGGAAATCCTGCCCTGCGGGGTTGGCAGCCGATGCCGCGAAGGACGGCACGCCATGCGTGAACAGCATCCCACCCGCAAGGGATGCCCCCCGATCTATGTCTATTGCCTGCCAGAAGAAAAGGCACAGATCGAGGCGATGGCGAAGGCAAGCGGGAACAGCGCATCGAGCTATTTGCGCCTGGTCGGACAGGGTTACGTCATGCGCAGCATCCTGGACTACGAGCGCGTCCAGGAGCTGGCGAAGGTCAACGGCGACCTTGGCCGGCTGGGCGGCCTGCTAAAGCTCTGGCTGACCGACGACGCGAAGCTGGCCGCGTTCGGCATGGCGCAGATGAGCAAGACCATCGTCGGCGTGCTGGAAGAAATCCGCGCCAACCAGGCCGCGATCCGCGGAATCATGGCGCGGGTCGTCACACCTTTAGCCGCTAAAAAAACGGAACGGTCATGATTGCCAAGCACGTTCCGATGAAAACGGTTCGCAAGAGCAATTTCGGCGAGCTGGCGCGCTACCTCTCCGACCCTCAAGAGCAGCTTGAGCGCGTCGGCGACATGCGCATCACGAATTGCCATGCCGACGAGCTGGCCGATGCCGCCCTTGAGGTCATGGCGACACAGGCACGCAACACCCGCGCCGAGGGCGATAAGACCTATCACCTCATTATTTCCTTCCGTGCCGGCGAGCACCCGCCGTCCGATGCTTTGGTTGAAATCGAGCAGCGGATTTGCGCCGGGCTGGGGTTTGCCGAGCATCAGCGGATCAGCGCTGTCCATCATGACACCGACAACCTGCATGTCCATGTCGCGATCAACAAGATTCACCCGAGGCGCTTCACCATGCAGGAACCTTTCCGGGCCTACCGCACCCTCGCCGAGTTGTGTGTCAAGCTGGAAACCGAATACGGGCTTGCACCGGACAACCACCAGGCCACGAAGCGTGGAGCCGAAAACCGCGCCGCCGACATGGAGCACGCAGCCGGCATCGAAAGTCTGCTGGGCTGGGTAAAGCGCGAATGTCTACCGCAAATCCATGGCGCGGCATCCTGGACAGCATTACACCGCGCCTTGCACGACAACGGCCTGGCACTACGGGAGCGCGGCAACGGCTTTGTCATCGAGGCCAGCGACGGAACCGTGGTCAAGGCCAGTTCCGTTTCCCGCGATCTGTCCAAATCGAGACTGGAAGCACGCCTTGGAGTCTTCCAACCCGCAGCGGAGCAAGCCGATCAGGCGAAACCGACACAGCGTTACCAGGCGCAACCGGTGCGCACACGCATCGACACCAGTGCGCTTTACGCCCAGTACGAAATCGAGCGGCGAAGCATCGCTGATGCTCGCTCGGCCGAGCTGTTGACAGCGCGCGACCGCAAGAATCGAGAGATCGACGCGGCCAAGCGAGCCGGCAGACTGAAACGCGCAGCCATCAAGTTGATAAACGGGCCAAGGGCCGGCAAGAAGCTGCTGTATTCACTCACCAGCAAGGCACTGCACGAGCGCATCCAGGAGATTCACGCGTGGTATCGCAAGGATCGACAAACGATTAGCCAACGCAACCAACGGCACGCCTGGAACGACTGGCTGCAATGTCAGGCGAAGGCCGGCAACCCGCAGGCGTTGGCAGCCTTGCGCGCACGCGCGGCCTCCCTGGGCCTCAAGGGAAACACCGTCGCCGGCTTGCGCAGCCATAACGATAAGCCCCTGGCAACCCCCGAGCACATCACCAAACAAGGCACGCTGATCTACCGCGTCGGCAACGTCGCCATCCGCGACGATGGCGACAAGCTGAATGTGTCTCGGAACATGTCACAAGACGGATTGATTGCCGCCCTGCGGATGGCCGCGCAGCGCTATGGCCAAGTGCTCACCGTCAACGGCACGACTGAATTCAAGGAGCAGATTGCACGGGCCGCTGCGACCGCGAATCTCGCCGTATGCTTCGACGCCCCAGAAATCGAAAAACGGCGGCTCGCTTTGCTGGCCGCCAACCGTGCCGACCGGCTGTCGGCTAACCGCCCTCGTGGCGCTCTCCGATAGACCGAAAGGAAAAACCAGTGAATCAGAAAATTTTAGCCGCTAAAAAATCCGTCGCTATCGCCTTGATGGTTGGCACGTTGTCGATGCCCGCCCATGCCGGTATCCCTGTCATCGACGGTACGAACCTCGCCCAAAACATCATGACGGCCATTGAAAGCGTGGCCCAAACGCTCAAGCAAATTGAGCAATACCGGACGCAGTTGCAGCAGTACGAAAACATGCTGCAAAACACCGCCGCGCCGGCGGCCTACATTTGGGATCAAGCGCAATCGACCATTAACGGGCTGATGAACGCAACCAACACGCTGAACTATTACAAGCAGCAGCTCGGCAGTATCGACGGCTACTTGGACAAGTTCCAAGACGTGAATTACTACAAGTCCTCGTCTTGCTTCTCGAACAGCGGATGCTCGGCGGCAGAGTGGGCGGCCATGCAGCAGGCGCGTGAGCTGGGCAACGCTTCGCAGAAGAAGGCCAACGATGCGCTGTTCAAGGGCCTGGAACTTCAACAGCGCAACCTCCAGAGCGATGCGGAGACGTTGCAGCGGCTCCAGTCGGGTGCGCAGGGCGCGACCGGGCAGATGCAGGCCATCGGCTACGCCAACCAGCTCGCCAGTCAGCAGGCCAGCCAGCTCTTGCAGATTCGCGGCCTGTTGATCGCGCAGCAGAACGCGGTGGCGACCAAGATGCAGGCCGACGCCGACAAGGAAGCCCGGCAGGCCGCCGCTCACGCCACATCGACCGAAAGCCGAATCGGCAAAACTGCCAGCCCGAAAAACTGGCTCGACCTGACCCGCTAACCAGTAGGGCACACCATGCACGCAAAACCCATCATGCCTTGGACTGCCGTCGCGGTCATGGCACTTCTGGCTTCCGGATGCGGTCAGCGCGAGCTTGACTGCGAAAACCCGCGTAACCAGGAAGAGCGGCAGCAATGCGCGCACAAGGCATCGACTGAAAGCCGCATCGCACCGACCGAGCAGCCAAAGAACTGGCTCGAATTGACCGAGCCGAAGAGGTGACCCCATGAAAGAAATCAAAACAGCGGTATTCATTGGCGCGGCACTGATGCTGTACTCGGCCGGCGCTGCCGCCCAGCTCACCAATCAGGGGCTGCTTGACCAGGTGGTGACGGAGTTCGCCACGCGCGCATCGGGCTGGCAAGCCGTGGTGATGAACGCCGCCCTGTGGCTATTCTGGACGCTGTTCACAATCAGCCTGGTATGGACAGGCGGCATGCTCATTCTGCGCAAGGCCGACATTGGCGAGTTCTTCGCGGAGTTTTTCCGATTCATCGTTTTTTTCGGCTTCTTCCTCTGGCTGCTCAGGAACGGGCCAGTCTTCGCTTCTTCGATCATCCAGTCCTTGCAGCGGCTGGGCGAGCAGGCCTCCGGCGTGTCGTCGATCACGCCGTCGGGAATCGTGGACATCGGCTTCATGATCTTCAAGCAGTCTCTCGTTAACCTGTCGCTATGGAGTCCCGTCGATAGCGTCGTCGGCTTCGCTATGAGCCTGGCGATCCTGCTGCTGCTCGCCACCATTGGTGTAAACATGCTCCTGCTATATGTGTCCGCCTGGATATTGATGTATGCGGGCGTGTTCTTCCTGGGCTTCGGCGGATCGCGCTGGACTTCCGACATGGCGATCAACTACTTCAAGACCGTGCTCGGCGTGGCGATTCAGATTTTTGCGATGGTGCTGCTTGTCGGCATCGGTTCCGACCTGCTTTCGAACTTCTACGCCAAGATGAACAAGGGCGCGCTGAACTTCGAGGAGTTGGGCGTGATGTTGGTCTTCTGCTTCGCCCTGCTGATGCTGGTCAACAAGATTCCGGGGTTGCTGTCTGGCGTCATTACCGGCGCGGGCATTGGTCACGCGGGTATCGGCAATTTCGGCGCGGGCGCCGTCGCCGGTGTCGCAGTGGGCGCGGCCGGCATGGCGGCCGCAGCGGCGAGCATGGCGGGCGCGGCGGTGATGGGTGGCGCGCAAAGCATTGCCGGCGGCGTGTCGGCTATCAAGGCGGCTTTCGAAAAGGCACAAGCCGGGATGGAGAGCGGCGGAGGCCAGATGCCAAGCTTCGGCGGCTCTTCCAGTGCTGGCGGCGGTGGGGGCAACGGCGGCAGCACGCCTTTCGCGCAAGCGGCAGGCTTTTCAGGCAACGCGATGGGGGGCGAGTCTTCGGGTTTTGGCGGGGCTGGCAGCGGCGCAAACGAAAACAAGGCGGAAAGTCGGGACGCCAAGGGCAAGGATGCCGGTGGCTCCAGCCAAGCCAAGTCCAACAGTGTCAAGAACGGCCAGAGCAACGGCGGAGCGGGACGTGCCGCCGCGCTGGCCGTCGGTACAGCGG
>CAZVBY010000119.1:0-5633 GCA_964625895.1 uncultured Thiobacillus sp.
CTTGTTCCGGTGCTGCCGAAGCCACCCGCGCCGCGGTGGCTTTGCTCAAAGTCGTCTACGATTTGCATGTCGACCTGGATCACCGGAACGACCACCAGTTGGGCCAGCCGTTCAAAGGGCTGGAGCACGAAGCTGGATTGCCCCCGGTTCCAGCAGGAAACCATGAGCTCGCCCTGATAATCCGAGTCGATCAGGCCGACGAGGTTGCCCAGCACGATGCCATGCTTATGGCCGAGGCCCGAGCGTGGCAGGATGAGCGCGGCATAACCCGGGTCGCCGAGATGAATGGCCATGCCGGTTGGAATCAAGACCGTGTCGCCAGGGTTCAGGGTGAGCGGTGCATCGATGCAGGCGCGCAAATCCAGGCCCGCAGAGCCTTTTGTCGCGTAGTGTGGAAGCTGATCGCGAATTTTATCGTTGAGGATTTTGACTTCGAGCTTCATGAGTGGCGGTGGGCGAGTTGAACAAATCGATGGCATGTTGGAGGAGTTGCCGCGCCAGCGCCAGCTTGTCAGCCCGGGGCAGCGGGTGGCTGCCGTTGTCATCCAGTAGCACAAGTTCGGTTGTGTCGGCGCCAAGCGCGTCCTGTGCGAGATTGGCGGCCAGCAGAGGCAGATTCTTGGCCCGTCGCTTGGCTTCTGCGTGCGCCAGCAGGTTTTCCGTTTCTGCGGCAAAGCCGATGCAAAAAGGCGGATCAGGCAAACTTGCCACGCCGGCCAGAATATCTTCGGTGGGCGCCAGTTCCAGATGAATGGCCTGCCCGGTTTTCTTGATTTTCTGTGGGCTGGCCTGGGCAGGTCGATAATCCGCCACCGCGGCAACCGCAATGAAAATCTGCGCTTCCGGCACCTTGGATAGTACGGCTGCGCGCATGTCCGTTGCCGTGATGATGCGGAGGGTTTCAACGCCGGCTGGCGCATCCAGGCAAACCGGGCCGGAAACCAGAATCACGCGCGCACCGGCTTCTTTAGCCGCCTGCGCCACGGCATAGCCCATTTTGCCGGAACTCAGGTTGGTCAGCCCGCGCACCGGGTCGATGGGTTCGAATGTCGGGCCGGCAGTTACCAGCACCGTTTTGCCTGTCAGCGGTTTTGGGCCCAATAAAATTTCAACGGCATCGAAAATCGTCGAGGGTTCGCTCATCCGGCCCTGCCCGGTTTCGCCGCAGGCCTGTGCGCCGGTCTCGGGGCCGATGAGGGTGACGCCATCGTGGCGCAGTTGCGCGATATTCCGCTGGGTGGCGGGGTTTGCCCACATTTCCCGGTTCATCGCCGGGGCGATGGCGAGCGGGCAGGCGCGCGCCAGGCACAGCGTGGAAAGCAGGTCATCGGCACGTCCATGGGTCAGTTTCGCGATGAAATCTGCCGAAGCGGGTGCAACGACGATCAGGTCGGCTTCTCGGCTGGCATGAATATGGGCCATGCCATCGCCTTCAGATCCCCATAAGCTGGTCAGAACGGGTTGCCCTGTTAAGGCCTGGAATGTCGCTTCGCCGACAAAATGACCAGCGGCCTCCGTCATGACGGCCTGCACTTGGTAGCCAGCCTTGATCCACAGACGAGCGAGTTCCGCGGCTTTGTAGGCGGCCACGCCGCCGGTAATGCCGAGGAGTAGGGTTTTGCCTTGGGTGTCTGGCATGGCGCAAAATGGCATCCACAAGAAGATAAGGCGATTTTACGGGAGGGGAAAAGAAATGGCGATTCGCGATTGGCCAGCGGATGAACGGCCCAGGGAAAAGCTGCTGGAGCGCGGCGCGGAAAGTCTGACAGACGCCGAACTGTTGGCGATTTTTTTGCGCACCGGCGTGACAGGCAAGAGCGCGGTCGATCTCTCCCGCGAACTGCTGGATCGATTCGGCGGCCTGTCGAAACTCTGTCTGGCCGAACAACAGGAGATTTGCGATGCGCCCGGATTGGGGCCGGCCAAGTATGCGCAATTGAAGGCGGTCATGGAAATGGCGCAGCGCGCATTGAAAGAGGACATGCGGTCGGGAGACGCGCTGACCTCGCCAATCGCGGTGCGCCGTTATCTGTCATTGTTATTGAAAGGCAAGCCGCATGAAGAATTCTGGGCGGTCTTTCTGGATACGCAAAATCGCGCGATCCAGGCCGAGATGTTGTTTCGCGGCACCTTGGCCCAGACCAGCGTTTACCCCCGGGAAGTGGTCAAGCGGGCTTTGACGCACAATGCCGCTGCAATCATCCTGGCGCATAACCATCCTTCTGGCGTTGCCGAGCCCAGTCAGGCCGACCGCCTTCTGACGCAAACCCTGAAACAGGCGTTGGCGCTGGTTGATGTGCGGGTGCTGGATCATTTCGTCGTGGCTGGCGCGGGCGGACTGTCTTTTGCCGAGGCCGGTTTTCTGTAGAGAATTGGCAATCTGGTTGCCAGGTTTGTCATTTTTATGGCAGAATCCGCGTTTTTCCGAATTCCAACCCTTATTTTTGGAGCGCATTATTATGGCTCGCGTATGCCAGGTAACGGGCAAAAAGCCCATGGTCGGGAACAATGTTTCCCACGCCAACAACAAAACCAAGCGCCGGTTTTTGCCGAATCTGCAAAACCGCCGTCTGTGGGTGGAAAGCGAGAACCGCTATGTCACCCTGCGTTTGACCAATGCAGCATTGCGCACGATTGACAAGAAGGGCATTGATGCCGTTCTGGCCGACATGCGTGCTCGCGGCGAAAAGATCTAAGGGGTAAATCATGGCAAAAGGCGGACGCGAAAAAATCAAGCTGGAATCCACCGAGGGTACCGGCCATTTCTATACCACGACCAAGAACAAGAAAACCATGCCCGGCAAGATGGAGATCATGAAATTTGATCCCAAGGCACGCAAGCATGTGATGTACAAGGAAACCAAGCTCAAGTGAGCAGACGTTGAGCGATTCGGATTCAACTGCGGTCCGTTAAAATAAAAAACCCGCCTTCAGGCGGGTTTTTTATTGGCGGTTTGCGCGGACTTAGCGTGAAACACGCGAAGCGTGACCCTGTCCCCCTCTCCCGCTTGCGGGGGAGGGCGGGGTGGGGGAACGGACACGGCGCGTAGGGGTTTCATGATCCGGGGCGGCAATTCGCCATGTCCGTTAGGCGTATCGCTTGAGGCGCATGGAAAACTCGCGTAGCACCTCAATCCCGCTGGCTTCCGCACGATGGCACCAGTCTTGCAGTTTGGCGACGAGCTGTTCCTTGGTCAGTGTCGAACGTCCCCATACTTCTGCCAGCTCATGGCGCATGTGATAAAGCTTGGCAAGTGTGTCGTTTTTCGCCAGGGCGAGATCGACTTCGGCTTTTTCATCCTGTTTCAGTGCCGTGGGTTCCAGATGCAGCCATTCACGCAACTTGCCGACGTTGACGTTGTGCGGCAGGTGGTCCTTGAATTGGCTATTGAGCATCCTGGCGTAGCGCGTCATGACATCGTAGCGATGCGTGATGACAGATTGCAGGGTTAGCAGGTCAACAGAAGGGCGTGCTGCCTGCCATTTCACGACCGGCGCGACCTTGCGCACCTTGGCCAGTTTCAGGATTTCCAGGATACGGATGTATAACCAGCCAATGTCGAATTCATACCACTTGTTCGATAGCTTGGCCGAGGTGCCATAGGCATGGTGGTTATTGTGCAGTTCCTCGCCGCCGATGAGAATGCCCCATGGCGAGATGTTGGTGGAAGCATCCTCGCAGGCGAAATTGCGATAGCCCCAGTAATGGCCGATGCCGTTGATGATGCCGGCCGCCGTGATCGGGATCCAGGCCATTTGCACGGCCCAGATGGTGAGGCCGATGGGGCCGAACAGCGCGACGTTGATGAATAGCATGAGCAGGATGCCTTTGCCTGAGTAAGGCGTGTAGAGATGGCGTTCGATCCAGTCGTCGGGCGTGCCATGGCCGTATTTTTCAAGCGTTTCGGCGTTTTTTGCTTCGGCGCGGTAGAGTTCGGCGCCTTCCAGCAAGACTTTTTTCAGGCCTAACACCTGCGGGCTGTGTGGATCTTCGGCGGTTTCGCACTTGGCGTGGTGCTTGCGGTGAATAGCGGCCCAGGCCTTGGTGACCATGCCGGTCGTGAGCCATAGCCAGAAACGGAAGAAATGGCTGGGAATCGGATGCAGATCCAGCGCGCGGTGCGCCTGGTGGCGGTGCAGGAAAATCGTGACCGAGGCAATGGTGATATGCGTGAACGCCAGGGCGATGAGCACATACTGCCACCAGGGCAGGTTCCACAGCGGCAGGTCAAAAATGGATAACAACATGCGGTTTGTCCTTATAAAGCAGACATGAAAGTCCAAGTATTATGAGGTAACTCCCTGATAAATCAAGAGGGTTGTTCTGCGGCGTGGATGACGCGCTGCGGATAGGGGATTTCAATCCCTGACTGTTTGAATGCCTTCCAGATGTCCCAGTACAGGTCAGAACGCAGGCTGAGCTGACCTTCCTCGGCATCCTTGATCCAGACAGCCAGATCAAGGTTGATGCCATTGTCGCCAAAGCTGCGAATAAGTACCTTGGGCGCCTCTTCGCCTTCCGGAATCACGCGCGGATGGTTTTTCGCCACGCCCAGTATCAAGTCGCGGGCAAGCTCCAGGTCGGTCGAATAAGCCACCTGGAGGGGCAGCTCGATGCGAACATCGGGTTTGGACAGCGAATGGTTGACCACAGTCTGGGTAATGAACATCTCATTCGGTACGATGGATTCCGTACCATCCTGCGAGCGGATGAGGGTGTAGCGGGTGTTCATGCTGGCGACTTGCCCGTACTTGTTATCGACCGTGATCAAGTCCCCCATGCGTACCGAGCGGTCAAGCAGGATGATGAAGCCGGAAACGTAATTGCTGGCGACTTTTTGCAGGCCAAATCCCAGGCCGACTCCCAGCGCGCCACCAAACACCGAGAGCACGGTCAAATCAATGCCAACAGCTGGCAACGCGATCAAAACCGCCAACACCAGCAGGAACGTGCGCACGGCCTTGGACAAGGCCATGCGCAGGCTCAAGTTCATGTGCGGCAGCCGCATCAATCGATTTTCGACAAGCTGGGCAGCCCATAAGGACACAATGACCGCGAGGACGATGACCGTCAACGCTTCGAATAACAGTAACAGTGAAAATTTGTGTGTGCCGGATTCGAAGGCAACCGTAGCCATCGCTGCCCGCACCCGCGGTAGAACGCCAGTGATGTGCATGGCGACGCCGATCCAGATGACCCAGGCAATGCCGCGCTCCCAGGCTTTAAGGGACGCAGAGGGCTTGAGCGTATAGCGCAGCGAGTACACCAGCAGCCGTATAAGGACCAGCGCGGAGAGCAGCGGAATGGCCAGATTCAGGAGATGGAGTTCGTTTTGCCAGAGTCGCAAGCCTTCGCGCGCGAGGAAAACAAGCGCCAGGATGGCAAGCGGCAGACTCACACGGCGCAAGCCTTCCGCGCCCGCGCTCCAGGTCTGCTCGAAACGACCCAACCGGGGCTGTAGCGCCCGCATCGCCAGCCAGCCTAGTGCAATGCACAAGGCCAGCACACCAACCTGCGCAATCAGGGCAGTATCGTGGCTGTCCTGGATCAGTTTGAAGAGCAGGTTGTCGATGGGGGATTGGTCCGACATGGAAAAAAGGCCGTCAATGACGGCCTCAATCATAGCGCGAAT
>CAZVBY010000120.1:0-5510 GCA_964625895.1 uncultured Thiobacillus sp.
TCCACGCGCAAGGTCTCGGCGATCACCGAAGAACTTTGCGGTGCCAGCTTCTCCATTGCCCCGCCCGCGATTCTTTTGGACACGAATTTGGGGTAAATAGTCGTGTTTAGAAAAGGAGCGGGAAATGCTGAATGAGATCGAGGTAGGAGGGGTTGCGCTGGGTGCGCTGGAAGGAGCGCGTAGCGCGACTGGAAGCGCGCCCAGCGCGGCGGCCGAGGTCAAGCGCTGGTCGGCGGGCCGCAAGAAGCAAGTCGTGCTGCGCCTGCTGCGTGGCGAGTCGGTGGATGCGCTCTCGCGCGAATTGGCGGTGCCGATCTTCCGGCTGGAAGAATGGCGCGACCGGGCGCTGGCCGGCATCGATGTCGGTCTCAAGGAGCGCGAGAACGATCCGGTCGAACAGCAACTGAAAACGATGCCAACCGCCGTATCGGCGAACTGGTCATGGAAGTGGAAATCCTGCGCAAGGAAAGGCAGGCGAAACGCCCTTTGGTCGGCAGGAGGTCGTCGCGATGAGCCAAACGACCTCGCCGGGAGCCGGCAAGCCCTACGGCCTGGAGCGGGTCTGCCGGGTACTGGAATTTCCGCGCTCGACCATCTATGCCCAGCAAGCCAGGGAGGTCGCCAATGTAGTTCCTCTGCATCCCGTGCGGCGTGGGCCGAAGCCAAAGATTGCCGATGCCGATCTGCTGGCAGCCATCCGGGATGACCTGGAAGTCTCGCCGTTCGTCGGCGAGGGGCATCGCAAGGTCTGGGCACGGCTGCGCATCCTGCGCGACATCCGAGTGTCCAAGGATCGCGTCTGCCGCCTGATGCGCGAGAACGCCCTGCTGTCGCCGCATCGGGTGCGGCAAGGCACGCCCGCACTGCACGACGGCTCGATCCAGGCCGAAGCGCCGAACCGGATGTGGGGCACCGACGGCATCCGCATTCAGACTGCGGACGACGGCTGGGTGTGGGTGTTCTCGGCGGTCGATCACTTCGATGCCTGCTGTGTCGGCATCCATGCCGTCAAAATCGGCAATCGCTTCGCCGCCTTGCAACCCATCGCCCAGGGGCTTCAGGCCGAGTTTGGCACCACAGGAAAGGGCGCAGGCAATGGGCTGAAGCTGCGCATGGATCACGGCACGCAATACACCGCCGACGACTTCCTGAAGCAGGTGGAGTTCTGGGGCATCGACAAGAGTTTCGCCTTCGTTGCCGAACCACAGACCAACGGCGTGGCCGAGCGCTTCAACCGGACGCTGAAGGAGCAGACCATCCACGGCCGTATCTTCCGCAACCTGGAGGAGGTGCGGCAGGCTGTCACCGAGTTCAGGGATCGTTACAATCGCCACTGGCGCCTCGAAAAACTGGGCTTCATGTCACCCCTTGAAGCCCGACAGTCTTATGCCATCCGGAAGGCCGCATGAACTGCAAATCAGCGTCCAATCAATTGCGGGCGGTACACAGTGAGTTGAGATCAGACCGAGACAACGAGAGGGGGAGGGCTTGTTAAGTTTTCCGACAGTCATGTAGCCCACCATGACTTGTCGCGAAGGAATGAGCCAAACATGCCGCATTGCCGTCCCGGCTGCGCCGACTTTCAAAAACAAAAGGCCGCAACTTGCGGCCTTTTGCAGCGAAGCGGAAAGCGCTTACTTGATGACGGCGTTCAGTTCGCCCTTCTTGTAGCGGTTGGCCATCGCCTCGAGCGGGATCGGCTTGATCTTGCCGGCCATGCCGGCGCAGCCGAAGGCTTCGTAACGCGCCTTGCAGATTTCCTTCATGGCCTTGCGGGCTTCGGCGAGGTACTTGCGCGGGTCGAAGTTCTTGCGGTCCTTGTTGAGGAACTGGCGGATCGCGCCGGTGGAGGCCATGCGCAGGTCGGTGTCGATGTTGACCTTGCGCACGCCGTTCTTGATGCCCTCGACGATTTCCTCGACCGGCACGCCGTAGGTGGCGCCCATCTCGCCGCCATTCTCGTTGATGATCTTCAGCCAGTCCTGCGGCACGCTGGAGGAGCCGTGCATGACGAGGTGGCAGTTGGGGATGCGCGCGTGGATTTCCTTGATGCGGTCGATGCGCAGCACCGCGCCCGTGGGCGGACGGGTGAACTTGTAGGCGCCGTGGCTGGTGCCGATGGCGATGGCCAGCGCGTCGACCTGCGTCGCCTTGACGAATTCGGCGGCCTCGTTGGGGTCGGTCAGCAGCTGGTCGTGCGAAAGCTTGCCCTCGGCGCCGTGGCCGTCTTCCTTCTCGCCCATGCCGGATTCGAGCGAGCCGAGGCAGCCCAGTTCGCCTTCAACGGAAACGCCGATGGCGTGGGCGATGTCGACGACGTGCTTGGTGGTGTTGACGTTGTACTCGAAGGACGAGGGGGTCTTGGCGTCTTCCATCAGCGAGCCATCCATCATCACGCTGGAAAAGCCGGAGCGCATCGACTGGATGCAGATCGCCGGGCTGGCGCCATGGTCCTGGTGCATGACGATCGGCACGTCGGGATGGGTTTCGATGGCGGCTTCGATGAGCCTGCGCAGGTAGGCCTCGCCGGCATACTTGCGGGCGCCGGCGGAGCCCTGCATGATCACCGGGCTGTTGGTCTCTTCGGCAGCTTCCATGATGGC
Organism: uncultured Thiobacillus sp.; assembly: GCA_964625895.1. GTDB lineage: Bacteria > Pseudomonadota > Gammaproteobacteria > Burkholderiales > Thiobacillaceae > UBA6918. The sequence goes on from CAZVBY010000120.1 coordinate 2,604, forward strand.
CTGGATCTGCTCGAGGTTGTTGACGTTGAAAGCGGGCAGGCCGTAGCCGTTTTCGGCGGCGTGGTCCAGCAGTTGGCGCATTGATACGAGTGCCATTGATGTCTCCTCTTCTCGGTAAGGGTTGTGGTTCCGTTAGGCGGGACGGTGTTCGCCGACCCGGACGATTTTCAGGGTATTGGTGCCGCCGGCCTGGCCGATCGGTTCGCCGAAGGTGACGACGATCAGGTCGCCTACTTCGACGGCGCCGGCGCGGATCAGTTCCTCTTCCGCCTCGAACAGCAGCTCGTCGCGGTCGTGGCCGGTGTAATGCGTCATCAGCGGATACACGCCGCGGTAGATGCCGACCTTGTAGCGCGTGCGGATGTCCGGCGTCAGCGCGTAGATCGGCACGCCGCAGCCGAGACGGGAGATCCACAATGCCGTCGAACCGGTCTGGGTCAGCGTGGCGATCGCCTTGACCTCCAGGTGGTGCGCGGTGAACAGCGCCGCCATGGCCACCGACTGGTCGATGCGGGTGAACACCAGGTCGAGGAAGTGGCGATCGAGCGCCGCCGGATCCATCGACTTCTCCGCCTCGCGGCAGATGCGCGCCATGGCCTGGACGGTTTCGATCGGGTACTTGCCGGCGGCGGTTTCGGCCGAGAGCATCACCGCGTCGGTGCCGTCGAGCACCGCGTTGGCGACGTCGGAGACCTCGGCACGGGTCGGCACCGGCGAGTTGATCATCGACTCCATCATCTGCGTGGCGGTGATGGCGAATTTGTTGTGCTCGCGGGCCAGGCGGATGATCTTCTTCTGCAGCGCCGGCACGGCGGCATCGCCGACCTCGACCGCGAGGTCGCCGCGCGCCACCATCACGCCGTCGCAGGCTTGCAGGATGTCCTCGAGGTTGTCGATCGCCTCGCAGCGCTCGATCTTGGCGACGATCAGGGCGGCAGAACCGGCCTTGTGCAGCAGCTTGCGCGCGAGGCGCAGGTCGCTGCCCGTTTTCGGAAAGGACACGGCGAGATAGTCGACCTGCAGCTGCGCGGCCGTTTCGATGTCCGCCATGTCCTTGCTCGTCAACGCCGGCGCCGACAGGCCGCCACCCTGCTTGTTGATGCCCTTGTTGTTCGACAGCTCGGTGCCGTGGCGCACCACGCAGTGGATTGCGGCTTCCTCGACGCGCTCGACGTCCATGACGACGCGGCCGTCGTCGAGCAGCAGGGTGTCGCCGGGGGCGACGTCGTCGACCAGTTCCGGATAGTCGAGGCCGACGCGCTCGGAATCGCCGAGCGCGCACTCGGCATCGAGGATGAAATGCTGGCCCGGCTTGAGCATGATCTTGCTGCCGGCGAATTTGCCGACGCGGATCTTCGGGCCCTGCAGGTCGGCCATCACCGCGACGGTGCGACTCTGATTGCGCATGGCCCGCTGCAGCAGGTCGATGCGCTTCCGGTGATCCTCGGCGGTTCCGTGCGAGAAATTGAGCCGCACGACGTCGACGCCGGCGCTGACCAGCTGTTCCATCGTCTGCGCATCCGAGGATGCGGGTCCGAGGGTCGCGACGATTTTGGTGGTACGTAGCATTTGCAAAAGGGCGGGCGGCTTCAGTCGCAGCCCGTTCCTGAAACGAGATTAGCCCTTGGCGCGCTTTTCGAGGATATCGACGGCAGGCAGGACCTTGCCCTCCAGATACTCCAGGAAGGCACCGCCGGCGGTGGAGATGTAGGACAGCTTGTCGTAGATGTCGTACTTCTGGATCGCGGCGATGGTATCGCCGCCGCCGGCCAAACTGAAGCCCTTGGCGTTGGCGATGGCCATCGAAACGGTCTTGGTGCCGGCGCCGAACTGGTCGAACTCGAACACGCCGACCGGGCCGTTCCAGACGATGGTGCCGGCCTTGGCGATGATGTCGGCCAGTTCCTGCGCCGACTTCGGACCGATGTCGAAAATCATGTCATCGTCGGCCACCTGGTCGGCACTCTTCAGTACGGCCGGCTCGGCGGCGTCGAACTTCTTGCCGCAGACGACATCGACGGCGATCGGGATCGAAGCGCCGCGCTTGTTCATCTTTTCGATCAGCGCCTTGGCGGTCGGGATCAGGTCGTGCTCGCACAGCGACTTGCCGACGTTCTGACCCATGGCGGCGAGGAAGGTGTTGGCGATGCCGCCGCCGACCACGAGCTGGTCGACCTTCTCGGAGAGCGACTCGAGAACGGTCAGCTTGGTGGAAACCTTGGAACCGCCGACGATGGCAACCATCGGGCGGGCGGGATTGGCGAGCGCCTTGTCGAGGGCGTCGAGTTCCTCGGTCAGCAGCAGGCCGGCGCAGGCGACCGGCGCGAACTGGGCGATGCCGTAGGTCGAGGCTTCGGCGCGGTGCGCCGTGCCGAAGGCGTCCATGACGAAGACGTCGCACAGCGCGGCGTACTTCTTCGCGGTGTCCTCGAGATTCTTCTTCTCGCCCTTGTTGACACGGCAGTTCTCGAGCAGCACGACTTCACCGGCAGGGACGTCGAATCCGCCATCCACCCAGTTCGGGATCACGCGCACCGGCTTGCCGAGCTTCTTGGCCATCACGTCGGCGACGGGCTGCAGCGAATCTTCCGCCTTGAACTCGCCTTCGGTGGGACGACCGAGGTGGGAGGTCACCATGACCTTGGCGCCGGCCTTCAGGCAGTGCTCGATGGTCGGCATCGAGGCGGTGATACGGGCATCGGAGGTGACCTTGCCTTCCTTGACGGGCACATTCAGATCGGCGCGGATGAAGACGCGCTTGCCCTCGAGATCCAGATCGGTCATGCGGATGAATTTAGGCATGTGCTTTCTCCTAGCAATTTTTGGAAATTAACCACTGAAGCATTGCGCCATCGTGACGGCGCAATGCTTGGATCGTCAATTTCTTACTTGGCGCTCATTTGGCAA
>CAZVBY010000121.1:0-5457 GCA_964625895.1 uncultured Thiobacillus sp.
GGGCTAGCGGATTTTCTCGATATCCAGCTTCTTCTCGAATATCTGCGGAATGATGAGGGCGTGGCCTTGCTGTTGCCAATGGGCAAGCTCGGTCATGGCGTTGGGCACGACGTCGATAAATTCCTGAAAGTCTTTCACTGAATAGCCAAAATCTTCTGCGGCCTGTCCGCAAACCTTGAATTTCACGCCCAGGTCGGCGTAGTACCGCATGCGGTCCACAGCTTCCTGATATTTGTCCTCGTTTTTCTTGGCGACGGTGACGATTTCGGTGCCGTGGATGACGACGACGATGCTCATTTCTTCTGGCGCATAGCTGTAGGGCGAATCCGCCAGGGTGTTCATCAAGGCGCGCATCCAGTAGAGCGCACTGCCAATTTTTTCCGGGTTGTCCAGATAAAACTCGAACATGACCTTGGGCGGCTGATAGGGCGTTTGCACCCATTTGCCCTCGCCGCTGGCGGGAAGGCTGGCGAGAAGTGCAAGCAAGCCAAAAATGGCGGCGATCGATTTCTTCATGTCGATGCCTGCGGAAAATCGATGATGTTTTCTATATAGCCGATTCGGACAATACCCGCTGGAAAAAATCCAGCCGCTGTGAGCGCAAGGCGCCGCTGGTGACAGCGGTGCGGAGCGCGCAATCGGGCTCGTTCAGGTGACGGCAGTTACGAAAACGACATTGGCCCAGGAATGGCCTGAAGTCGGGCATGGCCGCTTCAATATCGGATTGGGACAGGTGGGAGAGGGCAAATTCCTGCAAGCCGGGCGAGTCAATGACCGCGCTGTTCTCATCGACTGCGTAAAGGCGGCTGTGGGTGGTGGTATGGCGCCCACTGTCCAGCGCTTCGGAAAATGCGTTGATGCGGGTATTGGCATCAGGGAATAGCGAATTGATGAGGGTGGACTTGCCCATGCCTGACTGCCCCACCAGCAGGGTGAGTTTGTCGGGCAGACGGCTGGCAAGCGGTTGTATATCGGTTTTGGCACAGAGCGGAATGACTTCATAGCCCAGTTCTTGGTAGGGGGCCAGTCTGGCCATCGTTTCGGCGTGTTCCGGCAGGTCGGCCTTGTTGGCGATAATCAGGGCAGGAAGATGCTGGCTTTCCGCCGCCAGCAGGCAACGTTGCAATAAATCCTCGGACCAACTGGGCCTTGGCGCTAGAACGATGGCGATTTGCGTGACATTCGCGGCGATCGCCTTGCTGCGGTAAGCATCGGCCCGCTTGAACAGGCTGGTGCGCGGCAGGATGGAATTGATGACGCCCTGATCCGGCGAGGTGAGCGAAACCGAGACCTGGTCGCCGCAAACCACATCGGATTTCTTGCCGCGGGTCACACAGTTCAGCGTGCCTTGCGTGGTGGCAAGAACCAGGTAGTGGCGGCCATGGGCGGCAATCACCTGGCCGGTCAGTCCGGCGGGGGGCGTGCCAGGCTTGCTGCTGCTCAAATATCGAACAGCGCATCCACCTTGGCGGCGCAGATAAAGTCGTTTTCCGACAAGCCGCCAATGGCATGCGTCCAGTACTCGACGCGCACGGTGTTATAGCCGACGATCAGATAGGGGTGATGGTCTTCCCGATGCGAGACCCACATGACGGCGTTGGTAAATGCCTGCGTCTGGTAGTGATCCTTGAATTTGTATTCCCTGAATATCTTGATGTCGTCCCGGGACCAGCCAGGAAGACCTTTCAGCAGCGGCCCGATCTGGGCGTCGGTCAGGGGGGCCACGCCGCCTTCGCAGGGGGCGCATTTCTTGCGGGTCAGGCTGTCGGAAATGTCGGACATGGTCGGATTTATTTGAATTTGTAAAAGTTCTGGTTGAGATAGGCGCCAACGTGCTGTTCCTCCTCAGGGAACCAGCCAGCGCCGGTGTTGGCGTTGCAGCCGGAAATGCGACCGGCGAGTTGGGCGGCGGTCAGGGCTTTTTTATTCGCACGGGTGTACATTTCCGTGCCGTGACAGGCGGTGCAGTTTTTGTCATGCAGCGCCTTGCCCTTGATCGCATCGCCCTTGGCGAACGGTGCGGCATGGAGGGGAGCGGCAAGCAGGGCGAAATACAGAATGGCCAAGCGTTTCATGGCAGTCTCCAAAAGCAATGGATAGGTGTCACCATTATGGACATGGTTTCTTAAATTCTCCACCACTGCGACAATGTGGGTTTTTACCGACAGGAAAAGGCAAGATGGCGCAAAACGCCTTGAATTTATTGTGGATCGACATGGAAATGTCCGGCTTGCAGCCGGACACGGATCGTATTCTGGAAGTGGCCATCGTCGTGACTGACGCGGAGCTGAATACCGTAGCGGAGGCGCCGGTGCTGGTGGTGCACCAAACCGATGCAGTGCTGGACGGGATGGACAGCTGGAACAAGGGCACGCATGGCAAGTCAGGTCTGATCGGGCGGGTCAAGGCTTCCACGCTGGACGAGGCGGCGGTCGAGGCAAGGATGCTGGATTTCATCCGGCAGCATGTGCCGGAAAGAACCTCGCCGATGTGCGGCAACTCGATCTGCCAGGATCGCCGTTTTCTGGCCCGTACAATGCCCAAACTGGAGGCGTATTTCCATTACCGCAATCTCGATGTCAGTACATTGAAGGAATTGGCGAAACGCTGGCGACCGGGCCTGGCGGAGAATTTCAAGAAATCCAGCAAGCACGAGGCGCTTGCGGATATCTATGAATCCATTGAGGAGATGAAATACTACCGGGAGCACTTCATCCGGCCTGCATGATTCTTGCATGGGATTGGACGGGTTTCTGAACGCCTGTTTGGGCTAAACGAGGGATATCTGGAGCAAAGACATGGCTAAAGGCACAAGTTATTCGATTGAGGTCAATCCCAAGATACCGCGTCGGCTCGTTCGTCTGGAGGAACTGGCCAGCAATCTGTGGTATAGCTGGGACAAGCCGACGCGAACGCTGTTCTCCCGCCTGCATCCGGGGTTGTGGGAAGCCGCCGGCCATAGTCCCAAGGCCTTTCTCAAGCGTGTGGACGAGCAGCGTCTGGTGGATGCGGCCGAGGACCATGTTTTTCTGGCCAACTACAATCGCGTGCTGTCCGCCTACGATACCTATCACAACGAGCCTCTCAAGCGTGATCAGCCCGAACGCCTCAAGCACAGCGACATGGTGGCGTATTTTTGCGCCGAGTTCGGTTTTCACGAAAGTTTTCCTGTGTATTCTGGCGGTTTGGGCATTCTGGCGGGGGATCACTGCAAGGCCGCTTCGGATATGCGGCTGCCTTTTGTCGGTGTGGGCTTGCTTTACCGGCAGGGGTATTTCTCCCAGACCATTGATGGCGACGGCCGACAGCTTGCACACTATCACGATTCGGATTTCGACGATTTGCCGGTAACCCCGGTTTACCGGGATGATGGCGGCGAACTTCAGGTCAAGGTCGCGTTTCCCGACCGCGTGGTCGCGGTCAAAGTCTGGACCGCGCGCGTGGGACACGTCTGGCTGTGTTTGCTGGATACTGACCTGGAGGAAAACTCGCCCGTAGACCGTGATATCACCCACCAGCTCTATGGCGGCGACCGTGAAATGCGCATCAAGCAGGAAATCATCCTGGGCATGGGGGGTGTCCGCGCGTTGGAAGCAATGGGGGTGAAGCCAACCGTCTGGCATATCAACGAAGGCCACGCTGCCTTTCTCGTGCTGGAGCGCGCGCGCGCGTTGATGCAGCAACACAAGCTGGATTTTTCGAGCGCGCTGGAGGCGGTGGCGGTTGATACGATTTTCACCACGCACACGCCGGTGCCGGCGGGGCATGACCATTTCGCCGGCGAAATGATCGAGCTTTATTTCCGGGATTATTGCCTGCAGACGGCCATTCCCTTGTCCACGCTGCATGCGCTGGGGCACACCCAGACCGGGCCAGACTTCAATATGACAGCACTGGCGCTGCACGGATCGCGTCACCATAACGGCGTGTCGCGCATCCATGGGTGCGTGTCATCCGAGATCTGCGCGGAACACTGGCCGCAAATCGAGCCTGAAGAAAACCCCATGCGCCATATCACCAATGGGGTGCATGTTGGCACGTTTCTGGCGCAGGAGTGGATTGAACTGTTCGACAACCGTCTGGGTTACGACTGGCGCCATCGCGTGAGTGATGCGGCGTTTTGGGAAGCACGCATCGACAGCATTCCCGATCATCTGTTCTGGAGCGTCCGTCAGACGCTCAAGGCGCAGATGCTGTATATGCTGCAAAAACGGTTCTCGATTCAGCACAAGCGCAACCATGGCTCTCAGGCGCACCTGGACCGGCTGTTGCGATATGCAAACCCACTCGATCCCAAAATTCTCACCATCGGCTTTGCCCGCCGGTTCGCCACCTACAAGCGCGCGGCGCTGCTGTTTGAAAACCCGGAATGGCTCAAGCGCATTCTCGCCGACGATGAGCGCCCCGTGCTGTTTGTCTTTGCCGGCAAGGCCCACCCGGCCGATCATCCCGGCCAGGCGTTGATCGAGCGCATACACCAGCTTTCCCGGCAGCCCGAATTTGAAGGCCGGCTGTTGCTGATTGAAGGCTACGACATGGGCTTGGCCAGGCGGCTGGTGGCTGGCGTCGACGTGTGGCTGAACAATCCCATCTATCCGTTGGAAGCCTCTGGTACTTCGGGCATGAAGGCGGCCATGAACGGCACCCTGAATCTTTCGGTGCTGGACGGCTGGTGGGACGAGGGCTGGGACGGCACCAACGGATGGGCGATCAAGCCGGCGCCCACGCATTACGACGATGCGCGACGCAACGCCGAGGACAGCCTGACGCTCTACGAACTGCTACAGGATCAGGTGATTCCCCTCTACTACCAGCGCAATGAAATGGGCTATTCCGATGGCTGGGTCAAAATGGCCAAGCGTTCCATTGCCACCTTGCTGCCGCGCTTCAACTCGGCGCGCATGGTGGCGCAGTATGTCGACCAGTTTTATCTGCCGGCCAGCGAGCACAGCCGGAAATTCCGCGAAAACCAGTATCAGGCGGCCAGAACCCTGTCTGTCTGGAAAGCACGGGTGCGCACCCACTGGGCCAGCGTTACCCTGCGTCGTCTGGATGAGCCGAGAAAGCGGCTGGTATTTGGCGATGGTTTCCTGCTGCGGGTAGCCGCCATGCTCGACGGCCTCGACCCTGTCGATGTGCGCGTGGAGGTGTTGATCGAACGTCCCGGCAAGCCCAACCGGATGCTCAATTGCCTGTGCATGCAGGATAAAGGCAAGCTGGAGGACGGCAGCACGCTCTATGAACTGGAAATCTCTCCCGAGCTTTGCGGCAAGCTGGATTATCGTGTCCGCATCTACCCTTGGCACGACCTGCTCACACATCCCTTCGAAACGGGGCTGATGGCCTGGCTTTGACGGGAGCACAAACTGACAATGGAACTACGTAGAACTTCGTAGGGCGCCATAACCGCAGGGCATTGCGCCGGATGTAACAACCATTCGGCCCAGTACGGCTATT
>CAZVBY010000122.1:0-5364 GCA_964625895.1 uncultured Thiobacillus sp.
CGCGCTTGGCGTGGCCGGGGTATTGCTTCTTCATGCTGACCACGGCCATGCGGTAGCTGCATCCTTCCGGCGGCAGGTAGAAGTCGGTGATTTCCGGAAACTGTTTTTGCAGCAGCGGCACGAAGACTTCATTCAGCGCCACGCCGAGGATGGCCGGTTCATCCGGCGGTTTGCCGGTGTAGGTGCTGTGGTAGATGGGGTTGCGCCGCAGGGTGATGCGGTCGATGGTGAAGACGGGGAAGCGTTCGACTTCGTTGTAGTAGCCGGTGTGGTCGCCAAAAGGCCCTTCAGGCGCCATTTCGCCGGGCTGGAGGTGGCCTTCCAGCACGATCTCCGCGCTGGCTGGCACCTGCAAATCCGAACCGATGCATTTCACCACTTCGGTTTTTGAGCCGCGCAGCAATCCGGCGAACTGATATTCGGATAAGGAGTCTGGCACCGGCGTGACCGCGCCCAGTATTGTCGCCGGGTCGGCACCCAGCGCAACGGCAACCGGAAAAGGCTGACCGGGATGCGCCTGCTGGAATTCACGAAAATCCAGCGCGCCGCCACGATGCGCGAGCCAGCGCATGATGACTTTGTTCGGCGCAATCACCTGCTGGCGATAAATGCCCAGGTTTTGCCGCTTCTTGTGCGGGCCTTTGGTGACGGTGAGCCCCCAGGTGATGAGCGGCCCGGCGTCTCCGGGCCAGCAGGTCTGAATCGGCAGGCGCGACAAATCCACCTCCGCGCCTTCCCAAACAATTTCCTGACACGGCGCGCTAGCCATTTCCTTCGGCGACATGTTCAGCACTTGTTTGAGTACCGGCCATTTTTCCCAGGCGTCGCGCAGCCCTTTCGGCGGTTCGGGTTCTTTCAGATAAGCCAGCAGCTTGCCAATTTCGCGCAATCGCGCCGGATCTTCCTCGCCCATGCCCAGCGCCACGCGCTTGACCGTGCCAAACAGATTCGCCAGCACCGGCACAGAATGCCCCTTGGGGTTTTCGAACAGGATCGCCGGGCCCTCGCTGCGCAACACGCGGTCGCAAAATTCGGTCATCTCCAGACGGGGATCGACTTCAGCCGAGACACGCCTGAGTTCGCCGCGCTGTTCCAGTTGGGCGATAAAGTCGCGCAGGTCTGCGTATTTCATGTACGGATTTTTTCCACCAGTGCGGTGGTGGAACGCTGATGGATGAAGGGAATCGAGTGAACCGTGCCGCCCCAACTTATCACCTCGTCGGCGCCGATGATGTTGTCTGCCGGCCAGTCGCCGCCCTTGACCAGAACATCCGGGCGAATGGCCAGAACGAGCTTGATCGGCGTGTCTTCCTCGAAAGGCGCAACCAGCGAAACGGAGGCTAGCGCGGCGAGCACCGCCATGCGGTCATCCAGGGGGTTGATTGGCCTGTCCGCGCCCTTGCCCTGACGACGCACGGAATCATCGGCGTTGACGCCGACGACCAGTGAAGCGCCAAGCGCACGCGCCTGGGCCAGATAGGTGACGTGGCCGCGGTGGAGAATGTCGAAACAACCGTTGGTGAACACGATCGGGCGGGGCAGCGCGGCGACCGCGCTGGCAAGATCGCGTGAAGCGATCTTTTTTTCAAAGTCCGGCAAGGGATAAGCTGTCACGCCTGGGCGTTGTCAGTTCAGGTACTCGAACACTTTGACGACGCGCGTGACGCCGCTGGTATTGGCGGCAATTTGCGCGGCGGCATCGCCCTCTTCGCGGGTGACCAGACCCATGAGGTAGACGATGCTGGCCTCGGTGACGACCTTGACGTGGTTGGGCGAAACCTTGCCATTGTTGACCAGCCGGGCTTTTACCTTGGTGGTGATGGTGGCGTCGTTGGTTTCGGAGGTGAGCGAAGTCACACCGGAAACCGTGGTTTCATTGTGTACCCGCGCCACATTGGGAATGCCGCGGATGGTTTCCTCGACCCGCCCGCGCGTTGCGTCATCCGGTACCTGGCCGGTCAACAGTACCTGATGATTGAAGCTGGTGGCGGATACGCTGACAGTTTTTTCGGGGAAATGCCCACGCAGGCGGTCCATGGCGCGCAGTTCGATTTCCTCGTCCTTGAGATAGACGCCTGGCTTTCTCCGATCGTCCACCATCAAGGCGCCTGCCGCCGCCCCGCCGACGACCGCGGCGGCACAGCCATGGATGATGGGCAAACTGGCTACCAGTAATGCGGCCCAGACAAATTTTTTCATGACTCGACTCCCAGCAAGGCACTGTCCACGGCATCGCACAGACAGTGTATGGTCAATAAATGAATTTCCTGAATGCGAGCGGTGGAATCCGCCGGCACGCAGATAAGAACATCGCGGTCGCTCAATTGTTCCGCAAGTTTGCCGCCGTCGCGTCCGGTCAGGGCAATCACGCTCATTTCGCGATTGCGGGCCGCTTCGGCAGCCGCCACGACGTTGGGCGAATGGCCGCTGGTGGTAATGGCGAGCAGCACATCGCCCGGGTGGCCCAGCGCGCTCACCTGGCGGGCAAATACCTGATCGAAGCTGTAGTCGTTGGCAATTGACGTCAGCGTCGAGGTGTCGGTCGATAGCGCGATGGCGGCCAATCCGGGGCGTTCCAGTTCAAACCGGTTGATCATTTCCGACGAGAAGTGTTGCGCATCTGCCGCCGAGCCGCCATTGCCGCAGGACAGCACCTTGCCGTCGCGCAGAACGCATTGAAGAATCTGGTCGGCGGCACTCGCGATGGCAGGCGCCAGCAACTCCGCCACATCCAGCTTGAGCCGGGCGGATTCGTTAAAATGTCCGATGATGCGATCAATCATGCGCGCATTATCCCATATCGTCGAAGGCGGATTTGATCCAGACCGGATCACGCCCCTCATCCAGGGTCACCACATCGAAGCGGCAGGCAGGCAATTTCCCCAGTCTGGCGAGATACTGCCGGGCCGAGGCAATGACTCGGCGTTGTTTTGCCGTGGTGATGCTGTCCGCTGCGCTGCCGTAGTCGCCGCGCTTGCGGCTGCGCACTTCCACAAAAACCAGCACGTCGCCATCGCGCGCGATGAGGTCGATTTCGCCCTGACGGCAACGCCAGTTGCGCGCCTCGATGGAGAGGCCGGCGGATTTGAGCAGGTTTTCCGCGCGGGTTTCGGCAAATTTTCCCAAGAGTTGTTTCAGCATCTGCGAAAATACAAAGTATGGAAAGTGCAAGGCTTATCCCCGGATTGTACGTAGTCGCCACGCCCATCGGAAATCTGGGTGACGTCACCCTGCGCGCGCTCGATATGTTGAAAAAGGTCGATCGGGTGGCGGCGGAGGATACGCGCGTGTCGGGGCAGTTGCTGGCTGTGCTTGGCATCGGCAAACCCATGCTTTCGGTGCGCGAGCACAATGAGCAGGTCGGTGCGGAAAAGCTGATCGAGAAAATCCGCGCGGGCGAAGCCGTCGCTTATGTCACGGATGCCGGCACGCCGGCCATCTCCGACCCCGGCTGCCGGCTGGTGGAGGCCGTGCGTGCGGCGGGTTTACCCGTCATTCCCGTGCCGGGCGTCAGTGCAGTGATCGCGGCGCTGTCGGTGTCCGGTCTGTCGCATGGCGCCTGGCACTTTGCCGGATTTCTTCCACCCAAGGTCAAGGCCCGGCAGGCGGCGATCGCGGTGCTGCAACACCTGCCCGCCGCGCTGGTGTTGTATGAAGCGCCGCATCGTGTCCGCGATACGCTCGCCGATCTCGCCACGGTGCTGGGAACAGACAGAAAAATATTCATCGCCCGCGAGTTGACCAAACAGTTCGAGGAACTGGCCTTGATGCCGCTTGGCGATACGCCGGGCTGGCTCGATGCCAGTCCTTATCGGGAAAAAGGCGAATTCGTGCTGATTGTCGAAGCAGCGGCGCCGAGAGGCAAAGCCGACCTGGCCGAAGCCGAACGTATTCTGCGCCTTCTCGCTGAAGAACTGCCCGCGAGCCAGGCAGCCAAACTCGCAGCAAAAATCACCGGCCATCAAAAAGCCGATCTCTATGCCTTGTTGAAGAATGACCATGAATGAATTGACCATTACCCGCCCCGATGACTGGCACCTGCATCTTCGTGACGGTGCAGCCATGAAAAGCGTGTTGCCGGATACTGCCAGGCGTTTCGCCCGTGCCATTGTCATGCCCAATCTCAAGCCGCCGGTGACGACTGTCGAGTCCGCGCGCGCTTACCGGGAGCGCATCTTGTCCGCGCTGCCTGCGGGCATGGTCTTCGAGCCGCTCATGACGCTTTACCTGACCGACAACACACAGCCCGCGGAGATCGCCCTGGCAAGGCAAAGCGGTTTCATTCATGCCGTCAAATATTACCCGGCGGGTGCGACCACAAATTCCGATTCCGGCGTCACCGATATGCACAAGGCTTACGCCGCGATTGCCGCGATGGAAGCGCATGGCGTGCCGCTACTGCTGCACGGTGAAGTGACGGATTCCGACATCGATGTGTTCGACCGCGAAGCCGTGTTCATTGATCGGCATCTCACCCGGCTGATCAGGGATTTTCCCAAGCTGAAAATCGTACTGGAGCACATCACCACCCGGCAGGCGGCAGAATTCGTCAAGACCGCGCCGGCCAATGTTGGTGCGACGATTACCGTGCATCATTTGCTTTATAACCGTAACGCCATGTTCCGCGGTGGCATCCGCCCGCACTACTATTGCCTGCCGGTGCTGAAACGCGAGATGCATCGTGAGGCGCTGATTGCTGCCGCCATATCCGGCAATCCGAAATTTTTCCTGGGGACGGATTCTGCCCCGCATGCGCAACATGCCAAGGAAAGCGCCTGCGGCTGCGCCGGCATCTACACGGCCCACGCCGCCATCGAACTGTATGCCGAGGTGTTTGAACAGGCTGGCGCGCTCGACAAGCTCGAAGCCTTTGCCAGTTTTTTTGGCGCGGATTTTTATGGCCTGCCGCGCAATACGCAGAAAATCACGCTGAAAAAGGAAAGCTGGAGCGTGCCGGAAAATCTCGATATGGATGGGCAGAAGTTGATTCCCTTGCGTGCGGGCGAGGCGGTCAACTGGAAATTTTTTAGCGAATAAGAGCCTATTTCAGCAGGAATTGGATGTGCGACGGCGGGATGGCGGGATGGATGGCGAGGCGCGAGGCGCAGTGAATGGTCGCCCCCTTCACAAGCCGCGCAACAACGCCAGCCGCCCGCCATGCCCCGTCCCTCCGGGTTGCGCCAAGCCCGGCGCTCGCTTTGGCACGCTCTTTGGCCTCGTATCCCGGATGTGTGCCGCAGCGTGGCACGAGGGCCCCCCGAAGGGGGATCGGGCAGCGTAGGCACACGATACGCCCGTGCGGCACACCTTGCGCCCGTTATGCTGGTCGACCCCGTAAACGGGTCCCTCGCCCCGCGCTTCACG
>CAZVBY010000123.1:0-5362 GCA_964625895.1 uncultured Thiobacillus sp.
GCGACGCCCCCTGCATCATCTATCTACCTGAGAGCAGTGGAATGCGGATTGGCCCACGTTCCCCTGGTGGTCTGCTTCTGAAATAGGCGGACAAATGAAACGGATGGATTTTTTTGCAGGGCAAGGCGCGAGGAGGAGGCATATCCGTGACTATGGCAACGACGAGCAACGCCGCCATGCGGAAAAAGACATCGTTTCATGTTTGCTTATTTCAGAAGCAGACCACTAGCCCGGATATTTCACCAGACCGGCCCGGATTTTATGCGAAGGCGCATGAGCACAGGCTTTGCAGGATATAGGGCGGCAAACCACTTTGTCCCGCCGGCCTTCGCGGGCAGCGCAGGAGCGTGGCCCCTCGGTACGTGGGCAGCAGAGGCGAACACGGGCTCGCGCAGGGCGCTGGGCGCTGCCCTTCCGGCTCGCTTCACTGCGCACGTTCCGAGGCGCGACGTTGCGCGAGCCCTGGCGGCCAATTTGCGGCATCTTCGCGCCCCCGCTTCGCGCCAATAGGCTCGGCTATTGGCTTGGCGCGGGATACGCAAATCTGCTCGCAACTTGCCTCGCCACCATCCCGCGACCTGGTGAAATATCCGGGCTAGGATTGATATATAACGGTTGCAGGCACTATGGATATGGCCCATGGCATTATTGTCTTGGCGATTACCCGATTTCAAGTTTGAGAAGCGTACATGAATATCCCTTTCCCTGTTCACCGCCTTGTTTACTTGATGGTCCCGGCCATGCTGCTCATTGCGGGTTGCGGCGATCGTCGGGACAACCAGACGCGCCTTGAACAAGCCAGCAAACTGGTGCAGGCAGGCAATCACTCCGCGGCGATCATCGAACTCAAGAATGCGGTGGAAAACGCGCCGCAGGACAAGCAGGCGCGCCTCCAGCTGGGTGCGCTATACAACACGGCTGAGCAATATCCCTTTGCGGAAAAGGAGTTGCGCAAGGCACTGGAATTGGGAGCAGACCGGAATGCCGCAGTGCGCGGCCTGCAAACGGCGCTGCTCGGGCAGGGCGAATACAAACGCCTGCTTGATGAAAAGCTGGAATGGGAAGGCGCCAGCCCGGAAGTGCGCGCTTACCTTCTGGCCGGCCGAGGACTGGCGCTTATCGGCTTGAATCGTCTGCTGGAAGCCGAGGCCGCGCTGGATGACGCACAGCGGCTTGCGGCGGATCTCGAAGAAACACAACTGGGCCTGGCCATGCTCGCAGCGCGCAAGGGAAACATCCAGAATGCGTTGAAAGAAATTGAACGCGCCCAGGCTAAATATCCGGACAGCAAACAACTGCTGATATTGAAAGGCGACTTGCTTGCAGCCGCCGGCCAGCCTGATCAGGGCCAGGCGGCCTATGCCAAAGCCGCCGCCGTGGCGCCATCCAGTTTGCAAGCGCAACTTCGCCTGGCTTCTCTTGCGCTGGAGCAAGGCAAAATCGAAGAAGCAAGTGTTGCGGTGGCGAAAGCTGACCAATTGGCGCCCAACAGTTTGCTGGTGCGCTATACCCAGGCCCTGCTGGCGTTCCGGGCGGGCAAGGCCGAAGAGGCGCAAAGTCATATCGGCGAAGTTCTCAAGGCCGCGCCGGAATATCTGCCCGCCAAGCTGCTGGCGGGCACGCTGGCTTATGGCCGCGGGGATTTGCAGCTTGCGCAAAGTCTCTTGGCCAAGGTGGTCCAAGGCGCCCCGGCCAACCTGCCCGCGCGCAAGCTGCTGGCAGCAACCGAGCTCAAACTGGGCAATCTGCCGCGCGCGGAAGAAACATTGAAGCCGGCGATGACGGAAAAGCTGGTCGACTCCGCCGTGCTGGGGCTGATGGGCGAAATCCGCATGAAAGCGGGCGATCATGCCGGCGCCAGTCAATATCTGGAGCAGGCCGCCAAACTGGCGCCCAGGAATGCGGCCATACGTACCGATCTGGCGGTCAGTCGGCTAGTCCAGGGCGAAACCGCCCGCGCGATGAGCGAGCTGGAAGCGGCGGCGGGCCTGGATGAAAAGTTTATCCATGCGGACAGCACCCTGGTGCTGGCGCTGCTGCGCCAACGCGAGTATGGAAAAGCGCTGACAGCCATTGCCGCCATGGAAAAGAAATTTCCGGATTCCCCCATGGCGCACAGCCTGCGCGCGGCGGCCTATCTTGGCATGAATGACAAAGCCAATGCGCGCAAAAGCTACGAACAGTTGCTGAGGGTCAAACCAGACTTTTTCCCTGCGGTGGCCAACCTCGCGCAAATGGATCTGGATGAGAAAAATTACCCCGCAGCAAAAAAACGGATTCAGTCTTTTTTGGATAAAAATCGTGGCAATGCCACGGCCATGCTGGCCATGGCCGACATCGCGCGCAAAGAATCCAGCGAGAAGGAATACCTCGCCTGGCTGGAAAAAGCCGCCAGTGCAAATACCAGGGATCTGGCCCCGCGGGTTTTGCTCGTCCGTTACTGGCTGGCAAAAAACAATTCCGGTAAAGCGCTGGCTTACGCCCGCGAGGCAGCCACATCCCACCCGGCCAACGCACAGGCGCTCGGCTTGCTGGGACAGGCCCAGCTTGCGTCAGGCGATGCGGCCAATGGTTTGACGACCTATAAAAAGGTGGTGGACCTGTCGCCCTCGGCGCCCGCCTACCTGAATCTTGCCATGGCCCAGATTGCCTCCAGAGACCCCCTGCAAGCGGCTCGCTCGCTCGAACAGGCGCTCAAGCTCGAGCCGTCGCATCCCGATGCGCTGGCGTCGCTGGCCACGATCGAACTGGGGAATAAACGCTACGATCGCGCCTTGCAACTGGCAGGGCAACTGCAGAAAGCGCATCCAAAACTTGAAGGCGGCTACGTGCTGGAAGGCGATGCGCGGCTGGCGAAGGGGCAGACCGTCGCGGCGCTGGCTCTATATGAAGCCTCGTTTCGCCGCAACCCGGCCTCGGCGCTGGCGATCAAACTGAGCAATGCGCACATGGCGGCTGGCAATGCGGCCAAGGGCGAGGCGGTCTTGCAACAATGGCTCAATCAGAACCCGCGTGATGTGGCCGTGCGGGTTCTGCTCGCGCAGACGCAGGCGCGGGTAGGTAACGTGGCAGGCGCCATCGCGCAATACGAAAGCGTGCTCAAGCAGGTCCCGAACCATGCCGTGGCGCTGAACAATCTGGCCGGGCTTTATCACCAGGTCAAAGATCCACGGGCGCTGAAAACGGCCGAGGCCGCGCATACCTTGCTGCCGCAAAACCCCGGCGTGCTGGACACCCTGGGCTGGATACTGGTCGGGCAAGGACAGACTGAGCGCGGGCTGGGATATTTGCGCGAAGCGTTGACGAAAATGCCGGATCAGCCAGAAATCCACTGGCATCTGGCTTACGGACTCTACAAATCGGGTGAACGGGTCAGAGCCCGGCAGGAATTGCGGCGGCTGCTGGACAGCGGGCTGAATTTCCCGCAACAGGCCGAGGCCAAGGCGCTACTGGTTCAACTGGGTGGTTGAGCGCTTGAACCTCTGATTAACCCTAAAAACCTCAGTTGAACCACAGAGGCACAGCGCTCACAGAGGAAAAACAATGGTTTGTTTTCCATTTGCAGACACCCAGAGGGTGAGCATCCGAAACTGGGCAATCCCTTGATATCCTGACTTTCTCGGTGCTTCTGTGTCTCTGTGGTGAGGAATTCAGGTTATTGATCCGAAACGAACAAACTTGAAAAAAGTGATATGGAAATCTCTATCGAGTTGCCTGGAAAAGCGCACCGCGTTTCGGAGCAATAACAATCAAACCTCGGCGGTTATTGAGGGGAAATTCAAGTTCATTCATTTCCCTCAATAATTCCTCCATGAGCCGCGTTGCAGCCGGATTTTGCTGTCTGGCGCGAACTTGTTAACGGTAAAGAAAAACGGCGGCCCAAGCCGCCGTTTTTCATGGAGTGCCAATGCCTCAGGCAGTTTTGCGGCGGCGCAGGGCGGCCAGGCCGATCAGGCCGCTGCCCAGCAGCGCCAGGGTCGCGGGTTCCGGTACGCGGCGGGCCGGTGTTGCGCCGATGAACAGTTGCTCGTAGCCGTTGTTCAGACTGCGTGCGGTGCAGTCTGGATCGGTGTCGGTGTCGGTGCCATCCGAGGTGTTGGGGTCGCATCCCATGCGCCAGTCGATGCTCATCACGTCATAGCCCAGGAAACCAGCAGTACCGAGGATTTCGTTCAACCGCGGGAAAACCACGGCATAGACTGCCTGGTTGGCGCCAAGGTTGTGGTTGATCGGGCCGAGCGCGCCAGGCGTGGAGCAGGAAACGATCGCGAACGCGGGGGTATAGCATAGCGCGCCACCCGCCAGGACATAATCGGTGCGGTCATTGTTGCCGGCAAGCGGCCCCGTCGGCGCGCCCAGCGTGCCATTGCCTGCGGTGCCGTTGAGCACCCCGCCGCCGCCTTCAGAAACCAGACCGTATCTTCCGCCAAGGTTGGTGAAGTACAGGGTTAGCGGGCTTAACTGGTTGCCGTCGTCATACAGGGTCAGGGCTGCCCAGATGGCCAGATTCTGGTTGGTCGATGCGCCGGAATTGACCTGGTTGTTGTTGAAGAAGAACACCGGGTCGTTGCCTGCGCCGACAAAGCTGGACAGTGCATTCAGTCGCACATCCCAGGTATTGGCGGCATCGCCGGTAAAGGGCGAGACTTGACCTGGGTCGGCAGTCGTGCCGGTGCTGAAGAAGGGGATGCCGTCAGAGTTGGGGGTCGGATAGGCATTGTCCATGCCCGCAAAGTTGGTGTTGATCGGGACGCCGCTGGTGCCCGTGCCCACCACGACCAGATCCTGAATCAGCCCAGGGCTGGAATCGACATAGTAGGGGTTGCCTGGTTGAATGCTGTTGCTGAATGCACCCCCATTCAGCACATCATAGATGATGCCCAGAACGGGCAGGGAGTAGGAATTGCCGTCGCCGTAGGTCACGTAAGGCGCGGGGGTGGCGGTTCCCTGAATCGTGTACAGGTCAAGGGCGTGAGCCGAAGAGGCAAAACCGAAGGCCATCAGCGCGGCGGGCAGGGTTTTCAGCAGAGCAGGCTTCTTCATGGGAACCTCCGGATTAACAACCGACAATTGAAAAATGTTTAACCAGTGTTAAGCAATTCGAGTGCCAGAAATAAAAGTTATTGTAAAACAGCGGGTTGTCTGGGTTGACTTCTGGGTCGAGCAGGGTTCTGTAAAAAACCTCGACGCACTGCCTGTGAATTGCACTACCTGGCAGGGCGATTGTCCGGATAAGGCGGATCGGGTGGGAACCTCTGATTTATTCTGCTTTGTCGTTCCCGCGAAAGCAGGAACCCAGTTAAATCAATGACCTGGATGCCCGCCTGCGCGGGCATGACGAATTAATCAGAGGTTCCCTAGA
>CAZVBY010000124.1:0-5315 GCA_964625895.1 uncultured Thiobacillus sp.
GTCAACGTTGACAGTTTGTGTGTTTAGTCATTAAAATCACGCTCCTTTCGAGCGCTGTGTTCGATGTGTTGGCGCATTTTTTTATGGCCGGTGTCCGGATATCTGGAGGCTGGCAGGAATAACAGGATTTGAGCTTGTCATGAAAACCTTCTCCGCGAAGCCCCATGAAGTCAAGCGCGACTGGTTCGTGGTTGATGCCACGGACGTTGTGCTGGGCCGTCTGGCTGCTGAAATTGCCCGCCGTCTGCGCGGCAAGCACAAGGCTATCTACACGCCCCATGTCGATACGGGCGATTACATCGTGGTCGTCAACGCCGACAAGATTCGCGTGACCGGCAACAAGGAACTCGACAAGAAATATTACCGCCACTCCGGTTACCCTGGGGGCATCTACGAAACCACTTTCGGCAAGATGCAGGCGCGTTTCCCCGGTCGTGCGCTGGAAAAGGCCGTGAAGGGCATGCTGCCCAAGGGTCCGCTCGGGTATGCCATGATCAAGAAAATGAAGGTGTATGCCGGTGGCGATCATCCGCATACTGCCCAGCAACCGCAAGCTCTGGAAATCAAGGGTTAAATAGACATGATCGGCAACTACAACTACGGTACCGGCCGCCGCAAGGAAGCGGTGGCGCGCGTGTTCATCAAATCCGGCTCCGGCAATATTGTCGTCAACGGCAAGCCGGTAGATACGTTTTTCTCCCGCGAAACCGGCCGCATGATCGTGCGTCAGCCGTTGGTGCTGACGGACAGCCTCGGCAAGTTTGACATCATGGTCAACGTAGTCGGTGGCGGCGAATCCGGCCAGGCCGGCGCTGTCCGTCATGGCATTACCCGTGCACTCATCGATTTTGATGCAGCGCTCAAGCCGGCATTGAAGGCTGCTGGTCTGGTGACTCGCGATGCCCGCGCGGTGGAACGGAAAAAAGTCGGCCTGCACAAGGCGCGCCGCCGGAAGCAGTTCTCCAAGCGTTAATTTTGCTTGCTACAGAAAAGCCACCTGCGGGTGGCTTTTTTGCATTCTGCGAAACACGTTTCGCTACCGCGAAACTTTGTTTTCTTTGCCATAATTCGGCTATTCAAGTCAGGAGCTTCGCATGATCAAGGTAGGTATCGTAGGCGGGACAGGTTATACCGGGGTGGAATTGCTGCGTCTGCTTGCACGGCATCCGCAGGTTGAGTTGACGGCCATTACTTCGCGCAAGGAAGCGGGCATGAAAGTAGCGGACATGTTCCCCAATCTGCGCGGGCGCGTCGGGCTGGCTTTCACCACGCCGGAGGAGGCCGGGCTGGAAAAATGCGATGTGGTGTTTTTCGCCACGCCCAATGGCGTAGCCATGCAGCAGACGCACGCATTGCTGGATGCCGGGGTGAAAGTGATTGATCTGGCCGCTGATTTCCGCATCAAGGACGTCAAGGAATGGGAAGCCTGGTACAAGCTGGAACATGCCTGCCCGGATCTGGTTGCCGAGGCAGTCTATGGTCTGCCCGAAGTCAACCGCGAAGCGATCAGGAAAGCTCGGTTGATTGCTAACCCCGGCTGTTATCCGACCGCGGCGCAACTGGGTTTTTTGCCGCTGATCGAAAACGGGCTGGTAGACACCTCGCATCTGGTGGCGGACTGCAAGTCGGGCGTGTCCGGCGCGGGACGGAAGGCGGAAACCCATATCCTGTTTGCAGAAGCGGCGGACAATTTCAAGGCCTATGCCGTGCCCGGTCATCGGCATTTGCCTGAAATCCGGCAGGGGCTGTCATTTGCCGCTGGCCACATGGTCGGACTGACCTTTGTGCCGCATCTGACGCCATTAATCCGGGGTATCCACGCAACCCTGTATGCCAAACTGAACAAGACAGACGTGGATTTGCAGGCCATCTATGAAAAGCGCTACGCGGGCGAACCGTTTGTCGATGTGCTGCCAGCGGGTAGCCACCCGGAAACGCGTTCGGTGCGTGGCGCCAATGTCTGCCGCATTGCCTTGCATCGACCACAGGGCGGCGACGTGGTCGTGGTGTTGTCGGTGATCGATAACCTGGTCAAGGGCGCCGCAGGTCAGGCGGTGCAGAACATGAACCTGATGTTCGGCTTCGCCGAAACAACGGCGATCGACGAAATTGGGCTATTGCCTTGATTTTTGGATAAAGCCCCTTATTTACAATAAGGTCTTTGCTTGACGGAATCCGCGCTTTGCGGATAATGAAACGCTAATTAACCCATCAGGAGTGCCCCATGAATGCCATGACCGAAAGCCCGCTGATTTTCACCGACAGCGCGGCCAACAAAGTGAAAAACCTGATCGAGGAGGAAGGAAATTCCGACCTGAAACTGCGCGTGTTTGTCACCGGCGGCGGCTGCTCGGGCTTCCAGTATGGCTTCACGTTTGATGAAGTGCAGAACGATGACGACACCGTCATGCAGAAAAATGGCGTGACCCTGTTGATCGACTCCATGAGCTTCCAGTATCTGGTTGGCGCGGAAATTGATTACAGCGAGGGGCTGGAAGGCGCGCAGTTCGTGATCAAGAATCCGAATGCGACAACAACCTGCGGTTGCGGTTCTTCCTTCTCGGTATAAACCAGTTTGGATTCAAGCAGGCAAAGGGGCTTCGGCCCCTTTGCTGTTTTCTATGCCGGGTAAACCGCGCCCAAAACACGTGGACCGGATGCGCCCGTGACGACCGGCAGGTTGCCGGGTTTGCCTTCAATGCATTGTCTTGCCAGCCAAGCGAATGCCAGCGCTTCCACCCAGTCCGGATCAATGCCGATTGCGGAAGTGGCGTGAACCGGTTTTTTTGCCAGTTCGCCCAGTCGTTTCATCAAGGCGAGATTGTGAACGCCGCCGCCGCAAACGTACAACGCATCAAAGCCAGCGCAGTGGGTGTTTGATGCATCAATGATGCCGCGTGCCGTTAATTCTAGCAGCGTGGCTTGCACGTCTTCTGGTGCTTCATTCCCGGATAAAGATTGCTCAATCCATTCCAGATTGAATTGCTCGCGTCCCGCGCTTTTTGGGGGTTTGCAGGTAAAAAAGGCGTTTCCCAACAGGGTTGTCAGCAATTTTGGCTGGATGTTTCCACGAGCGGCCCAGGCGCCATTTTCATCCAAGGGCCTGCCCAGAAAGCGGTTGGCCCAGGCATCCATGAGCATGTTGCCGGGTCCGCAATCAAAGCCGGTGATATGACCATCCGGTGGCAGGCTGGTCAGGTTGGCAATGCCGCCAATATTGACAATGACACGATGCTCAACCGGGCTGGAGAGCGTGGCGGAATGAAAAGCCGGAACGAGCGGAGCACCCTGCCCGCCTGCGGCGATATCGCGGTTACGGAAATCGGTCACGCAGGCAATGCCAGTTAATTCGGCCAACAACGAGCCATTGACGATTTGCAGTGAATAACCCGCTTCCGGGCGATGCCGGATGGTTTGCCCGTGGCAGCCAATGGCCCGGATGCGTTTGGCGTGTATGTCTGCTTTGTTCAGCAGCTCGTCAACGGCCTTGGCGTATAACCTGGATAGTTCGCAGGCCGTTGATTGGCAATAATGCAGTTCATCCGGTTGGGATGTGTGCAGTGCCAGTAGCCGGGTTTTCAGCGTGTCGGGATACGGCAGATAAAAGCTGAGCAGTTGTTCGTGTGTGTCATCAATCGAGAATCGCGCAAGGACAGCGTCGACGCCATCGAGACTGGTGCCAGACATGAGGCCGATATATAAATCGGCCTCATGTGGCGGCAAGACGTTCAATTCTGGGTGGAATCAGCGTTGGTGCGGCGCTTAGTCAAGCGCAGCCAGGTTGGTTCCGCGTAATTGGTCGAGGCGTTGATTCCAGGCCGTGGATTGCTGCATGAAGCGTACTTTTTGCGCCATCGGCAGCGGGGGTGACCCAGGGAGTTTTACGGTGATCGGGTTTTGCGGGATGCCTGCGATACGAACTTCATAGTGTAAATGCGGTCCGGTGGAAGCGCCGGTGGAGCCTACGTAGCCGATGATGTTGCCTTGTTCGGCGGGCGAGCCCTTGCGGATGCCGGTGGCGAATCCGCTCAGGTGGGCGTAGTAGGTTTCAAAACCGTTGTGGTGGCGCAGAATGATCAGGTTGCCATAACCGCCTTTATAGCCAGCGAAGCTGACGATGCCGTCACCCGTGGCTTTTACGCGCGTTCCCGTTGGGGCCCCAAAATCGACACCGGTATGTTTGCGGTGAAATCCATAAACGGGGTGCTTGCGCGAATTGCTGAAACCGGACGTCACGCGGGAAAATTCCAGCGGTGAGCGTAAAAAGCCCTTCTTGAGTGATTCGCCGTCAGGGGTGTAATACGTTTCTTCGCCGGTCGGTGAACGGTAGAGCACTGCGCGATAGGGTTTACCAGCGTTGATGAATTCTGCCGCTAAAATCTTGCCGATGCCGATGGGCTCGCCATTGCGCATGTTGATCTGGTAGGCGATCGAGAACGTGTCGCCCTTGCGCAGGTCATCACGGAAATCCAGTTGCGTGCCGAATATTTCCGCCATTTTTTCAGCCACCGAATCCGGGACGTTGGCGGCATCCATGGCGGCAAACAGGGAACTCTGGATTTTTCCGGAGCGCATCACAACACGGGTTTCCAATGCTTCCGCAGTCTGGTCCAGTGTAAACCCGTCAGCCTCCCGCACGACCCGGTTGATGCTGTCATTTCCCGCTGTCTGGAGTTCCAGCAATTCGCCACGGTCATTGATTTTGGCCTGGATGTGCTGGCCGGCACGCAAGGTGCGTCCAATTTGGCCGGCTGGATGCGACTGCAAACGTTGGATGTCTTGTTCGGAAACTCCCAGGCGGTCTAGCAGACTGCCGAGTGATTCGCCCGACAGGACTTTTTCCTGGAGATGGTAGGTTTGCGGAGTTTCTGTTTGCGCGCTGGCCTGGGGAAGGCGGATTTCCTGGGCAATGGTTTGGGTCTGAATTGAAGTCGTGCTGGTTTCCGGCGCGATGCCGTATGCCGTCACCATGCCAAAAAAGGAAAGGGCGCCTGCGACGGCAAGGCCGCGAACAGGGACTTTCCGCTTTAGCGGGGGGATGGGATAGGTTAAACTTTCGCGCTTTGACTGCTGCATGGGTCGCTCGCTTCCCGGTTAAATCAGGGGCTAGTGTATCAAAAAAACGTGGAAATTGAATTTCCTTTTAAAAACAAATTGTTACAAACCTGCTTGTCGATGTCGGTTGATTGAATACGGCTGATTCTGGCTGGATCTTGAGTGTGGATATGATGGAAGCGTTAAACGAAATCAAACGCGGTGTGGATGAGTTGCTGGTGGAGTCCGAGCTTAAACAAAAGCTGGCAACCGGCAAGCCC
>CAZVBY010000125.1:0-5228 GCA_964625895.1 uncultured Thiobacillus sp.
CCGCCCTGGCCATTCCATAACGCAAGAAAACGCACCTTGTCCGGGCCAAAGGCCAGCGCGGTGTAGAGTTGCCAGAGGTTGTTGCGTTCGTAGGGGTTGATGCCCTTGGGCAAGGGGCCCAGCTCGTCAGGCTGGATGCGGATTTGAGTGAGCGGGTTTTCCTTGATGGCGTAGTAGCGGTCGACCCAGGATTCGCCCGCGAAGGCCACGGAGGCTTGCAGAAAATCCGCCTCGGGATATTGCTCGAAAACCCGCACGCGACAGCCGCGTTTGAGCGCGGCCTCGGCGAACAGAGTGTCGCCGCCGCAGGCGCCTCCGCAAATGGCCAGATCGTCCGCGCTCATGCCCAGTTCGGTGAGTTTTGCGTCGATGGCCTGTGCGGCGATGGCTTCCTTGTCCGCCGGAAAACGCGGCTCGGCGCGTGCAGATGCGTCGATCATGTGGCCGGAAAACAGAAATATCTTGCGCGGCTGCCAGGGTGCTTCCAGCCGGGCGATTTCTTCATCAATAACGGCGAGGCCTGCTGATACAGCTTCCGCGCGGAAACCCAGATCGCGCAGGATCAGCAATTGCTGCCGGCTGGAATCCAGCGCGAACCAGTCCTTGTCCGCTTCGGCCACGGCTTCGCGCCAGGCCTGCTCGACGCGTTCCGGCGTGCCGAGCAGCAGTTCCAGTTCGGCCCAGGTGGCGCGGGTCCAGTAGTCTCTTGGATTGCGTTCCATGGCCGCGAGGCAGGCCCAGATTACTCCGCCTTCCAGATTGGGCAGGCTGGCCGGGTTCTTCATTTCGCCGCCGAGATGGCGCTGCAGGTGACGCAAGGCGCAGGCGTTGATGCCGGAATAAAAATGCGCCGGATCCTGGATATAGGCATTCATGTAAGGCTCGATGGCCTGAAGTAGCTGCGGCATTTCGCGCGCGGCAGCGGCGCACATTTCGTCGGCGCTGGCACCTTCTCGCCGCCACAGCGACACCCATTCGTCCTTTTCAAGGCGGCCCAGCAGGCACCAGCACTCAGGGTCGTTTTTGTGTTCGGCGAGAATGACATCCGCCCACTCGCGGGCGGCGTCATGCTGGCCCAGCCGGCCCAGCAGCGTGCCTTTTTGCTGGCGCGCGTCCAGATCGTCAGGCGCCATGTCGAGAATGGATTCAAACTGTTCCAGCGCAAGGCGGTACTGTTTGAGCTTGATCAGCGCCTTGCCCGCCAGCCGCCGCCCTTCCAGGCGCAGGGCCCAGGTCGGCGCTTCTTCCGCCAGCACCATCACATCGCCCGGCCGGTTGCCCTTGCGCGCGACTTCGATGCGCCGCCGCCAGGCCTCGTAACCCGCGCGGAATTCGTTGTCACCCGTCAGCAGCAATGCCCTCCAGTCCGGCTCATTCAATCCATCGAGCAGGCTGAAGACAGGGCTGATCTTGCGGCCATGCCAGGCGGTGACGGTGGCCTGGGCCATTTCTGCCAGGGCCTGCTTGTCCGTTTCCAGGTGTGCCGGATCGGGCTTGCCGTCTTTCAGGTGATAGCGCAGCTTGCGATCGGTATAGATGTCGAAGGGCTGGTAGGCGCGCTCGCTTTGCACCAGCAGCACGCCGCGTGCGCGCAGGGCGTGGCGCACGCCGAGTTCGTACCAGACATTGGGATTGTCGATGGTCAGGTCCACCACCACCAGATCCGCCAGCAGCAATTCCTGGAACATGTCGGTGCGGATGTCGCCGGCGCGCTGCTCCTCGTCGGCGCGAAACACCTCGAACCCCGCCGATTCCAGACCCGGCCGGAGAAAGCCGGCATAAACGGCGTCGAAATCAATGTCCTGCTTGCGGCCATACGGCATGGCGACAAAAACGTGCAAGGGCATGTCTGCTCCCCGGAATTCGATAATGCATACTACTCCCGGCGGCAAGGGCACGGCATATCCTCGCCGGTTTCAAGTCATCAAAGTAAACGCTGATTTATTCGCTCACGCGAAACATCAGCAGAAAATTTCCGCGGCGCATGTCCGCGAAAATTTGCGCTTTCAATGACTTGTGTCATTGAGCGGCAAGCCGATTCTCGGCTTGCAAGGGAAGCACCGAATAAATCCGTGCTTCCCTAACCGGCCACCAGCGGGTTTTTTGGGGGCATTGGAAGGATTGCCGGTGCTGGTATAATCGGCATCCTTCAAAGTAAACACATTCGGGAATTCATCATGGCTGAACGTAAACGCACCCGCCGCAACACCCTGGAACGCCGCTGCCTGTCCAAGAGTTTCAAGCGCCTGTTCATGGGGTCTTCCAAGACGGTATTTAAAATGCTGGAAGGCGTGAAGCCGACCAAGGCCAAGATGGGTGATCGTAACGCCCGTTAAGTTGTCGCAGTTCGCGATCATGTAGTTCCTGCCGCCGGTTTGATGCTGGCAGCATATCTCCGAGGAGCGTTGCATCCCGCGGTTATTGCGGGTCAGGCTCGGAGTAAGGGGCCAAGCCCCTTGTCAAAACGGCGCTCACGTTTTCTTTTTTGTGCAATTGTTTAACAGAAAGGAGGGCGTGGTGAACGCCATACTGAATTCTTCTTCCGCGAATTCCTCTAACGATTTTGTTGTTGCCGATCTTGCGCTGGCCGACTGGGGCCGCAAGGAAATCCGCATTGCCGAAACCGAGATGCCGGGCCTTATGGCAATCCGCGAGGAATACGCCAAAAGCCAGCCGCTTAAAGGCGCGCGCATCACCGGCAGTCTGCACATGACCATCCAGACCGCCGTGCTGATCGAGACACTGACGGCGTTGGGCGCCGAGGTGCGCTGGGCTTCGTGCAACATCTTCTCGACCCAGGATCACGCCGCCGCCGCCATTGCCAAGGATGGCATTCCGGTATTCGCGGTCAAGGGCGAGTCGCTCGTGGACTATTGGGATTACACCCACCGGATTTTTGAATGGCCGGATGGGGGCGCTGAGTCAACCATTTTCAGCAACATGATCCTCGACGATGGCGGCGACGCCACGCTCCTGCTGCATCTTGGCGCGCGTGCCGAGAAGGATATTTCCGTTCTGGCCAAACCGGGCAGCGAAGAAGAAACTGTACTGTTCGCCGCGATCAAGGCCAAGCTGGCGACCGATGCCAAGTGGTATTCCACCCGTCTGGCGCAGATCAAGGGCGTGACCGAGGAAACCACCACCGGCGTGCATCGTTTGTATCAGATGCACGAGCGCGGCGAGTTGAAATTCCCCGCCATCAACGTCAACGACTCCGTGACCAAGTCCAAGTTCGACAACCTGTATGGCTGCCGCGAGTCGCTGGTGGACGGCATCAAGCGCGCCACCGACGTGATGGTGGCGGGCAAGATTGCCGTGGTGGCGGGTTATGGCGACGTGGGCAAGGGCTCTGCCCAGGCGCTGCGCGCATTGTCCGCGCAAGTGTGGGTGACCGAGATCGACCCCATCTGCGCGTTGCAAGCCGCGATGGAAGGCTACCGCGTGGTGACCATGGATTACGCCGCCGACAAGGCCGATATCTTCGTCACCGCCACCGGCAACTTCCATGTCATCAATCACGATCACATGGCGAAGATGAAAGACCAGGCCATCGTCTGCAACATCGGGCATTTCGATAATGAGATCGATGTCGCGTCGATCGAGAAATATCAGTGGGAAGAAATCAAGCCGCAGGTCGATCATGTCATCTTCCCGGACGGCAAGCGCATCATCCTGCTGGCCAAGGGCCGTCTGGTGAATCTGGGCTGCGCCACCGGGCACCCCAGCTATGTGATGAGCTCCTCGTTTGCCAATCAGACCATCGCGCAAATCGAGTTGTTTACGCAAACCGGCAAGTATCCTGTGGGCGTGTACACCCTGCCTAAACATCTGGACGAAAAAGTCGCGCGCCTGCAACTGAAAAAACTCAACGCGCAACTGACTGAGCTTTCCGATCAGCAGGCGGCTTATATTGGCGTGCCGAAGAGCGGCCCTTACAAGGCCGATCATTACCGCTACTAAGCGGGTTTTACGGGAGAACGACATGCGCTTGCTCTTGCTATGGGGCTTGAATGCGCTGGCCTTGCTGGCGGTGACTTATGTCATGCCGTCGATCCAGTTGTCGGGCGTGGGGGCTGCGTTCATTGCGGCGCTGGTGCTGGGGTTGATCAATACCCTCGTGCGGCCCGTGCTTGCGATTCTTACCTTGCCGATCACGGTGCTGACGTTGGGCATTTTTTATCTGGTGCTGAATGCGTTGTTGTTCTGGCTGGCTGGCGCGCTGTTGCCGGGCTTCGAAGTCAAGGGGTTCGTGCCGGCTTTGCTCGGCTCGATCCTGTATGGGTTGATCGCCTGGGCGCTGTCGATTTTTCTCCCGAGCAAGAAAAAGGACTAAAGGATGACGGCGCCTGCCTACAGCTTTGAATTTTTTCCGCCAAAAACGCCAGAGGGCATTGAGAAGTTGCGCGCCACGCGCGAAAAACTCGCGGCGCTAAAGCCGAAATTCTTTTCCGTGACCTTTGGCGCGGGCGGCTCCACGCGCGACCGCACACTGGAAACCGTGCTCGAAATCCAGCAACAAGGTTACGAAGCGGCGCCGCATCTGTCCTGCATCGGCGCGACGTGCGAGGACATCCGCGCCATTTTGCACACCTACAAACAGCATGGCATCCGCCGCATTGTCGCGCTGCGCGGCGATCTGCCTTCGGGCATGGCCGAACCGGGCGAGCTGCGTTACGCTGGCGAACTGGTGGCGTTCATTCGTGCCGAGACCGGCGACACCTTCCATCTGGAAGTTGCAGCTTATCCCGAGATTCACCCGCAGGCCAAAAGCGCCCAGGACGACCTGAAGAATTTTGCCAGCAAGGTCAGGGCGGGCGCTGACTCGGCGATTACCCAGTATTTTTTCAATGCCGACGCCTACTTCCGATTCGTCGATGAAGCCCATGCCCTGGGCGTAGGCATACCCATCGTGCCCGGCATCATGCCGATCGGCAATTTCTCCCAGCTTGCGCGTTTTTCAGACGCCTGCGGCGCGGACATCCCGCGCTGGATCCGCAAGCGCATGGAGGGCTACGGCGACGACGCGGATTCCATCCGCGCCTTCGGCCTCGATGTGGTGACGGGCATGTGCGAAAGACTGCTTGCCGGCGGCGCGCCCGGCCTGCATTTCTACACGCTCAATCAGGCAGGATTGTCGCTGGAAATCTGGAAGCGCCTGGGTTTATAGAACCTGGCGCACGGCCTTCAGGCAAAAATCCACATTTTCCTGCTTGGCGGAATATCCCATC
>CAZVBY010000126.1:0-5156 GCA_964625895.1 uncultured Thiobacillus sp.
CTCATGAATTTTAATGAGGTGCACATGAAACATGGAATAAAGAGATTAGTAAAAGAAATATAACCCTCTTGTCCTCCTGTCCTCTTTGTTCAAAACATAATGCCCGACATCCTCAATAAGATACTAGCCACAAAAAGGGAAGAAGTGGTTGCCGCTCAAGCGAGCGTGCCGCTGGCCGAAGTTATCACCCTTGCAAAAGACCAGCCGCCGCCGCGGGATTTTGTTGGCGCCATCCGCGCCAAAATCGCCGCCGGGCAGGCCGCGGTCATTGCCGAAATCAAGAAAGCCAGCCCCAGCAAGGGGGTATTGCGCGAAAACTTCGATCCCGCCGAAATCGCCGCCAGCTACGAGGCGGGCGGCGCGGCCTGCTTGTCGGTACTCACGGACGTGCAGTACTTCCAGGGCAGCCCTGAATACCTCAAACAGGCCCGGGCGGCTTGCAGCCTGCCGGTTTTACGCAAGGACTTCATGATCGACCCGTATCAGGTGTATGAAGCCCGGGCCATGGGCGCGGATTGCATCCTGCTGATTGTCGCGGCTTTTGAATCCCCCGGCTCGCAAGCTCGCCACCCCCTTTATCAAGAAGGGGGTAAGAATGAGTCCCCCTTGATAAAGGGGGGTAGGGGGAATTTTTCGGGGGGGTTGGGGAGTCTTTCTGCGGAGTCGATTGACTCCCGCATAGGGCAAGCCCCCCTTGATAAAGGGGGGTTGCGGGGATTTGACATTGCCGCCATGCGCGAACTCGAAACCCTCGCCAACGATCTTGGCATGGCCGTCCTCGTCGAATCCCACAATGCCGAGGAACTCGATGCCGCCCTGCAACTGGCAACGCCCCTGCAAGGCATCAACAACCGCAACCTGCGCACGTTTGAAGTCAGCCTGGAAACGACACTGGGTTTGCTGGACAGGATAAATCCCCCTGCGCTTCGCGCCACCCCCTTTGACAAGGGGATAATCACTGAGCCCCCCTTGATAAAGGGGGGTGGGGGGGATTTTGATAAAGGGGGGTTGGGGGGATTTACCGGACTCTTCCCCAGTACCGACCGCATTGTCATCACCGAATCCGGCATCCTAGCCAAGGGAGATGTCAGCCTCATGCGCGCCCATCAGGTACATGCCTTCCTGGTCGGCGAAGCCTTCATGCGGGCGGAAAACCCGGGTAAAGCGCTGGCGGAATTGATCGCTGTTTCCTGAATACAACACATACGCCTGTCCAGAGAAATGTTCATAACGTCATGTTTTAAATGATGTTTTTGTTGTACGGATAAAGCGATGTTGTCAAAATATGACGCAAATACCAACCAAGTTGGGGATTTTGCAACGTTTTTCCTTGAATCGGATGGGGCAATCCGGATAATTGCCCTTGTCCGATCTTTTTGGGACAGCTCTGCAGAGCTTACTAATTTTATTGTTCTGTTAAGGAGAACTTAAATGCAAAAGAAACTGATTGCCCTGGCAATTGCCGGCCTGGTTGCCGCTCCCGCCTTCGCCGCCACCGCCAACGTGGATGTGTATGGCGTTCTGACCCTGTCGGTTGACAAGATCAACTCCGACGTATCCGGCGCGGACGATCCCCTGCGCGTGTCTTCCAACTCCAGCCGCATCGGCTTCAAGGGTTCCGAAGACCTGGGTGGCGGCCTGTCCGCTATCTGGCAACTTGAAAACCAGCTCAACGTTGACAACGGCACCAACGACCTGACCGGCGCTAACGCTGGCACGCTGGGCGCCGGTGGCTTCACTGCCGGCCTGCGCAACAGCTTTGTTGGCCTGCGTTCCGCCTCCATGGGCACGGTACTGCTGGGCAAGCACGACACCCCCTACAAGCTGGCCACCGTCAAGCTGGACGTGTTTGCGGACACCCTGTCCGACTTCAACAACATCGTCGGCAACGTCAACGGCTCCAACAACTTCGACCTGCGTCCGGGTAACGTGGTTGCCTACATCACCCCCAACTTCTCCGGCTTCCACGGCGCCATCGCCTATGTGGCCGGCCAGGAACTCTCCAACGGCAACGGTGGCGACGGTAGCGCCTGGTCCCTGATGGGTATGTACGACAACGGCCCGATCTTCGCTTCGCTGGCCTACGAAAAGCACAACAACCTGGGCGGCGCTGCTTCCCGCGCTGCAGTTGCTCCCACCAATGGCACGGTCGAGTGTCTGGATCGTGACAGCAACAACGATGGCGCGGTTGATGCTTCTGACCTGCCCACCAATTTCACGACTAGCTACAGCGTAGCTGGCGGCACTGCTGCGGCTTGTGCCGCCGCAGGTGGCGCAGGCGCGCCTGCGTCTGTCGTGCACGTTGTTACCGCCGCCACGGCTGGTACCGCTGCTGTTTCCGCCAACGGTGGCGTGGATCGCGATGCATGGAAACTGGGCCTGGGCTACAACTTCGGCAACGCCAGAGTCGGCCTGATCTATGAAGATGCGGAAACCATCGTTGGTGCCAACGCTGAAGATCGCAAAGCCTGGTACCTGAACGGCGCCTACACCATGGGCAACATGACCCTGAAGGCTGCCTACGGCCGTGCCGGCAAGATCTCCAGCACCAACAACACCAACGCCAACTCCTACGCGATTGGTGCGGACTATGCCCTGTCCAAGCGTACCATGGCTTACGCCCAGTACCAGAAAGTGAACAACGACAGCAACGCGACCTACGGTCTGGGCGCTGGTCAAGGCTCTGCCTTCACCCCGGCTGCTGGTTCCGATCCGTCTGCCTTCACGATCGGTATGCGTCACTCCTTCTAATCCCGCGCTGGCGCAAGCCAGTCAGGTTTAGATCGACTGAAACGGGCTCCTTCGGGAGCCCGTTTTTTATTGCCGGTAACGGGTACAATCTTCGCTCAATCTTATCGAGGAAAACAGCATGGACTTGCTCGACCGCGCGGTGATCGCTTTTGACAACAGTTTGCGCACGGTCTTTGCGCCGGCCCGTGCGGCGCGGCAAAACCCGGCTGCTAGCCTTACGGGCGGTGATTTGTCGGACGCCGAAAAGCGCGAGGCCGAATCCTTGATGCGGGTGAATCATGTCGGCGAGGTGTGCGCGCAGGCCCTTTATCAGGGGCAAGCCCTGACAGCGCGCAATCCACAAGCGCGCGCCGCGCTGGAAGAAGCCGCGCGCGAGGAAACCGATCACCTGGCCTGGTGCGAAGACCGGCTGAACGAACTGGGCGGGCGCAAGAGCCTGCTGAATCCGGTTTGGTATGCCGGCTCGTTCGCGCTGGGCGCGGCAGCGGGCATTCTGGGCGACAAATGGAATCTGGGTTTCCTGGCCGAAACCGAGCGTCAGGTGGAAGCGCATCTGGATGAACATCTGAAGCAGTTGCCGGACCATGACACCAAAAGCCGGGCGATCGTCGAACAAATGAAGGAAGACGAAATCCGCCATGCCGAAACCGCCATCCATTACGGCGCTGCCGAGCTGCCGCCACCTGTCAAGTTCGCCATGCGTGGCATGTCGATGGTGATGAAGCGCATCGCGCACAAAATCTGATGGCATTCAAGGACAGTCTGGAAGCCTTGCCGCAAGCCAGCGGCAATGCACTGATTCTGCGGGATGATTCTGGTGTCGAAATGGCGCGGATTGCCAATGGGCCGGGTACGGCGGGCTCTTTTCGGGTGTACGCCTATCTGGCGAAAAGGTACGGCGCGATCAATACCGCCGCCGCGCGGGAAGGGCTGGAAATCTACGCCGAACACACCCAGGATGCGCGCCTGAATCCGGGCAAACACCCCAACATTGACCGGCTGTTTGCGTTGCTGATATCCGGTTCAACGCTTGAAGCGGTGATTGAATAAATCCCCCGGCGCTTTGCGCCACCCCCTTTATCAAGGGGGTGGAAAATCCAACCCACCTTCAGCGACACCATTCCTTTATCAAGGGGGTTCAAATCGAGCCCCCCTTGATAATGGGGGGTTGGGGGGATTCAACAAGCTTGGGTCAAGCCTCCACGATTTCGAAATCGTGCGTCACCTCGGCGACTTTTCCCAGCATGATGCTGGCCGAGCAATATTTCTCGGCCGAAAGCTTGATCGCCTGTTCCACCCGCTTGGGATCGAGCCCCTTGCCGCTGACAATGAAGTGGACGTGGATTCTGGTAAAGACTTTGGGGTCGGTGTCGGCGCGCGTAGCGTCGATTTCCGCCACGCAGTCGCTGATGGGCTGACGGCTCTTGCGGAGGATATGCACGACATCGAAGGCGGTGCAGCCGCCCATGCCCAGCAGCAGCATTTCCATGGGGCGCACGCCCAGGTTCTTGCCGCCCGAGTCCGGCGGGCCATCCATGACGACGGTGTGGCCGGATTCGCTCTGGCCGGCAAAGCTGACGCCTTCTATCCATTTGATGCGGGCTTTCATCGCCTTACTCCTGAAAGGTTGCTCGTGTTTTATACCACAGGATGCCTAACCATTCGTGCATGGCCAGCCAGGTTTCCGTGTAGGCGCGGGCGCTGGGTATCCAGTCGAAAATATCGTTGCTGTCGCTGCTGGAAAAGCCTGTTCCGGCCGGAATGACTTGCAGTCCTTCCTTTTCGAACAGCGGCGCGGCACGGCGCAAATGCCAGGCATGGGAGACGAGATAAATTCGCTGAATGCCTGCTTGTCTGAGGATCACTGCCGAATTTTTTGCGTTGTCCCAAGTCGTGAGTGCGCTGTTTTCTGCCCACTGTGCGGGTGTCCTGAAATCCTGATCAAGCGCGCTGGTCATGAGCGTGCCTTCGGGGATGGTGCCGCCGCCAGGAGCGCCGCCGGTTACCAGTACCGGCTTGCCGGTGGCGCGGTAAAGCCGCGCGGCATAGCGCAGGCGTTCCAGGGTGAAAGCGTTGAGGGTATCGCCGCCGTATTCGGGGCTGTCGATGCGCCGCCCGCCGCCCAATACGACGATGGCGTCGGCCTTTGGAAGGGCGGAAAAGTCTAGCGCAGGCGCAATTTCCAGACTTTGCAACGACCAGCCGCCAACAACGGGCAGCGAGAAGAGAGCGAACAATCCCAGGCTGAGTCCGGTCAACTGGGCGGCCAGTCGTTTTTTTCTCAATGCCAACGCCAGCAAAGGCGGCCAGATCAGGACAGCTGGCGGCAAAATCAAAAAGGAAGTCAGTTTGGCGGCATAAAACCCGAGCATTCGCATATTTTAGCCGTCAGTGAGCGTCAACGT
>CAZVBY010000127.1:0-4982 GCA_964625895.1 uncultured Thiobacillus sp.
GTGCGGGGCGTCAGAGGGCATTCCTGCTGGAATGGCCTCGAAGCCGGTTGTTTGCATTAAAAAGACAGCGATTTTCGCATAGTTTCCGGCCATCGGCCGACTGGCGGGAGCAGTTGGCGGGAAGAAAAATTCGCAACACGATAACAATATCTGGTGTTGTGCATAAAAAATATTCAATATGTCGTGGCGATGCTTTGTTAAAATGACCTGCACATTTCACGGGAAGTTTCGGCTGATCAACCAGACGGCTCTTTCGCGCACCGCGCAAAAATCTTTGTTTACCCATCTGTAGTTTCAGGGAGTTTTCATGCTTGATTTCACTCAATCCACGGCGGTCAACGCCACCCTGGTCGTGCTGTTGCTGTTTTCGGTGGTGGCCTGGTTTCTGATTTTTTCCAAGGGCTGGCTGCAGATTCGCTCGCGCAGCCAGAACGAGCGTTTCAAGCGGGTGTTCTGGGCCGCGCGCAGCATGAAGGAAGCGGAAGATGCTTCGGTCAAGGAAGAAGGTTTCCTGGCGCGCCTCACCCAGGCGGGTTTTGAAAGCCTGCGCCAGACCCAGTCCAATGAAAAAACCCTGAGCACTTCGGGCGATAAGCAGGAAATTCTCGAACGCAACCTGCGCGCGCAGGTGCAGCGCGAGCAGCACCGGCTGGAATCCGGCCTGATGATTCTGGCCTCGATCGGCAGCACGGCGCCCTTTGTCGGGCTGTTTGGCACGGTGTGGGGCATCATGCATGCGCTCAAGGAGATCAGTATTACGGGAACGGCTTCGCTTGAGGTTGTGTCCGGGCCGGTCGGCGAGGCGCTGATTGCAACCGCGATAGGCATCGCCACGGCCATTCCTGCCGTGCTGGCCTACAACTGGGGCGTGCGCCGCGTGCGCCTGATGGTGGCGGAGCTGGAGCAGTTCGCCACCGATTTCCTGCATCTGTCCATCAAGTCCGATTTCAAGATCGAAGACAAATAAGGGGAATCGTGCATGGCTTTCAACACGCAATCCGAATACAACGCCATGAGTGAAATCAACGTCACGCCACTGGTGGACGTGATGCTGGTGCTGCTGGTGATTTTCATGGTGACGGCGCCGTTCCTCATGCAGTCGATGAATGTCAATCTGCCCAAGACCGCGCCGGTGGCCAAGCTGCCGGATGTCAAGGCCGTGGAGTTGACGATCGATGCCAACGGCAAGGTCTATGTCGATCAGGGCGAAGTGGTCGGCGCCGACCTGGAAACCAAACTCAAATCCCTGATCAAGGATGGCAAGAGTGTCAATGTCCAGCTCAGGGCCGACGAAAAAGTGCCCTATGGCCGCATTGCCGAAGTCATGGCGGCAGTCAACCGCGCAGGCGTCGCCAAACTGTCCTTTGTGACCGCGCTACAGGAACAGCATGGCGGAAACTGAAACACAAGCCGTGTCACCGGCCAGCCAGGCCGAAGCGGAACGCTATCGCTCGCTGCAACCGGCCTTTGACCGGTTCGAGGGCCGTCATTACGCTGGCCTGGCTGCCTCGCTCGCACTGCATCTGGCGGTATTGATGGGCTTGAAGTGGGCCATCGTGCCGCCGCCGCCGCGTCCCATCGTGGTGGAAGTCGAGATGATGCCCGCAGAGCCGATCAAGACCAGCCCGCATTATGCGGCGGCCAAACCCCGGCCGGTTGTGAAACAAAACCGTGAGGCAGCGTCGAAAATCAGACCGCCCAAGCAGGAGAAACCGGTTCCCTTGACGCCGGACCAGGAAATGGCCGTGCAGGTGGTCGAAGCCACCCCCGCCAAACCCCGCAAGCGTGGGATCAAGGGGCGGGGGGCAGCGCCTGCGGTGGCGTTACCGGATGCCTCATCCCCGGTGGCCGGCACCAGCCGTACCGTTCCGGGACAAGCACCGGCCGCGGCGGCCTTCCAGAACGCCGAGCAAGCCGGCGCCATTCGGCCACAGATCGCCAGCGCCGGACAGCAAGCTTCCTCGCGGATGCAGATGAAACCCGCGCTCGGCGTGGAATCTGAAAATGGCCCCACGCTGATCGCAAGCAATACCCCCGCTGCGCAGACGCTGGCGCCCGAATACCGCCATAGCGCCAAACGCGGCGGGCAGTTCAGCAGCCAGGGCGGCGCCGCGCAAACTGCCATGGGCGGCGGCCCGCGCAGCGAAGCCAGTCAGGCTTACAGCCTTCAGGCGAGTGGCGCGGGCGCTTCTGCACTGCCTGCCAGCGGCACGCAGAACGGCGCGCGTGCCAGCGCCCCGGAGAAAATGAGCGCGGCGCGCCCCGGCGGGGTGACACCCACGGACATCCGATCCGCCGGCGGCCAGTTGGCGGCTTCGGCTTCCGGTACGTCTTTATCGCCCGAGCAGGCGCGTGCGGCGGGCAACGGCAGCCGCACCGCTTCGCCAACGCCGGCGGGTAGCGTGGCGCAGGCCAGCGGGCTGGCGCCGACGGAAATCCGCTCGGCCGGCGGGCAACAGGCGGCAATGCCGGGCAGCGCGATTGCGCCTGGTTCGGCAAAAACCGGCGGTGGCGCGGGCCAGATTGCCGCATTCGGCGAGTCTTCCGCTGGCACCGCAGGCCGCGGCTTGCCAGGAGAGGAGCGTGGCGTATCCGGCCTGCAAGGCAGCACGCGCGCAGGCGGCGGCGCATTGGCCGGGCGTGGCGCGGGCGCGGGAGATTTCTCGCGGCCGGGCAGCGGCGGCAGCCGGGGCATGGAGGAGGGGGCTTCGGGGAGCGGCCAACTGATTGCCTCTGCCGGGTCAGCGCGCAGCATCGGCCCGGCAGTGGGCAGCATGAATGCCGCCATCGTGCCGGATCGCGGTTCGGAAATGCTGGCAAGGGTGGCCGATGATGCCGGCGCCGCTGCCATGCAGCGTGTCGAGGCGCAAGCGGTGGCCCATATCGTCGAGGAGCGCTACGAGGCCAAATCCGTCAAGGTGCATTCGCCCAAGACCATTTGCGAACTGCCGTTGATGCTGGCGGGCTTTGACCGCAAGCCGCTGCCCGAGGGGCTGGCAACCATCATGGGGTCGGAATCGGCCATGGTGATGGAGTCGCCTCCGGTGCTGCTGCCGGGAAATATCCAGCCGACTTACCCGCCTGCAGCGCTGGCTGGCAATTACAAAGGCGTGGTGACGTTACGCGCCCAGGTGCTGACGAATGGCCAGGTCGGCGAGATTTTCGTCCGTCCGCCACGCGCCGCATCCGTGCTCGAGCAGGCCGCCATGGAAACCGTGCGACGCTGGCGTTTCAAACCCGCCCGCCGCAACGGCGAGCCAGTGCCTGCCTGGGTCAATATTCCGATCGAGTATCGTAATCCTGCATAAATTGATGAGGAGTCAAACCATGTCACAGCCGTTGTCCAGAATCATGTTGAGTCTGATGCTGTCCTTGAGTGCGCCGTCGGTGATTGCCAACAATCTTCCCGCGCCTGCCGAATGGATGCGCTATTACGAGATGGCCGCCGACAAGGGGGACACCGAAGCGCAGATGAAGCTGGGCTGGCTGTATGAAAAGGGCGAGGGCGTGGCGAAGGACCTCGCCAAGGCCATGAACTGGTACGGCAAGGCCGCGGCGGCTGGCGAACCCGCTGCCCAATACAATCTGGGCCTGTTGCAGTTGAATGATGCCAAGTCTGTACCAAGCGGCCTGAACTGGCTGACCAAGGCCGCCGAACAGAATCTGCCCGATGCACAGGCCTTCCTTGCTGGCTTGTATCAGGATGGCAAGCATGTGCAAAAAGATGATATCCAGGCGGTGAAATGGATGACACGCGCCGCCGAACTTGGCGATGCGGCCTCGCAAAACAACCTGGGCTTGCGTTTTGCCGAAGGCCGCGGCGTCAAGGCCGATCCGGCTGAGGCCATCAAGTGGATGACCATGGCGGCGGAAGCCGGCAATACTTCGGCACAGGCCAATCTGGGCACGCTGTATCGCAAGGGCATGAACGGCGTGCCGGCAGATCCAGCCAAGGCGTTGGCATGGTTGGCCAAGGCAGCGGAGCAGAAAAACATCCAGGCGCAAACCAGGTTGGCCTGGATGTATCTGAAAGGGGAAGGCGCACAGCCCAATCCCACCCAGGCCGCGCACTGGTTCAAGGCCGCGTCCGATTTGGGCGACACCAGCGCCATGACGCAACTGGCCTATATGCTGGAGCGCGGCGAAGGCGTTGCGCAAACGCCGCAGGCCGCCATCGCGCTGTATCAAAAAGCGGCGGCGCAGGGCCATGCCGTGGCAGCCAATAATCTGGCCGTGATGCTGCGTGACGGGCGTGGCGCGGAGGCCAACCCTGTCGAGGCGTTGAACTGGTTCCGCAAGGCCGCCGACGCCGGAGACATGCACGGCCAGTTCAACCTGGCGCAAATGCTGGAACAGGGCAAAGGTATCGCGGCCAATCCTGCCGATGCCATGGCCTGGTATCGCAAGGCCGCCGATCAGGGCATGGCCGAGGCGCAGGCGCGTCTGGGCTGGCTGATGGCGAAAGATCCCGGCAGCCAAAAAGACGCATTGGAATGGCTGAAAAAAGCTGCTGACCAAGGCGTGACCTGGGCGCAGAACAACCTGGGCGTGATTTATGAATCCGGCCAGGGGGTGGCCAAGGATGCCGCCGCCGCCGCACAGTGGTACCGCAAGGCGGCAGATGGTGGCGATGCCGCCGCGCAGAACAACCTGGGCGTGTTGTATCGGGATGGTTCCGGCGTGTCCAAGGACTTGAACGCCGCCATCGGCTGGTTCCAGAAAGCCGCCACGCAAGGCTACACCAAGGCCATGATCAATCTGGGCTCGGTTTACGAAGAAGCCGCACGCGCGGCAAGGCAGGGAAGATAAGCTTGAACCCGCACGCTAGTGTGGTGCTTGCGAAATAGCGCAACATGAAACGGCGTCTTTTTCCGCATGGCGGCGTTGCTCGTCGTTGCCATAGAGCCCGCTATGTCGCCTCCTCGCGCCTAGCCCGGATATTTCACCAGACCGGCCAAAAATTTCATGGGAAGGTGCATGAG
>CAZVBY010000128.1:0-4978 GCA_964625895.1 uncultured Thiobacillus sp.
ACGGCAACCGTCACCATCAGCTCCACCAGGGTAAAACCCCGGCAGATTTTTTCAGGAAGTGTCATGTCTGTCTTTTTCACGCTTTAAGCCTAATCGCATGATTCGCCGCAATGCCAGCATGTCCGGATATACGGCACGAATCCCCGTACCAACGGCTTTTACGCCACGGAAAGGCCGGGGCTATTGGCTATATCGGCAAAACCCGGGCAGGCTTGACAGTCTTTTCGGGAAGACGGAAATCGTCAGCAAATCCCTTTCTGCAGGCGGACTCGCCCGGTCGAGTTGAGGATGATCTTGCGCTGGTTGCCGGCAAGACAGATTGTCAAGCTGCCGGTGGCCAGATGATTGGGGCCGCGGCTTCTGCCATCCGGCATGTAGCTGACGTAGGTGTTGAAATTGCTTGCGCTGATACTGGCCCTATCGGTGCCTTGCCATACTCTCAGCAGTTGGTCATCGCTATCGCGCTGGCCCGTCTGATTGCGGTCGACAAAGGCAATCCAGCCGGTTTGCCAGGTTCCTCGGGTCTGGCAGGCCGGCTCATCAGACATCGGGGCCGCACTTTTGCAGACGGTCACGCGGACACCGCGCCGGATCGCTTCGGAACGCGCCAGGGCAAGCGCCGAAATCAGATCATTGGTCGTGCTGGATAATCTCGTGTGGTTGACCAATTTGGCATAGCCTGGCACGCCCAACGCCAATACAATGGCGAGCACGGCAATGGTCACGAGCAGTTCCACCAGCGTGAAGCCGCTTTGCGGTGTGTTTTGGGCGTGCATGTTATCCCCCTGCCTTTTGTCATTTGTGTTTTGCAAAGCATTGCAGGTACCGGAAAAAAACACCATATAACCAAAGACATAGGTTTACATTGCTTTACTTTCTTGAAATCTGGATGGGTAGATGACACCGCATGTTCTGGTCATTGGCGCGGGCGCCATGGGCTTGAGCGCCGCGCTGGCGTTGGTTCGTCGCGGCTTGTCCGTGACCGTGGCCGATCAAGGGCAGGCAGGCCAGTCATCCTGGGCGGGGGCGGGCATTTTGTCTCCCTTGCCGCCCTGGCAATATCCGGAAACGGTTAGCCGGTTGGCAATGGCGGGAATGCGCGCCTGGCCGGAGTGGGCCGCGTCCCTGGCACAACAATCCGGCATCGACCCGGAGTTTTGGGCATGCGGCATGGCGGTGCGGCTGGAGAATGGGCGGGAACACGCGTCTGATTGGTGCCAGGCGCATCAGTTGGCCGTGGAAATCCGGAAAGGACAAATCTGGTTGCCGGAAATCGCCCAGATTCGCAACCCGCGTTTGCTGGCCGCCATGAAAAAATCCCTTGCCGCCGCTGGCGGAACCCTGCTGGAAAATAGCGCCGTTACGGAGCTGGATGTGCAAAATGGCCGCGCAAGGGCTGCCATCACGTCCCGCGGCAAGCTCGATGCAAACCTGTTTGTGCTGGCGGCTGGCGCCTGGTCAGGCCGGGCATTGGGCGCTTTGGCGCCGGTTCCAAACATCCGACCGGTGCGCGGCCAGATGCTGCTGTATGCGCCGGGCAGTCACCAACTGGGGCACATCGTTTTACAGGATGGCTTTTATCTTGTGCCGCGCCGCGATGGCCATCTGCTGGCAGGCAGCACGGTGGAACACGCCGGCTTTGACGCGCTGACCACGGACGAGGCGCTTGACGCGCTGCACCGGCAAGCCTGCGCCATGCTTCCTTCCCTTTCCCGCCACCAGCCCATCAACAGTTGGGCAGGTCTACGACCGGGCAGCCCCGGCAACTTGCCGGTGATCGACAGGCATCCGGATGTCGAGAACCTGTGGCTGCATACCGGGCATTTTCGCTACGGGGTCACCATGGCGCCGGCCAGCAGCCGATTGCTGGCGGAGTTGGTGCATGACGAATCGCCTTTTCTCGATCCGTCGCCTTATTCCTGGCAAGCAGCCATTGGGCGGGACTGGCGGGAATCTTCGGCATGTTGACGATCTGGCGATTCACCGACGGCAAGCGCGGCCACGACAACCAGACCCTGGGCCTGATCGAGGCCCTTAGCCGGCTTACTCCCTGCCAGCTGGAAACCGTGCCGGTTGCCAAAGGCTGGCCCTGTTTTTTTGCCTGGCTGCTCAAACGATTTCCAACTGGCAAGACGCTCCCCAAACCCGACCTGATCATTGGCGCGGGCCACGCCACACACTGGCCGATGTTGGCCGCGCGGCGCGCGCATGGTGGAAAAATTGCCGTGTTGATGAAGCCTTCCCTGCCGCTGTCGTGGTTTGATTTTGTGATCGCGCCCGAGCATGATTTTCCTGATGAAATCCCCCCCGGCCCCCCTTTATCAAGGGGGGGAGAGTGTTCAACCCCCTTGTCAAAGGGGGTGGCGAGCCGCGCGAGCCGGGGGATTTCCCCCCTTGATAAAGGGGGTGGCGAGCAAAGTGAGCCGGGGGATTCTCACCCCCACCATAGCCCTTCCCCATCAAGGGTAGAGCTAGCCGTTAACCCCCTTGATAAAGGGGGTAGCGAACAAAGTGAGCCGGGGGATTCTCACCCCCACCCTAACTCCCCCTCAAAAGGGAGGGAGGAATATCTTTTAACCACAGTCGGCCCCATCAATCGCATCCAGCCGGGTCAGCAGGATCAACGCACCGGCCTGATGCTGATCGGCGGTCCGTCATCCGAATACGGCTGGAGCGAAACCGCGTTGCTCAAGCAAATTCATCTGATTGCGTTACATCAGCCGCAAGTGAACTGGCATTTGACCAACTCGCGGCGCACGCCGATGGGTTTCTTGATC
The DNA here is from genome assembly GCA_964625895.1 of uncultured Thiobacillus sp. Lineage (GTDB taxonomy): Bacteria > Pseudomonadota > Gammaproteobacteria > Burkholderiales > Thiobacillaceae > UBA6918. The sequence goes on from CAZVBY010000128.1 coordinate 2,778, forward strand.
AATCTGCAAAAACTGAATCTGCCTAACCTTCAGGCAGTCGCGCATGACAAAGTCAGCGCGGACTGGCTGCCCGTCAATTTAACCAGAGCCGGACAGGTCTGGGTCACCCCCGACAGCGCCTCCATGGTGTACGAGGCACTGACATCGGGCGCGGCTGTCGGCTGTTTTGAACTGCCTTACCTCAAACCCGGCCGGGTCGCGCGCGGGCTGGGAAAACTGGTCGCGAAAAAACGCCTGACTTCGTTTGCGGATTGGCAAACCACCGGCAAACTCCCGCCCAACGCGCAACCTTTAAATGAGGCAGAGCGCAGCGCCAAAACGCTTCTTTCCCAGTTGACAAAAAATGGCTGAAAGCAAACTGACGGTTGTGCAAGTGCTTCCCGCGCTGCAATCTGGCGGCGTGGAACGCGGCACGCTGGAAATTGGCAAATATCTGGCGGAACACGGCCACCGCTCCATCGTCATTTCGGCTGGCGGGCGACTGGTCGAACAACTCGAACGGGAAGGCAGCGAGCATGTGCAATGGGATATCGGCAAAAAAAGCCTGTGGACGCTGCGCCTCATCCCTCGCCTGCGCCGGTTTCTGGTTGAAAACAAGGTTGACATTCTGCATGCCCGCTCGCGTATGCCGGCATGGATTTGTTATCTGGCATGGAAGGGCATGGACCCGCTGACACGGCCACGATTTGTCACGACCGTGCATGGCCTTTATTCGGTCAATTTCTACAGCGCAATCATGACCAAGGGCGAGCGCGTGATTGCCGTCTCGGAAACCGTGCGCGCTTACATTCTGAAAAACTATGCAAACGTATCACGCGAAAACATCCTGATTATTTATCGGGGCGTTTCGGGCGACGCATATCCTTATGGCTACCACCCTGATCCGGCCTGGAAAGAAAATTTCGAACAGCAGTTTCCCGGCATACACAACAAACGACTGCTCACCCTTCCAGGACGCATTACCCGCCTCAAAGGGCACACCGACTTTATCCTGATCATGCAAAAACTGATCGAATCCGGACTGCCTGTGCATGGTTTGATCGTAGGCGGCGCATCGAGCGCGAAGCAGGACTATCTGCGTGAATTACAAGAAAATGTGCGCAAGCTGGGGATGCAGGATCACATCAGCTTTACCGGTGAACGTGGCGACCTGAGGGAAATCCTCTCCATTTCCAGCCTGGTGCTCTCGCTTTCCACCCAACCGGAGTCCTTTGGCCGTACCACGCTGGAGACCTTGCGGCTTGGCATCCCTTGCGCCGGATACCAGCACGGCGGCGTTGGCGAAATCCTGCGCCTCATCTACCCGCAAGGTCTGCTGCCAGCCAACGCTCCCGAACAAGCCTTTTCGCGCATCTCTTCCATGCTTCAATCGCCTCCGCCAGTTCCGGACAAGCATTTCCTGCCGCTTGACGACATGCTGGAACAGACGCTTTTTTTATATCAATCGCTTGCCGCAGAAAGCCGCCCATGACCCCGCTGTCCGCATTCGTCACCACCTTCAACAACGACCGCACTCTGGCCGCCTGCCTGGAAAGCGTGAAATGGGCCGATGAAATTGTGATTCTCGATTCCTACAGCACCGACAGCACGGAAAAAATTGCGCGTGACTACGGCTGCCAGTTTTTTCAGCACCCATTCCTTGGCTATGGGCCGCAGAAGCAGTTGGCGCTGGAACACACCACCCACCAGTGGGTGTTATTGCTGGATGCCGACGAAGTGCTCTCGCCGGAATCGCAGGCGGAAATTCGGTCCCTGCTTGAGAAAGGGCCAAGCGCCGCCGGTTATACGCTACCTCGACAGGAACAGCTTTTCTGGAAAATGTCATCCCCCCGTGTACGAATGAATCATTTTCTGCGCCTGTTCGACAAAACCAGGGGGCATGTCACCGACATGCCCATTCACGCAGCGCCAGAGGTAACAGGGCCGGTCTTGAAACTCCGTCACCCCTTTTATCATTTTGGCGAAACCAGCGTGCATGTGAAAGTCGACAAGATCAACCACTATTCCACCGGGCTGGTGAAAGACAAGCAGGCCAAGGGCAAACGCGCCAATCCCTGGATCATGGTGTTCTATCCACCGCTCTTTTTCATTCGCAGTTACATTTTCAAGCGCAGCTTCCTGAATGGCTGGGCGGGCTTTATTGGTTCAGTGACCATGTCCTTCTATGCATTCCTGAAGTACGCAAAGCTGTACGAGGCAGA
>CAZVBY010000129.1:0-4946 GCA_964625895.1 uncultured Thiobacillus sp.
TCTCCCGCGAGGGGAGAGGGGAAGAAAATGCGGTCCACGCGCCGGGCACGGGGTTAAAGGCGCGGATTTTGCGCGCCAGCACTTCAGCGGGCAGGTTCCAGTCAATGCTGGCGTCTTCCTTGCTCAATTTGTGGGCGTAGGTGATGCCCGCTTCGGGCTGTGACACAGGGTGCAATTCGTCCAGTTGACCCAGCGCCTCGACGATCGCCGCCGCACCCAGCGCGGCCAGTTTGTCGTGCAGGCTGGCACCCGTGTCCTCTGGCTCGATGGGCAGGCGTTTTTCCAGCAACACGGGGCCGGTATCCAGCCCGGCTTCCATCTGCATGATGCCGATACCGGTTTCCGCGTCACCCGCTTCGATGGCGCGCTGGATGGGCGCGGCGCCGCGCCAGCGCGGCAACAGGGAGGCATGGATGTTGAGGCAGCCGCGTTGCGGCATGTCGAGCACGGCTTGGGGCAGGATGAGGCCGTAGGCGGCGACCACCATGACCTCGGCGCCTGCGGCGCGAATCGGTTCGTGGGTCGCAGGGTCTTTCAGCTTTTCGGGTTGATAAACCGGGATGCCGTGGGCTTCCGCTTCCAGCTTGACCGGGCTGGACGTAAGCTTCATTCCGCGCCCGCTGGGGCGGTCAGGTTGAGTAAGCACTAGCACCACATCATGCCCGGCGGCAATGATGGCGGCCAGCGCCTGACGCGCAAACTCGGGCGTGCCCGCGAAAATGATTTTCATCGACTCAGAGCGAAGCGCGACTGGGGTGCGTTTCGCGGTGCTCCCGCTCCTGCTTGACGAGCTTGGTCTTGATGCGGTTTTGTTTCAGGCGTGACAGGTACTCAACGAACACCTTGCCCATCAGGTGATCCATTTCGTGTTGCACGCACACGGCCAGCAGGTCGTCGGCATCGAATTCGTAAAACTCGCCTTCTTTGTTGAGGGCGCGCACGCGGATTTTTTCGGCGCGATGTACCTTGTCGTAGATGCCCGGCACTGACAGGCAACCTTCTTCCCATTCAATATCACCCGATTTGGCGATGATTTCGGGATTGATCAGCACGCGCAGATCGGATTTGTCCTCGGAAATGTCGATGACAATCACGCGCTCGTGCACATTGACCTGGGTGGCAGCCAGGCCGATGCCGGGCGCGGCGTACATGGTTTCGGCCATGTCTTCGACCAGCTTCTGGATGCGCGCATCCACCACCTGCACGGGCTTGGCGACGGTGTGGAGGCGGGGGTCGGGATAGCGGAGAATGTCGAGCTTGGCCATGTTAAAAAGAATTCATTGCTCATCGATGCCGGTTCACAAACGGTTGGTTCGGAATTTCCTGCTCAATTTATATTTATGTCGCGTCTGCAAACCCGGCATTTTACCCGGCGAACGGTCATGACAAACCGCCCGAAACGCCACTGGCATCCGACCGGGCGACAGATTTGTGTCGCGGCATATAAATTCCCGTCAATTCTGTCCGTAAACGCAACAGTAGCTTTATCAATGCAATTAGACAAGGTCTAAATCGAGGGTTCCACCATGAATCACCCGCTGCGCAAACTCCTGCTTTCCCTGGCGATTTCCACTTGCGCCCTGACCCAGCCGTTGTCCGCCGACGAGCTGAAATTGCGCGAGAATGCGCCGGATAAATACATTGTGGTCAGGGGCGATACGCTTTGGGACATCTCGGGCAAATTTCTGAAAAGCCCTTGGCGCTGGCCGGAAATCTGGGGCATGAACAAGGACGCCATCAAGGATCCGCACTGGATTTACCCCGGCGACCTGATCGTGCTGGATCGCTCGGGCAAGGAACCAAGACTATCGCTCATCAAGGGCGACAGGCATGGCATGCGTACCATCAAGCTTTCTCCGAATATCCGTGAACAACAGCTTAGCGACGGATCAATCCAGACCATTCCGGTTTCCGCGATCCACTCGTTCCTGTCGCAACCGCGCGTGGTTTCCGCCGGTGCGCTGGACGGCGCCCCCTTCATTCTGGGCACCAACGAAGACCGCGTGATCATGGGGCGCGGCGACGATGTGTTTGCCACCGGCGGCCCCGCCGACGTCTCCCGCTGGAACATCCTGCGTCCCGGCAAGGCATTGAAAGACCCGGAAACCGGCGAGGTGCTGGGCCACGAGGTCGAATATATCGGCGATGCGCGCACCCTGTCTGGCGGCGCACCACAGAAAATCCGCATCACCCACTCGGCGCGCGAGGTGCTGGCCAAGGACAAGTTGCTGCCCGCCGCCGATAGCAACACATTTGAATACCAGCCGCGCGCGCCAGAAACCGAGGTCGCCGGCCGCATCATCTCCGCGTATGGCGGGGTATCGGACAGCGGCCATCTGCAAACCGTGGTGCTGAACCGCGGCAGCAATCATGGACTGGCCCCCGGCCATGTGCTGGCGATCTACCACACCGGCAACACCGTCAAGCTCGACAAGAATGAAATCGAGAAAATCAGCTGGCTGGACCGCCGCCAGGGCAGCCTACCCGGCGGCGGCGCCTGGCTGTTTACCGACCTGCGCTGCCTGAAGGACAACAGCAAGCTCTCTTACGACCAGGCTTCCGACCTGAAGGCGCTGACCCGGATTGGCTGCTACGAGCAGGATGAAAGCAGGGTCAAGCTGCCGGACGCCCGCTCCGGGCTGGTCATGGTCTACCGGGTTTACGACAAGGTGTCCTACGCCTTGATCATGCAGTCGGATGGACCGGTCTATCTGCTGGATACGGTGAAAAATCCCTGATACAGTCATTGCGCCCGCACGGCCGCACCAACAACCGCCCGTGAGGGCGGTTTTCTTTTTTTACAAGCACGCCAATCACAAGGGAGACTTCATGAGCCAGGATCAGGACAAAGCGCGCAATCTCACGCAGATCATCTATTTTCTATATGCCGCGTCGATCGTCGTCGGCCTGACCGCCATCGTTGCCGTTGTCATGAACTACATCAAGCGCGAAGACGTGGCCGGCACCTGGCTGGAAAGCCATTTCCGCTGGCAAATCCGCACCTTCTGGTTCTCGGTGCTGTGGTTTTCCATCGGTTTCCTCACCAGCGTCATCATTGTCGGCTTTGTCATTTTGTTCGTTGCCGGCATCTGGTACATCTACCGCATCGTCAAGGGCATGCTCAACTTCTACGACAACAAGCCCATGTATGCCTGACGCGGCACAAATCCGCGAATCCTGGCTCAGGCTGGCGCTCATTCCCGGTATCGGCGATGGCGCCATGCGCCGCCTGCTGGAAGCCTGCGACACGCCCGCTGCGGTACTGGCCGCAAACCGGGCGCAGCTTGCGGCCTGCCTGAGCGCAAAACAGATCGATGCCCTGCAAGCCGGCCCGGAAGCGCGTCTACTGCAGCAAACCACCGACTGGCTGAGCCGGGCCGGCCATCATCTCATCACGATTCGGGATGAAGACTATCCGCCGCTGCTGCTGGAAACCGCCGACCCGCCCGCGCTGCTTTACGGCATGGGGCGGCGCGAACTGCTCTTGCAAAGCTGTCTGGCCGTCGTCGGCAGCCGCAACGCCACACCGCAAGGCGAGGCCAACGCGGAAGCCTTCGGCCAGGCGCTCTCTGGCGCGGGCATCACCATCGTCAGCGGATTGGCGCTGGGCATCGACGCCGCCGCGCATCGAGGCGGGTTGAAAGGACCCGGTTCGACCATTGCCGTGGTTGGCACCGGGCTTGACCGCGTCTATCCCGCACGCAACAAGGCGCTGGCGCATGAAATCGCCGAAAAAGGTTTGATGCTGTCAGAGTTTCATTTGGGCTCGCCCTCTGCGGCAGGCCACTTCCCCAAACGCAATCGCATCATTTCGGGGCTGTCTCGCGGCGTTCTGGTGGTGGAGGCCGCCCTCAATTCCGGCTCGCTGATCACCGCCCGGCAAGCGCTGGAACAAGGCCGCGAGGTCATGGCCATCCCCGGATCCATCCACTCGCCCCTGTCCAAGGGCTGTCACGCGCTGATCAAGCAGGGCGCCAAGCTGGTTGAATCCGCGCAGGACATCCTCGAGGAACTCGCCTGGCCGGTCTTGCCAGTGCCGCTAACCGATACCCGTGTGGACGAGGGGCCGGTTCTGACGCTTCTGGGCCACGATCCGGTCAGTATCGACATGCTTGCCGAGCGCAGCGGGTTGACGGTGGATGCGCTTTCGGCGAAGCTGTTGACGCTCGAACTGGAAGGGCGGGTGGCACAACTTCCCGGCGGGCGTTACCAACGACTCATATAAAAAACTATGAACACCTTGAAGAATCGTCATGAGCAGGCTGTCAGCCGGGGGCGGATAGCGCGCAGGAACCGGAGTGTATTTGATATACAAGAGGACGAGGCTCGAAACGCAGGGTGTGCCTTCGCACACCCTGCCGAACGCAGCCGGTTTCACTTGCAAGTGAAACCGTGGGAGCACTGCCCAACCCCGGATCACAGCCGCGCAATGGATTATTCAAGGTAGTTCGATGCTGGATATTCTTGTTTATCTTTATGAAAGCTACCGCATGGCAGAGCTGGCGCCCGACCGTGACATGCTGGAAAAGAAATTGTCCGCCGCAGGATTCGACAAATCCTCGGTCAAGGGCGCGCTGGACTGGTTTGCCCGCATGTCGGCCAGCGAATCGCACCCAAGGCTGCTGGCAGCTCCGCACTTCCGGCATTACGCGCCTGAGGAACAGGAACGGCTGGATGAGGGCTGCATCGCCACGCTGCGGTTTCTGGAGGAGTCGGAAATTCTCGACGCCGAATCGCGCGAATGGGTCATCAATGGCCTGATGCACCTGCACGGCGAGGAGATCGCACCTGAACAGGTGCGCTGGATGAGCCTGATCGTGTTGTGGAGCCGCGGCCAGATCGAGCACTACACCTTTCTGGAAGAATTTCTGCTCAACGAAACCACGCTGCACTAATCAGCCGGACACAAACCCCTATGAAACTGGTTGTTGTTGAGTCTCCTTCAA
>CAZVBY010000130.1:0-4915 GCA_964625895.1 uncultured Thiobacillus sp.
TAATTTTACAGAGGAGAACACTGCATGAACGCAATGCGCAGAAACGTGCTGAAAGGCGCAGGCGGGTTTGGCGCGCTTTCAGTGGCCGTGGCCGCTGGCCTGCTCAAGCCCACCCAAGTGCTGGCTGACTGGAATCAGGCCGCCTTTGCCGCCACTCAGAAAGAAACCGCACTCGCTGCCATCGGCGGAGACAAGGCTGAAGCCAGCGACAAGATCACCGTCAAGGCTCCCGACATCGCGGAAAACGGTTCTGTCGTGCCGGTTGAAATCTTCGCCAACCTGCCCGGTGTCGAGTCCATCGCCATCCTCAGCGAAAAGAACACCAATCCGCTGGTCGCCGTTTACAAGGTTTCCAATACCGACGGTTATCTTTCCACCCGCATCAAGATGGGCGCCACCGCCAACGTACGCGCCATCGTCAAGGCTGGCGGCAAGACTTACACCGCCGCCAAGGAAGTCAAAGTCACCGTCGGCGGCTGCGGCGGCTGACCGCATCCGGCAACATCACCAAATCGATTTCAGGAGAACACGATGTCTGTACCGACCAAAATCCGCGCCGCCATGTCCGGCGATGCCGCCGAGGTAAAAATCCTCATGACGCACCCGATGGAAAACGGCCTGCGCAAAAGCCCGGACGGCAAGCAGATCCCGGCCAATTTCATCCGTAACGTCACCGTCACCATCGGCGGCAAAACCTACCTGGACGCCGAGTGGGGCGGCGGCGTCTCGAAAGATCCTTACCTGGTGTTCCGCGCCAAGGGCGCAAAATCGGGCGACAAAATCGTCCTCGCCTACGAGGATAACGCGGGCAACAAAGGCACCGCGGAAGCCGCCGTCAGCTAAGGAACCTCTGATTACAATTACGAGACGACGTATCTCGTTGCGGAAACGCTGGCCGCATGGCCAGCGTGTTTTGGCAAGCCGTGGCAGATGTCACGGCTTGCCAAAACCCACACACCAGGAGTCCCGCCATGCAGCGCCTGCTGACCGCCTTGCTGTTTTTCGTCGTTCCCGCTTTCGCGGCAGACTACCCCAAGGTTTACATCACGAGCGATCTGCCCTATGTCGAAGTCGAGCACAAGGGCGAGAAAATCCGCATCCAGCGCAACCCGGATATCGACAACACCATCGAACCCGATCTGGCGCTCACTTCACGCCCCTGTCCGCCGTATTGCATTCAGCCGATGCACCTCGCGCCAGGTGTTGAAACCATTGGCGAACTGGAAGTCATCGAATACTTGCGCGCCATCAGCGCGGGCAATACGGGCATACTGCTCATCGACTCGCGTGACGGCGACTGGCCACAGCGCACAGGAATCATTCCTGGCGCCCGGCTGCTTCCCTGGGATCAGCTCTTCCCCGCGCGCAACGACGCAGAGAAAATCGCCGACCTGCTCGAAGAGCTTTTTGGCGCGCGGCGAGATGGCCCGCTCTGGAGCTTCGCGCAAGCCAGGACCCTGGTGTTCTATTGCAACGGCCCGTGGTGCGGGCAGTCGCCCACCAACATCAAGACGCTGCTTTCGCTGGGATACCCCGCCAACAAGATCAAGTGGTACCGTGACGGCATCCAGGGCTGGAAATCCCTGGGGCTTACCACTGTCTCGCCTTGAGCATGTCATAATCAAAGACCTTTTAACCGTTTCGCAACGTTTCATCCGGAGGAAAACAAACATGAAGCCCCTGCACGCCCTGGCCATAGCCATGCTGAGCGCCCTGCCCCTTCACGCCCTGGCTGCCAACCCCGCACCCGCCGCGCCGCCAGCTCCCGTCAATCCCTATCTGCAAGGCAATCCCTATCTGCAAAACGTACCGTCTTACAGCCTGTTCGGCGTGCAGCCCCCCAAGCAGCCCCACAAGCCCTGGACCATGAGCCGCAGCGTGAGCAAGGAAGAAAAAGCGCGGATGATGAAACAGATGATGCCAATGATGTCCATGGGCATGAAAATGGACATCAAGGACACCATGAATTACATGACCACCAAGTACAAGGCCAAGAAGGATCTGAGCTTTGACGACGTGGTGGAATCCATGAAATTGCGCGCCAATCAGCTCAACTTCAAGCTGGTCGGCCACAGCCCGATGTGGAAAGACATCCAGGTTGTGCTCGGCGACACCACCTCGCCGCGCATGGAAGTGTTTCACTTCTGCGATATCGCCGCTGGCCGCGAAATCATGAAGCTGGCCCCCGAGGCCATCGTCTACCTGCCCTGCCGCATCGCCGTCATGGAAGATGCCGACAAGAACATCTGGGTGCTGACGCTGGACTGGGACATCGCCTGGATGGATTCGGTCAATAGCAGCATGGGCATCAGTCCTGAACTCGCCAAAATGGCCTCGGACATCCGCGACAAGATGGACAACATCATGATCGCTGGCGCCAACGGAGACCTCTGAAGCAAGCTTGCTTGAAAGTTAAACGATGCGAGGAATATCGCATCGCGCTTTCGTCGAACTATCGTACACTTGACCTCAGGCCGCAGCCCGCGGCCTGATTTTTTCCGGAGATGCCATGAAACGCCTAGCCCTTCCCCTGATTGCAGTCCTAGCTGCGCCCGCTGCGTTCGCGCAATTTGGTTTCGGTTCGATGACCAACCCCATGACGATGATGAATCCCGCCATGATGATGAACCCCGCCATGATGATGGCGCCGATGAGCATGGGCATGATGAATCCCGTGACGATGATGAATCCCATGACGATGATGAATCCCATGACGATGGTGAATCCCGCCATGATGATGAACCCCATGACAATGGCCGCGCCCATGGGCATGTCGAACCCGGCGCAATATCTGTCCAACCCGTATAACCCCATGGCGGGTTATGGCGCGCCCATGGGCGGCAACCCCTACATGATGCCGCCGCCCCAACCACAGACAGGTTTCTTCCCTTTCATGCCCGCCGCACCGGCTACCCCGGCCTACAGCGCGCCGCAAACAGGCTTCTTCCCCATGATGCCTGCCGCGCCCGCCGCTGCCCCTGTCTATGGGTACGTCGTGCCTGTCACGGCTCCAGCACAGTCGATGGACTTCTCCAGTTTCATGCCTTTCTTCCCGGCTGCGCCTGCCGCCACGGCGCCCGTCGCCGCCCCGGCAGCAACACCTGCCGCCGGCGTGTTCGATCCGGCCGCCTGGATGCAAATGTTCCCCAATTCCGTGCCGCCCGGCGCGCCCGCCCAACCGCTTGCCGCCCCTGCGCAGCCGGCTCCTGCCCCGGCCGCAGCGCAACAGATCGCACCGGCGCCCAACTACTTCGACCCCAGTATGTGGATGCAATGGATGGTGCCTGCCGCGCCCAAATAAACATCACATACGCCGCAAAAAAACGCCCCATTATCCTGGGCGTTTTTTTGTCTCTGCCGCCATTATCTAGCTGACGCACAAACCACTAAAAATCAAATGGTTATGTCGGTATCTTTTTAGCCTGAACAGGTCGACCGTGATCAAATCGGTCGGATAAAAAAGTTCAGATAGTTTTTATCCCAAGGATTGGTCACCGCTCCCGCAAACTCTCCTGCCCATACTGCATCAAGGGACTGAGGAAATACTCGATCACCCGCCGGGTGCCGGTCTTGACCTCCACCGTCACCGCCATGCCGGGCGTGAGACGCACGGTCTTGTTTTCCAGCTTGAGCGTGTCCTTGGCAAGCTTGACCCGGGTGGCGTAGACCAGGCCCAGCTTCTCGTCCTGGATCGCATCGGAGGAAACCTGGGTGACTTTTCCAGGCAGCGCGCCGTATTTGGTGAAGGGGAAGGTTTCCACTTTCACCTCGGCGTTCTGTCCGGCATTGACGAAGCCGATGTCCTTGTTGGGCAGCCAGGCTTCGACTTCGAGCACATTGTCCTTGGGCACGATCACCATCAAGGGCTGCGCCGGGGTGACCACCCCGCCCACGGTATGCACGGCCAGTTGCTGCACCGTGCCGGCCACGGGTGCGGCAAGCCGCATCTGTCTGCCTCGGCTTTCCGCCTTGATGTGTTCCTGTTCCAGCGAGGCGGCTTTCTGCGCGGCCAGATTCTTCTGGTCCAGCAACAGCCGCCGCGTCTCGGCGGCCAAGGTCGCTTGTTGCCGTTGCGCCTCGGTCAGGGCCGCGCTTATTTCAGCCGTCTTGGCGCGGCTGCCAGCCAAATCCTGTTCCAATTCGATGCGGGCCTGCTCACGTTCCAGATAGCCATGCTCGGAAATAAAGTTGTCCTTGGCCAGTTTCTTGTAGTCTTCCGCGCGCTTGCGGGCAATGGGCGCGGTCTGTTCCAGCTTGGCCACCAGTTCACGGGTGGCCTGTAGCTCCGCCTGGCGTCGTTCGATCTCGGCCTGCAACTGGCTCCGACGGGCCTGGTATTCCTGGAACTGACCGGAGACCTGGCTTTGCTCCGCCAAGAGCCGCGCGGCATCGGCGCCTGCGATGTTGGCAAGCCTGGGGGCATGGCCGCTTGTTAGCGCGGAGAGCATGGCGGCGGCGCGGGCCTCTTCCAGCCGCGCGCTCAGGGCTTCGTTGGACAGCCGTTCGCTATCAGCCGTGGCGCTGGTGGCGTCGAGTTCCACCAGCAACTGACCGGGTTGAACCGCCTGCCCGTCCCTGACATGAATGGCCTTGACCACGGCGGTTTCCACCGGTTGGATGAGCTTGGTGCGGTCGTTGGGAATGATCTTGCCGGCTGCGGTTGCCACGATGTCGATGCGGCCAAAAGCCGCCCACAGCACGGCGATCAGGGCAAAGGCCATGATCAGCCACAGCGCGGTGCGCGGCACGGGGTGAACCGGCGTGTCGCGCAAGGCCAAAGCGGCGGGCAGGAACTGGGCTTCGTGTGCATGCAATCCGGGTGTGTCGAGTGCCTGGCGTTGCGACCAGGCATGCTGGAAGACGCGGGTATAACGCTTGATCAGATCGGCAAGGGCGTGCAGCTTCAAATCAGGCT
>CAZVBY010000131.1:0-4838 GCA_964625895.1 uncultured Thiobacillus sp.
GGACACGCATTCGGTTCGGCATGAAAACGCCTGTCCAGCGGATTCGCATATTCGCGCGCGCACTCCGGGCACATCGCAAAGTCTTTCATCGAGGTGCCGGGCCGGTCATAGGGCAGGGATTCGATCAGGGTGTAGCGCGGCCCGCATTGCGTGCAGTTGATGAAGGGATAACGGTAACGCCGGTTGGCCGGGTCGTTCATCTCGCGCAGGCAGTCGTCGCAGACGAAATAATCCGGCGGCACATGGATGTTCGCTTCGCCTGCCTGGCTGGGCAGGATGACAAAGCCAGCGAGGTTTTCAATGGCAACTTCTTGTGCACTCGACAACACCGGCCTGGCAATTGCGGGTGCCTGGCTTATTAGTGCTTCGGCAAAATGATCCAGTTGTTCGGTGCTGCCCTCGGCGTAAATTTCCACGCTGCCGGTGACGTTGCGCACCCAGCCGCACAGATTCAATTCATGCGCCAGACGGTAAACAAAAGGCCGGTAGCCCACGCCTTGCACCTGGCCGGTAACGAAATAATGCCGTGCTTGTGTCATTGTGCTGGGTGGGGAGATTTTCAGGGACGACTTTTTGCAGTGCCCAGATGCTTGTCGAATGGATCGACTGGCAGGTTGTGCCAAACACAGGCATTGTCTTCAAGAAAGTCTTTCAGCCGTTCTGCCAGACGTAGTTCACCACGCGAGTCGAAACGGGCTGAGCCCAGGGAAGGAATCAGATTAGCCAAAGTTTATTAGCGTTTCAGAAAACGTTCGAAATCTGCCAGGCGGCGCGACTCCTCGACTTCATCATGTGGAACGAGCAGGTAAAGCCACGGTTTCCCGCCATTTTCCTGCGCGTAGGCGCTGGCGTGTTTGCACCACTCAACAGCTGTTTCAGTTTTGGCAGTTACCTCCGGGCTACTCAAATCCGTTCGTGCCTTGGTTTCCACCATGTAGATTTTGTCCGGGATTTCCGCGACAAAATCCGGCACATATTCCGGTTGATCCGTGCCCAGCTTGTAATACATCTGGAACTGCCCCTTTGCAGGCTTGAGCCACTTGAGCGCATCGCGTTCCAGAATGAGGGCAAAGCGCCGCTCGGTATCCGAATCGAACTTTTGCAAGGGATACAAACACCTTGCAAAGCCGCCAAACAACGTCTGCTTGATGCGCCCCCGGTCCTCCACGGTATCGCGGATGTTGTGTGTCTTTTGGGCTGTGGCGGTGTAGTTGCACTCCCTGAGCCCGGTATAGCCACGGCTGACATGCACTTCGTAGCCTGAGGTTTCTTCCCAGAAGTGTCCGATCATCTGCGAGTGGATTTCACTGGCAATCATACGCCTGTCCCGGTCCAGCACATTAATCGCTTCCTCTTCGGACAAATAACTGCGAAGGTGCTGCACCATCTGTCCTGCCAGGTCATACAGCAGATCGGCGTGCGTGAAGTAATCGATATCGTCGAAATCCACCAGCGAGTGGACGATGTAGTCCTCCGGGCGCTGCTCTTTCAGTCCCGATTCTGCAGAAAGGGTGAACTGTTCGCTGGTGCGCAGTATTTGTCCGACTATTTCCCGCTGTCCCGGTTGCAGGTGCAGGCCGCCTAAATCCAGCGTAAATGGATGAAAGCCAGTTTTGACCTCACCCGTAGGCACCACGGAGATGCGCGGGATGTCGATGGTTTGCTGCACCACGATTTCGGTGGTTTTTGCCACGATGGCAGGCAGGTCGATTTCGGGTGCGGAGGCGTCCGCGCCGGAAAGCAGATTGCCTTGTAGCGGTTTCAGGTACTCGGCTACTTTCGCTGCGATTTCCTGCTGTACCTCTGGTTTCAGCAACGCGCTGCTGTTGGGCACAAGGTCGCGTTTGACCTCGTACTCGCTGATAACCTGCATGGCGACCTGCGCCACCTGCTTGTCTGCTTCAGAGGTAAAAACGGGCGTGGCGTCATCCTGTCTGGCGGCTGGAGAAGCGGGAAGGGCAGAACCATCACTTTCCGAAAGCGCGGCTTGGGCAAGCGACGATGTGTCCGCTAGTCCAAGCTTCGCCATCACGCCCGGCTCCACCTGCACACTGACTTTTTTATCGTCATTGTCGGGTGCTTCCAGAATCAGTTGTTTCAGCCGGATCGGCGAATCGCCACGATTGGCCTCGTCGATGATCTCCTGAAACTTGTCGTGGGCGACGATGTTGAGGCGATCCACTGCCGCCACGCCAGTGCGCTTGCCATAGGGCAGACGCAGACCGCGTCCGATGCTCTGCTCGATCAGCGTGCGCGCGTTTGCGGCGCGCAGCGGCACGATGGTGTAGAGGTTGGTCACGTCCCAGCCCTCCTTGAGCATGTTGACGTGAATCACGATCTCGGTCGGTTCGTCCACGCTCTCCACCGCCAGCAGGCGCGTGATCATCTCTTCCTCCTCCGCGCCGGAGCGGCTGGAATCGACCTGAATCACCTTGCCTGCATACCGTCCTTCGTAAAACACATTCGACTCGATCAGCTCTTTCAACTGCGCGGCATGTGTCGTATCACGCGCAATCACCAGCATGAACGGCTTCACCGGCTTCACGCCATTCTCGCGGGCGTAGGTCAGCAGCTCGACTTTAGTCGTCTCGTGCAGACGCACGCCGTCTTCCAGCTTGATCTTTTCCACTTCCTCCGGCGTGTGGTCGCTGGCCTTGAAGTTGCGCTGCGTCACGGCGGCAGGTTCCTTGACGAACCCATCCTCCATCGCCCGCGCCAGCGGGTAATCCATCACCACATTCCTGAACGGCACCGGCCCCTTGCCGGATTCAACAAACGGCGTCGCTGTCAGTTCCAGGCCGAATAGCGGCTTCAAATCGTTGATGGCGCGCACGCCCGCGCTGGCGCGGTAGCGGTGCGATTCGTCCATCAGCAGCACAAGGTCAGGCAGATTCGCCAGATGGTTGAAGTAGCTGTCGCCCAGCACTTCCCGCATTCTTTTGATGCGCGGCTCCTTGCCGCCACGCACCTCGGAGTTGATCTTGGAGATGTTGAAGATGTTGACGCGCACGTCGTGGGCGAAACCCTGCGGCGCCTCAATCACCGACGCGCCGGTCTGGTCGTAGTTGTCGCCGGTGATGATCAGCGGCGGCTGCTGCGCGAACTCGGCAATGCCCTTGAACACGTACTTGGGCGTGTTGCGCGTGAAGTCCGCGATCAACTTGTTGTAGATCGTCAGGTTGGGCGCAAGCACGAAAAAGTTGTTGATGCCATGTGCCAGATGCAGATAAGCGACGAATGCCCCCATCAGCCGGGTCTTGCCCACCCCCGTGGCCAGCGCGAAACACAGCGAAGGAAACTCGCGCTCGAAGTCTTCCAGCGCAGCAAACTCGGCTTTCAGTGTCGAGAGAATGGCGGCAACATCCCGCCCATCGTGCAAAAGCAACTCCGGCGCGGCCTCCAGCGCCTGCTTCAGGCGCGCCAGCGATTCCGCCTGCGGCGGGCGCAAAGACAAGCGGCCAGTAATGTGGTTCTGTACGCGGTCGCTCATGCTTCGCCCTCGCCGTTCTTGTTTTCAAGCTGCTTCACCAGCCGATCAAAATCGCTCTCGAACAGCCTGTCCTGCACGATGCGGTATTTCTCGAACTCGGTTTCGGCATGCAGTTTCGCTTGTTCGTTCGAAATCTTTCCAGGGCCCGTCAACAACTCGTTACCGTTGAACTCCAGAAAACCATCGAGCCGTTTGGCCCAGTCCTGCATGGACATGGGAATCTTGCGCATGGCCTGAAACTCTGCGAAGTCCAGATACAGCGACACAATACGTTCCAGATAATCCAATTCCCCGGCGTTCAGGTAATTCTTGGCCACCGCCACATCAGACCTGATGATCTTGCCGGTCGGTGCCGCTTCCCAGTGCGTCAACCCCATATTGGCTTTGCCTGCGTCGGCACGGGCGACGATAAGCTCTGCGGCGGTGTGGCGGTGCACAGCCCAGTGCAACTTGTTCTGTACCAGCGCGAAAAAATCTCGCGTGGTGCGCGCGTCCTTGTCGTAGTCGAAAGCCGTGGCGTACAGATCGGTGACCTTCTGGTAGAACTTGCGCTCCGAAAGGCGGATTTCGCGGACATATTCCAGTTGACGGTCGAAATACTCATCCGTGAACAGATGGCCTTTTTTCAGGCGATCCACATCCATCGTCCAGCCCTGAATCGTGTAGTCCTTGACGATCTGGCCTGCCCATTTGCGAAATTGCACCGCACGGGCATTGTTCACCTTGAAACCAACGGCAACGATGGCTTGCAAGTTGTAGTGCTTGGCGCGGTAGCGCTTGCCGTCTGCGGCAGTGATTAAGTAATCCTTAATAACTGCCTCGGCTGCCAGCTCGCCGTCGCCGAAAATCCGCTTCAGATGCTGATTGATGGCCGACACCGACACATCGTAGAGCGTTGCCATCAGCTTCTGGGTCAGCCAGATATTCTCGTCCTCATAGCGCATCTCCACTGCCTGAGACGGTTGCCCCGTAGCCGCCACAAAGGTCAGATACTCCGCCGCCGAGGAGCGAACGATGGAGATTTCCTGCTGCTTCTTCGCCATCACGCATCCTCCCCGCTATCGCCAAACAAATCGGGCGTGTTGGCCGTCTTCGCGGCTTTTCTCCCTCGCCCACCGGGAGCGGGCCGGGGAGCGGGTGATGTGCTCCCCTCGCCCTCCGGGAGAGGGGCCGGGGGTGAGGGCGCCGCCATCGGCAGGTTGGCCACATTCAGGCTGTAATCGTCGTGCCCCCATTCGCAGCGCGCCAGCACCATCTTGGGGATCTTCTTCAGCGTCAGGTTCGGCCAGCGCGCGGAAGCCTGCGCCGCCGTCACCCCGCGATACGCTGCGCAGCACACCAGCAGGCT
>CAZVBY010000132.1:0-4783 GCA_964625895.1 uncultured Thiobacillus sp.
CCAGCACACCCAACTCGCGGTTAAGCAACAGCTCGGCAGAAAAATCGCGCATACCTGTCAAAACAAAATTAGTGCCTTGCATGATATGAACAAATCATGACAGTTTAAAGACAACAAATGAATCTTCCTGCTGTCACACAGGCTTCATATGCGGGCAAACAATTCTTCGCAAGACTGACTTAACCTGACTCGAAAATCAGTCAAGGAGGATGACATGCTTGCAAATAGCGTAGGCAAACTTGCCGAAATCCAGCATCGCTTCAGAGTCTATCTGGCGGTCGACGACGTCGAAATTGCCGAAGCCCAGCAGCTCAGATACCGGGTATTTGCCAGCGAAATGGGCGCGATTCTGCCCACCGCCCACCTGGAGCTGGACATCGATCCGTTCGACAAATTATGTGATCACCTGATTGTTCGTGACACCCTGAGCGGCGAGATAGTCGGTACTTATCGCATCCTGCCGCCCTCTGCCGCCAAAATATCCGGCTATTACTCCGAGCGGGGATTTGATCTTGGCCGCCTGCATTGCCTGCGTCCCCACATGGCCGAATTCGGACGTTCCTGCGTCCATCCGGATTACCGCAGGGGGGCAATCATTGACCTGCTTTGGCAGGGCCTGACAGATTACATGTCCCGCCATGGTTATGGCTACGTGGTTGGCTGCGCCAGCATCAGCATGGCTGATGGCGGGCATCTGGCCGCCAGCGTTTACCGCCATGTCCGCCACAAGCACTCAAGCCCGATTGAATGGCAGGTCACTCCGCGCAACCCGCTACCGCTGGCTGCGCTCGACAATGGCACGCCCGGCCTGCCCCCGCCTCTGATCAAAGGCTACCTGCGCCTGGGCGCGATGGTCTGCGGCGAGCCGGCCTGGAACCAGGAACTTAACACTGCCGATCTACTCATGCTGCTGTCCATGCAGCAAATCAACCGCAGCCACATGCACCACTTAACCGAGAATCGCGCCTGAGCATCGGCGCTTACAATACACGGATGCGAATATTTATCCGCCGCATCTGGCGCATCAGCCACCTCACTCTGCATATCCTGGCGGGCGTGTTTCAGACTGCCGTCCTGTTCGGTTTTTACACACCCGACCACAGGGACCGGGTGATTTCGCGCTGGTCTGCAAAACTTCTGCGCATCCTGCATGTGCGCCTGATTTCCAGCCCTTTTCCTGCGCTGGAACAGGGCGCGCTGCTGGCCGCCAATCATGTTTCATGGCTCGACATTTTTGTGATTCTGGCAGCCCGGCGGGTGCATTTTGTTTCCAAACAGGAAGTCCGCGCATGGCCTGTCATCGGCTGGCTGGCCTGGCGAGCCGGCACTTTGTTCATTAACCGCCAGAAAAAGTCTGATACGGCCCGCATCACCAAGGAAATGCGCAGGCTATTGGACGATGACGCCTGGGTGGCGATGTTCCCGGAAGGCACTTCTACCGATGGCAGCCGATTACTGCGATTCCTGCCATCGCTGTTCCAGCCTGCCGTGGCGCTCGGCCTGCCTGTGGTTACGGCAGCGCTGCGCTACCGTACACCAGAGGGAAACTTTACTGCCGCCGCCGCGTATGCAGATGAGCTGAGTTTTGGCCGGTCTTTATGGAATATCACTGCTGAACGCGAAATCCTGGTATTGCTGGATGTCGGCAAGCCCATCCACAGCGATGACCGGCGTGCATTGGCCACACGCTGCCATGCGCAGATTGCGCATGGCCTGGGATTCGGCAGTCCTACGTAGGGCTGCGAACAAGCGGGCAATCGACCTGAACGATCCTGCGGTCTTCCAGGCGCAAGGCCGTCAGCTGGCCACCCCACAGGCAGCCGGTATCCAGCGCCAGAATGTCCTCGCGCAAATACAAGCCCAGCGCGGACCAGTGTCCGCACACGACGGGAATACCAGCTGTCTTTCTGCCCGGCACGTCAAACCAGGGAATGAATGGCGCTGGCGCGCTACCCAACCGGCCTTTGTGATGAAACTCCATTTCGCCATCGGGATGGCAGAAGCGCATGCGGGTGAATGCGTTGGTGATCACCCGCAGGCGATCCGCGCCAACGAGATCATCCGACCAGTTCGACGGCGTCGAGCCGTACAGATGCGCGAACACCCATTCAAAATCCGGGCCACGCAGGGCTGACTCCAGCTCTTGTGCATGAAACAGGGTGTCTTCCAGTGCCCAGCCCGGCCATACCCCGGCATGCACCATCAGCACGCCATGCTCAAAATGCGCGATTCTCCTGTGCAGCAGCCATTGCATGAGTTCATCGCAATCCGGCGCTTCCAGAATCGGCGCCAGCGTATCGCCGTGATGCACCTTGCGATGTCCCGCCCAGACACCCAGCAAATGCAGATCATGGTTGCCCAGCACGACCACCGCCCGGTCGGCCAAATCACGCACAAAGCGTAGCGTTTGCAAGGATTCCGGGCCGCGATTCACCAGATCGCCAACAAACCAGAGCGTGTCGCGGGCCGGGTTGAAATTGCAGGTTTCAAGCAATGACTGCAAGGGCGCAAAACAGCCTTGCACATCGCCGATGACATAGGTGGACATCAAAATTTCCGGAAAAGGCGGTATTTGCCAAATGATACAATTGCCGCCCGAATGCCGGCTGATTCTTCTGGTTTTTCCATGCTATCCCGACTCAATCCTCCCCAGCGCGAAGCCGCGCAATACCTGGACGGGCCATTGCTGGTGCTGGCGGGCGCAGGTTCTGGCAAAACACGCGTCATCACGCACAAGATCGCTTATCTCATCCGCGAATGCGGCTACAAACCCGGCAGCATCGCGGCCATCACTTTCACCAACAAAGCCGCAAAGGAAATGCAGGAGCGGGCGGCAAAACTGCTGGACGGCAGGGACGGCAAGGGCCTGATCGTCACGACCTTTCATTCTCTTGGCCTGCGCATCCTGCGCGAGGAATACGCTTTGGCTGGATTGAAACCGCGTTTCTCGATCCTGGACAGCGCGGACGCGCAACAGATCATCTCCGAAATTCTGAAAACCACCGACAAGCAGCTGATCCGCCAGGCCGCCACGCGAATTTCACTGTGGAAGAACGACATGCTGTCGCCTGCCCAGGCGCTGCAATCCGCCGAAAACGAGCATGATCACACCTGGGCCAAACTCTACGACCGCTACGATGCCACCCTGCGCGCCTATCAGGCGGTGGATTTCGACGACCTGATCCGCCTGCCGGTCAACCTGTTTTCCGACCAAAACGACATTCGCGACAAGTGGCAAAACCGTCTGCGCCATCTATTGATTGACGAATATCAGGACACCAATACCGCGCAATATCAAATGCTGAAGTTGCTGGCCGGCCCGCGCGCCAGCTTTACCGCGGTGGGCGATGACGACCAGTCGATCTACGGATGGCGCGGCGCTTCGGCGGACAACCTGCGCGCCTTGAAGGACGATTTTCCGCACTTGCACGTGGTCAAGCTGGAACAGAATTACCGCTCCACCGTGCGCATCCTCAAAGCCGCCAACAGCCTCATCACCCACAATCCCAAACTTTTCGAGAAAAATCTCTGGAGCGATCTGGGTGTTGGCGATGCGATTCAGGTCGTCAAGGCCAGGGACGACGCGCAGGAAGCCGAAACCGTGGTCATGCGCATGCTGGCGCACAAAATGCAGCATCGCGCGCGTTTCAGGGATTACGCCATTCTGTATCGCGGCAACCATCAGGCCCGCGTGTTCGAGCAGGCGCTGCGCAATGAAAAAATTCCCTACAAGCTGTCGGGTGGACAATCGTTTTTTGACAAGGCCGAAATCAAGGACATCACGTCGTATCTGCGGCTGATTGCCAACGTCGATGACGACCCGGCCTTCATCCGCGCGGTGACAACACCCAAACGCGGCATTGGCGCCGCCACGCTGGAAGCGCTGGGCGCGGTCGCCGCGAATTTGCATGTCAGTTTATTTGAGGCTGTCTTTTCCAGTGCCGCGCATGAAAGGCTGAATGCGCGCCAACTCGAATCGTTGAGAGAGTTCTGCGAATTCATCAACCGCATTTCGTTTCGCGCGGAAAAGGAACCCGCCGCGCAGGTACTCGACGATCTGATTCAGGCTATCGGCTACGAAGCATGGCTGTACGACAACGAGGAGCCACGCGCGGCCGAAAATCGTTGGAACAGCGTGCGTGATTTTCTCAACTGGCTGAAAAAGCGCGGCGAGGAAGATGGGAAGAATCTGCTCGAACTGACGCAAATGGTGGCACTGATTACGCTGCTGGACGAACGCGAGGACGAGGAAGCGGATGTCGTGAAGCTTTCAACCCTGCATGCCGCCAAAGGCCTGGAATACGATCACGTCTTTCTTGTTGGCGTCGAAGAAGGCGTGTTGCCGCATCGAGAAGCGGCCGAGGAAGGACGGCTGGAAGAGGAACGCCGTCTCATGTATGTAGGCATCACGCGGGCACGAAAATCATTGGTCATCACCTACTGCGAGCGCCGCAAACGTGCCGGCGAATGGACGGGTTGCGAACCCAGCCGATTCATCAATGAAATGGGCAGCGACATTTCCCTGCCAGGCGGGCCAGACACTCCCGAATCCAGGCAACAAGGCAGCGACCGGCTGGCTGCACTAAAAGCGATGCTGGGTTCCTGTTAACCCGGATATTTCACCAGGTCGCGGGATGATGGCGAGCCAAGTTGCGAGCAGGTTTGCGCATCCCGCGCCAAGCCAATAGCGATGCCTATTGGCGCGAAGCGGGAGCGCGAAGATGCCGTAAATTGGCCGCCAGGGCTCGCGCAACGTCGCGCCTCGGAACGTGCGCAGTGAAGC
>CAZVBY010000133.1:0-4720 GCA_964625895.1 uncultured Thiobacillus sp.
TTCCGAGGCGCGACGTTGCGCGAGCCCTGGCGGCCAATTTGCGGCATCTTCGCGCATCCCGCGACCTGGTGAAATATCCGGGTTAAAATTTCGCCCAGGCGGAAACCGGCCCCATGACAGAAGAATTCGACGCCCCTCACCAGAATCCCGACAGCCTGGAAGAGCACCTGAACCAGGTGCAGGCGCTGCTCGCCCGTCAAAAGCTGGTGGAAGATCTGGTGCATCGCCAGGGCGGGCCGCGCCAGGACCTGGTCGAATCGCTGGTACACAAACAGAACCTTACCGAACTGCAAAAAAAGCTGGATGCCCTGCACCCGGCCGACGTCGCGCACATCCTGGAAGCCCTGCCGCTGGATGAACGCCTGACCGTTTGGGATTTGGTCAAGGCGGAGCGCGATGGCGAAATCCTGCTGGAAGTCTCCGACTCCGTGCGCGAGTCGCTGATTGCCAGCATGGACAAGGCCGAACTGCTGGCCGCAGCCGGCACGCTGGATACCGACGAGATCGCGGACCTTGCCGAAGACCTGCCGCAAGACGTGATCCAGGAACTGCTGTCCATGCTGGATGCGCAAAAGCGCGCCCGGCTGGAATCCGCATTGTCTTATGCCGACAACACCGTCGGCGCGTTGATGGACTATGACATGGTCACCATCCGCGCGGATGTCAGTCTTGAAGTCACCCTGCGTTATCTCCGCCGCCTGGGCGGTCTGCCCGACCAGCTGGATAAATTATTTGTGGTGGAGCGCGACGACCTGCTCATCGGCGTGCTGCCGTTGAAAAGGTTGCTGACTTCTGATCCAGAGGCCACGGTCGCGGCAGTGATGGTGGAAGACTTCGTTCGCTTTCACACGGACGATGACGCGCGCGAAGCCGCACAGGCCTTTGAACGCTACGATCTGGTGATGGCGCCCGTCGTGGACGCACAGAACCGGCTGATCGGCCGCCTGACGGTGGATGCGGTGGTGGATTACATCCGTGAAAGTGCGGAATCCGACATGTTGTCCATGGCCGGCCTGAAGGAAGAAGAAGACCTGTTCTCGACGGTTTGGAAAGCCGCGAAGAATCGCTGGCTGTGGCTGGCCATCAACCTGATGACGGCATTCATCGCCTCGCGCGTCATCGGCATCTTTGAAGGCAGCATCGAAAAACTCGCAGCCCTGGCGGCGCTCATGCCGATCATTGCCGGCATCGGCGGCAACTCCGGCAACCAGACCATCGCGCTCATCATCCGCGGTCTGGCGCTGGGTCAGGTCACGTCTTCCAATGCGCGGCGTCTGCTCTTCAAGGAGTTGGGCGTGTCCATCATCAACGGGACGATTTGGGGCCTGGCGGTGGGCTTGTTCGCCTGGGCGCTTTATCAGAACATCGCCTTGGGTGCGGTCATGTCACTGGCCATGCTGTTGAACATGCTGCTTGCCGCCCTGGTCGGCGTGTTGTTCCCCCTGGCCATGAACCGCATGAACCGCGACCCCGCGCTGGGTTCCTCCGTCCTGCTCACCGCCACCACCGACAGCATGGGGTTCTTCATCTTCCTCGGTCTGGCCACGGTATTCCTGCTCTAAATGTTTGCACAACATCTCAAGAAACAGGCCAGAACCCTGAAACATCAAGGCACGATGAATAGCCGCCAACTTTACCTGCGGCTGCTGCAATACGCCAAACCGCACTGGAAGATCCTGCTCGTCGCCATTCTTGCCAATGCCGTCACGGCAGCGCTGGAACCGATTCTCCCCGCGCTGTTCAAGCAGATGCTGGATGAAGGCTTCGTGGCCAAAAACCATGACTGGCTGGTATGGATGCCCTTGGGCATTATCGGAATTCTTCTTTTACGTGGACTGGCGGGGTTTGCCGCAAGCTACGCCATCGCCTGGATCGACACCCGGCTTGTCCAGGACCTGAGGGAAAAAATGCATGAAAAACTGCTTTCCCTCCCTGTCAGCTATTTCGACAATGTCAGCACCAGCCAATTGACCGCGCATGTCGCCTTCAATGTGACGCAAGTCATGCGCGCGACCACCATGGGCCTCACCGCCCTGACCAAGGATACCCTGACCATTATTGCCCTGATGGGATATTTGCTGTGGACCAATTGGCGGCTCACACTCATCATCTTCATCGCATTTCCGCCCATCATCCTGGTCGTGCGAAAAGTCGGAAAACGGTTAAGAGCAATTTCCCGTGCGGCGCAATCAAACGTCGGCCTGATGACCGAGGCATTAACCGAATCCCTGTCGGCGCATCGACTGGTCCGGGTTTTTGATGCAAAACCCTATGAAGTTCAACGATTTCACGAACGCGCCAATGCGGCACGAAGACTGGAAATGAAACGTGTCATCGCACTGGGAGCCAATACGCCCATTGTGGAACTGCTGGGCTCGATCCCGCTGGCCATCATTTTCTACTTTGCCATGCAGCAAGCCATCGCCAATCAAACCACCGTCGGCGGCTTTGTTGCCTTCTTCATTGCCATGATGCTGCTGTTTCCACCCATGAAACGCCTCACTGCATTAAATGACATTCTTCAACGCGGACTGGCCTCCGCCGAAGTGGTCTTTGGCATCCTCGACGAACGTCCAGAGACCGATACCGGTACGCGCGCCGCCGGAAAACTCACCGGGGACATACAATTCGAGCGGGTAACTCTTTCCTACCCTGGCAAGGAGCAGCCCGCGCTGCAAGACATCAACCTGCATATCCAGGCCGGCGAAACTCTGGCCTTGGTGGGCGGATCAGGTGCAGGCAAAACCAGTCTGGTCGCCCTGCTGCCGCGCTTTTACGCACCCACTACCGGGCAGTTATTGTTTGACGGCGTACCCGCCGGGGATTACACGCTGGCCAGCCTGCGCGCCAACATCGCCAGCGTGTCGCAGGAAATCGTGCTGTTCAACGACGCGCTGCGCGCCAACATCGCCTACGGCGCACGCCGCGATGCCAGCGATGATGAAATCCGCCAGGCCGCCGAAGCGGCGCATGCCTGGGAGTTCATCCAGAAGCTCCCAGAAGGACTGGATACGCTGGTGGGCGAGAACGGCATCAAACTTTCCGGCGGCCAGCGCCAGCGCATCGCCATCGCCCGCGCTATTTTGAAAAACGCGCCCATCCTGATTCTGGACGAAGCCACCTCGGCGCTGGATACCGAATCCGAGCGCCATGTGCAGGCCGCGCTGGAAAACCTGATGCAGGGTCGCACCACCATCGTCATTGCGCATCGCTTGTCCACTATTGAAAAAGCCGACCGCATCGTGGTCATGGAGCAGGGGCGCATTGTCGAGATCGGCAAACATGCCGATCTGTTGGCACAGGGCGGTCGCTACGCGCAATTACACCAGATGCAATTCAACGCCCGCCATGACTGAAAACATGGTTGAAAATATAGCCGAAGCAGAAATCAAACCGCCGAGATCATTGATCTCTGCCGCTGGCCGCGCCATCGGCGACTTCGACATGATCCGAAATGGCGACCGTATTCTGTTGGGACTTTCCGGCGGCAAGGATTCGCTCTCGCTGTTGCATGTGCTGCTGCATTTGCAAAAAAAAGCGCCGATCAAATTCGAGTTGGCCGCCTGCACCGTCGACCCGCAATCCGACCAGTTCGATCCCTCGCCGCTCAAACCTTATCTGGCCAGTCTGGGCGTGAAGTATTTCTTCGATTCCCAACCCATCGTCGCCGAGGCGCAAAAAACCCTCACCAAGGACACCGACTCCTTTTGCGCCTACTGTTCGAGAATGCGGCGCGGCATTCTCTATCGCGTAGCGCGTGAAAACGGCTACAACGTGCTGGCGTTGGCGCAACACAGCGACGACCTGGCCGAAACCCTCATGCTGTCGATGTTCTTCGGCGGCAAACTCAGAACCATGCAGGCGCATTACCGCAATGACGCTGGCGACCTGCGCGTCATCCGTCCTTTTGTTTACGTGCGTGAACGGCAGACCCGCGCATTCGCCGAAGCCGCCGGGCTGCCGGTTATTTTCGAGAACTGTCCGGCCTGTTTCGCCAAGCCGCAGCAAAGATATGCCATGAAGCAAATGCTGGCCGAGCAAGAGAAATTGCATCCAAAACTGTTTGCCAGTTTAAGCACAGCGATGAAGTCGATCATGGGGACACCGCCCACTGCGTAAGCCTGGCGCAACAAGCGCAGTGCGCCAAACAGCGCAGCCAAATCAAGCTGAGATTGGCCGGGGGTTGCCCGGCGGCAAGTGACTTTCTTGTCTTGCCAAGAAAGTCACCAAAGAATCGCTCCCCGCTGTGCTGCTCCTACGGAGTAAACCTCAGTTGAATGCTTGAATTGGGCGGCTCGGAAACTCGCACGATCCGCCCAGAATAATGCACCTGGGCGTCCACGTGCTCAAACATCCTCGCCTTAACATCCCCCAATTCAAGAATTCAGCCTCGGCAGCCCAGAGGAGAATCCGCCGGTTTTGAACTTTTCCCGTCTGTCCCGCCGAGTGTAGTCACTGACAAGCGGTGAACAACAACGCTGCATGTTTGAGCTCCGCTTACTTCTGCAAACAAACAGAAGCGGAGCGAGTTCAGCGCTGCCCGCTTGTCAGTGACGTAACGAGGGCAGTCGAAGACCGGGACAGCCTGGTCGTCTTCTTTTGATTACTTTTCTTGACGAAGCAAGAAAAGTAATTTGCTGTCGGGCAACCCCCGACGGTTTGTCACTGGGAAACCCCCGGCCAAACGGCCTTTGATAAACATTCGCTCTTTGCTCTGGAC
>CAZVBY010000134.1:0-4716 GCA_964625895.1 uncultured Thiobacillus sp.
CTAATCAGCCGGACACAAACCCCTATGAAACTGGTTGTTGTTGAGTCTCCTTCAAAATCCAAAACGCTGAAGAAGTATCTCGGCGCGGACTACGAAATTCTCGCTTCCTACGGCCACGTGCGCGATCTGGAACCCAAGACCGGCGCGGTCGATACGGCCAACCACTTCGCCATGAAGTACCAGCTCATCGAGCGCAACGAGAAACATGTCTCGGCCATCTGCAAGGCGGCGAAAAAAGCCGACGAAATCCTGCTGGCGACCGACCCGGACCGCGAGGGCGAGGCGATTTCCTGGCATCTGGCGGAAATCCTCAACGAGCGCAAGCTGCTCAAGCCGGGCAAGCTCAAGCGCATCGTGTTCTATGAAATTACCGAAAGCGCAGTGAAGGATGCCGTGGCGCATCCGCGCGACGTGTCGATGGATCTGGTCAACGCGCAGCAGGCGCGGCGCGCGCTGGATTATCTGGTTGGCTTCAATCTCTCGCCGCTGCTGTGGAAAAAGATCAGCCCCGGCCTGTCCGCCGGCCGCGTGCAAAGCCCGGCATTGCGCCTGATCGTCGAACGCGAGGAGGAAATCGAGAAATTCAAGCCGCGCGAATACTGGACGCTGCATCTGGACACGCACAAGGACAAGCAGGCTTTTTCCGCCCGGCTCACGCATTTCGAGGGTGAAAAACTCACCCAGTTTTCGGTGGAAACCGAAGCGCGCCAGGCGGAAATGCTCAAGCTCCTGCAAGCCAAGGAAGCCCGGGTCATGCAGGTGGAAAAAAAGCGCAAGGCACGCCATGCGCCGCCACCCTTCACCACCTCGACCCTGCAGCAGGCCGCCGTGCGGCAACTGGGCATGACCACCGACCGCGTCATGCGCACTGCGCAACAACTTTATGAAGGCATCGCCATCGACACCGGCACGGTCGGCCTCATCACCTACATGCGTACCGACTCGGTGAATCTGGCCAAGGAGGCCATCGCCGAAATCCGCGAATTCGTCGGCACGAAATTCGACAAGGATTACCTGCCCAGCCAGCCCATCCACTACCGGGCCAAAACCAAAAACGCGCAAGAGGCGCACGAGGCCATCCGCCCCACGTCGGCCATGCGCACACCCGACAGCCTGAGAAACTTTTTGTCCCACGACCAGATGCGACTGTATGAGCTGATCTGGAAACGCGCGGCGGCCTCGCAAATGACAGCGGCACAATTCGACACCGTCGCCGCCGATCTCATGGTCGAGCAGGGCGTATTCCGCGCCACCGGCCAGACGCTCGCTTTTGCGGGTTTTCTGGCGGTGTACCACGACGACGAGGAGGATGAGGAAGACGCCAAGCTGCCGCCACTGAAGGAAGGCGAAGTCTTGCCGGTGGATAAACTCTACGGCGAGCAGCACTTCACCCAGCCGCCGCCGCGTTACACCGAGGCGAGTTTGGTCAAGGCGCTGGAGGAGTTCGGCATCGGCCGGCCATCCACCTATGCCAGCATCATCTCCACGCTTCAGGATCGTGAATATGCGGTGCTGGACAAAAAGCGCTTCCTGCCCACGCCGATGGGTCGCATGGTCAATGGCTTTTTGACGCTGCACTTCAATCACTACGTCGATTACGATTTCACCGCCAGGCTGGAAGACAAGCTCGACGACGTTTCCAACGGCAAGCGCGAGTGGACGCGCCTGCTGGGTGAGTTCTGGAACGAGTTCGACGGCAACCTTGCCGCCAAACAGGATGTTGAGCGCGGCATTCCGCTGGAAGAAAAATGCCCCAAGTGCGGCTCGGTGCTCAATCTGCAAGCCAGCAAACGCGGCATGTTCATCGGCTGCACCGCCTACCCCCAATGCGATTACACCCGCCCGCTGCACGGCAACGAGGACGGCCCCACGGTGCTGGGCAAATACCCGCCCACCGGCGAGGATGTGTTGCTGATGAACGGCCGCTACGGCTGGTATGTGCAGGTCGGCCCCACCCCCGAGGACAAGAAGGCGCCCAAGCCGCGGCGCGCGTCCATGCCCAAGGGCATGGCGCCGGAATCGGTCACGATCGAAGATGCGCTCCGGTGGCTGTCGCTGCCGCGCGAGGTCGGCCACAACCCCAAGACAGGGCTGCCCATCGTCGCCAACATCGGTCGCTTCGGCCCCTACCTGCTGCACGACGACAAGTTCAAATCCATCCCCAAGGACGATGACGTCTATACCATCGGCCTTGCGCGCGCGGTGGAAGTGCTGGAAATGCCCGCCACGCGCGGGCGCAATGCGACGGCCAGCGAAAAAAAGGAGCTGGGCAAGCACCCGGACGACGGCAAGCCGGTCAATATTCAGAACGGCCGCTATGGCTGGTACGTCAGCCACAACAAGATCAATGCAACGCTGCCGAAAGACCTCGACCCGCAAAGCGTGACCCTGCTCGATGCACTGCCCCTGATCGCGGCGAAAGCGGAAAAAGGCGGCACGACAAAGAAGGTGGCGGCCAAACGCGCACCGGCCCGCAAGGCCGCCGCGCCCAAGTCCGAAGCCAAGGCCAAGGCAAAGCCGGAAAAGGCTGCCACCACCAAAAAAGCGCCGGCGAAAAAGACCCCCAAAAGCTGATTTTTTACAGGGCGGAACGGGGATAAGGGAGTTTATTTCCGGGTTATCTCCCTTACCTCCCGTTCCTCCTTGTCAATTGCCTTTATGTCCGTCCTCAACATCTCCACCTACAAATTCATCACGCTGGATGATCGCGAATCATTGCGCGACCGCGTTCAGCAGCAGTGCGATGCGCTGGATTTGAAGGGCACCATATTGCTCGCGCCGGAAGGCATCAATATTTTTCTGGCAGGCAGTGAAACCGCCGTTCATGGTTTTCTCGACTGGCTGCGACAGGATGCCCGCTTTGCCGACATCATCGCCAAGGAAAGCTGGTCGGGCAGCACACCCTTCCGGAAAATGCGCGTACGCCTGAAGAAGGAAATCATCACCATGAAGGTGCCGGACATCCGGCCCGAAGATCATCGCGCTAAAACGGTTTCGCCCGCCACGCTCAAATCCTGGCTGGATCGCGGCCGCGATGATCAGGGGCGGGAAATTGTCATGATCGATACCCGTAATGTCTTTGAAGTCGAAGCAGGCACTTTCGTCAATGCGCTGGATTTCCACATCGAGCGATTTTCACAATATCCCGAAGCCATCGCCGCGCGCTGGCGCGATTTTTCCGGCAAGGCCGTGGTGACTTTCTGCACCGGCGGCATCCGCTGCGAGAAAGCGGTGCTGTACATGAACCGCCTCGGCATGGACAATGTGTATCAACTAGACGGTGGCATCCTCAAGTATTTCGAGGACGCGGGCGGCGCGCACTGGACAGGCAACTGCGTCGTGTTCGACGATCGCAGCGCGGTTGATCCGGCGCTCAGACCGGCGCATGAAGCGCTGCCGCACCGCTAACGCCCCAACCGTGACGAAGAAACTGCTCTGTGTCGTCGAAGCCATCGGCTACAACACGCTTGCGCCGCTACTGGAAGAAAGCGGCTTCGAGATTGCCGTGGAAACCTCATCCCGCCGCGCCATGAACCGGCTGAAAACCTGGCAACCGGATGTGCTGGTGGCCGATTTCCACAAGCGCTATTTCCACGACCGCGTCAGCAATCTCGAATCGCTGCTGGCAGTTGCCACGCGCTATCCCGCAACCCGAATCATTGTCATTTACGACCCGTTTCACGCGACCGACCTGGAATTGCTGAAACAACGCCACCGTATCGATGCTGCACTGCCGTTGCCCGTTTCGCGCGCTGCCATCACCGCTACCTTCGAGTAAGCGGCCGCGGTGGCGCCGTTCACGCTTGCTGGTGGCTGCGCCGCTCCGCCATCCACGGATACGCCAAGCCGGCCAGCACCGCGCCGATAATCGGCGCCACCCAGAACAGCCATAGCTGCTGAATCGCCCATCCCCCAACAACCAATGCCGGGCCGGTGCTGCGTGCGGGGTTGACCGAGGTGTTGGTCACCGGAATGCTGATCAGGTGAATCAAGGTGAGCGCCAAACCAATGGCAATCGGTGCAAAGCCTTCCGGCGCGCGCGGATCGGTTGCGCCCAGAATGATGATCAGGAACATGAAGGTCATCACCACTTCCGTCAGGAACCCTGCCTGCATGGAATATTGGCCTGGCGAATGCCCGGCAAAGCCATTTGAAGCCAGGCCCCCTTCAAGGCTGAATCCTGCTTGCCCGCTGGCAATCAGGTAGAGAATCGCCGCGCCCGCCAGCGCGCCCGCAACCTGGGCGGTGATATAGGGCCCGACTTCGCCCATGGGAAAACGGCGGGCCGCCCACAAGCCAATGGTGACGGCAGGATTAAGATGGCATCCGGAGATGTGTCCGATTGCATATGCCATGGTCAGCACCGTCAGGCCAAAGGCCAGCGAAACGCCGACCAGGCCGATCCCCACTTCGGGAAACGCGGCGGCCAGCACCGCGCTGCCACAGCCGCCGAGTACCAGCCAGAACGTGCCGATAAATTCGGCTGTCAATTTCTTCAGCATGTCTCCTCCTATATTTGGTTATACGGCGTAAACCGTGTATCCATTACAGCACACGCACATTCACCCGACCGGCCTAACCGTTGTTTTTTACATTCTCACGCAACGTAAATCCATTCGCCCGGTTTCAACTCCACCGGCAGCGAAAACGCGCCCATGCGCTCGCGGTGCAGTGCCTCGACGCGATTGCCCACGGCGGCAACCATGCGTTTGACCT
>CAZVBY010000135.1:0-4670 GCA_964625895.1 uncultured Thiobacillus sp.
TGAAATATCCGGGCTAGAGGTCTGCGCGGCAGACAGAACAGTCCATATCCCTCAGGATGCGTATTTGCCGGAATATACCGCTCAGGCTATCGATCAGCGTCAGTTGACCGCTGCCGACTTTTCCCGCCCCAGTCAGCAGCTTGACCGCCTCGACCGCCTGCAAACTGCCGACTACTCCGACCAATGGAGATAGCACCCCTGCCTCGCTACAACGCAGCCCTTCCTCGTCTGCTTCAGGAAAAAGGCAGTGATAGCAAGGCGATTCCGCATCGCGCGGATCGAAGACTGCGAGCTGACCGCTGAAGCCGATGGCAGCCCCGCTGACCAACGGCTTGCCCAAGGCCACACAGGCCCGGTTAACGGCGTGACGCGTGGCAAAATTATCCGAGCAATCCGTCACGACATCGCACTGCGCCACAGTCCGCAGCAATGCCTCGCCTTCCAGCCGCAGAGGCAGTGCCTCAACCGCTATGCGAGGATTGATATCCAGCACCGACTGTTTCAGTGACACTGCCTTGTTCAGTCCAATCGAGCAGGTCTGATGGCCGATCTGCCGTTGCAGGTTAGTCAACTCTACTTGGTCAGCATCGGCAATCATCAGCCTGCCGATGCCAGCCGCGCCAAGATAAAGCGCGACCGGGCACCCCAGTCCGCCGGCGCCGACAACCAGCACCGATGAAGAACTCAGTCGCGTTTGGCCTTCGATACCGATTTGCGGCAACAGGACATGACGGCTGTACCGGAGCAGGTCATCGTCATTCATCGTGGTCGAAAACGTGATTGAGAACTGGAGAAGCGAGATGGATTGACGCTATTTATAGGCGCGCCATTCTTCCGGCGTATCGTCCTTGTCGCCATGCAGGTGTTGTTCGTACACACGTGCGAATATCTTTTGCGACTTGATGTCCGGCGCATTGACTTGGACATTTTCGCGCTGAACGCGCTCGCAAAAACGCGCCAGCGCGCGCCTGACCTTTTGCAGCAGGCTATTGTCCAGATGGAAGCCCTGCACCATCAGTGCGGTTTCCAGGCCTTCCAGCGTATAGTGCATCACACTGTAGCGGACAATCAGGACATGCGCTGCCTGCCCCAGGCTCGCTTCGATTCCGTCCAAACCATCCAGTAACTGCCGGGCGCGTTCGGCCTGGTCCGGCGGCAGCGGGTGGAAAACGATTTCACGGGTCTTGTCGAGGTCGCAAGGCAACATAACAGTTCTCCCAGCAGGATCAGGGCCTGCGCCATCCGGGTCAATTGCGCTGGATGATATGCAGCCCTTTGAGCAGGTTCAACGCTTGATTCACTTGAAAATCGTGCTTGGAAACCACCTCACCGGGTTCCAGCGGCTTTCTCTCAACTGGTTTGGCATCCTTGCCCGGCTTTTCTTCCTTGCTGCCTTTTTCCTGCGGTTTCGGGGCTTCAGGCTTGCTCGGCGCCTCCAGTTCCTGCCCGTTGGAAAGATGTTTCTCCAGGTCCGCCTCACGGACGTTCATGGATTCCTCGCTCGGGTTGTCCGGATCTTCAACAATAATGTCCGGCACGATACCCTTGGCCTGAATGGAGCGTCCTGAGGGTGTGTAGTAACGCGCCGTGGTCAGTTTGATCGCCGTACCGTTTCCTAGCGGCAGGATGGTCTGTACCGATCCCTTGCCGAAGGTTTGCGTGCCCATGATGACCGCGCGCTTGTGGTCCTGCAGCGCGCCAGCAACAATCTCGGAAGCAGAGGCCGAACCGCCGTTGACCAGCACGACCATCGGCACATTCTTCGCGCCCTCTGGCAAGCCCTTGAGGTAATCGGCCTGCATCGGGCGCAGGTAGTTTTCACGGCTGGCGGTCAACCGCATTTTGGCATCTTCCGTTCGACCATCGGTATACACCACCAGGGTGTCGGGCTTGAGGAATGCCGCGCTCACCGCGACCGCGCCGTTGAGCAGCCCACCCGGGTCATTGCGCAAATCCAGAATCAGACCCTTCAATGGTCCCTTGTTTTCCTTGTAGAGTTTCTGCATCGCTTCCACCAGCAGTTCACCAGTGTGTTCCTGGAACTGGGTCACGCGCACATAGCCATAGCCGGGGTCCATCAACTTGTGTTTGACGCTGCGAATCTTGATGACCGCGCGGGTGAGCTTGGCGACAACTGGCTTTTGTTCGCCCTTGCGCAAAATGGTCAAGGTGATTTGCGTGCCCGGTTTGCCACGCATGCGCTTGACGGCGTCATTGAGATTCATGCCCTTGACCGGCGTTTCATCAAGCTTGATGATGAGATCACCGGTCTTGATGCCGGCACGGTGCGCCGGCGTATCTTCAATGGGCGAAACAACCTTGACGAAGCCGTCTTCCATGCCAACCTCGATGCCCAGGCCGCCGAATTCACCCTGGGTGCCTACCTGCAAATCCTTGAAACCTTCCAGGTCGAGATAAGACGAATGCGGGTCAAGGCCAGACACCATGCCGTTGATGGCCTGCGTGATCAGTTTCTTGTCGTCGACAGGTTCAACGTAGTCACTCTTGATGCGCGCAAACACATCGGCGAAAGCACGCAGCTCTTCCACCGGCAGAGGCAGTGGCGCCTCCTTGTCGGCCTGCGCGGAGTAATTCAGGGTCAATGCCGCACCAGTCAAGACGCCCGCAAAACCCACCAGCGCCAATTTGCCCCAACGTCCTGCCATGTTCATCCTCGCTTGACCCATGCCATTGGGTCGATCGGGCGGCCTTGATGCCGCAATTCAAAATACACGCCAGACTCGTCCTGTCCACCGCTGTTGCCAGTCGCGGCGACGGCCTCACCGGGTTTCACCTCATCTCCTGGCTGCTTATACAGGCTTTCATTGTTGCTGTATAGGCTCATGTAACCCTGGCCGTGGTCGACAATCACCAGATTGCCAAAGCCGCGTAGCCAGTCGGCAAACACCACGCGTCCGGCCGCCACGACACGCACTTCGGCGCCCGCCTGCGCACGGATGAAAAGTCCTTTCCAACTCACTCCGCCGCCTTCTCTCGGAGCGCCAAAACGATTCATGAGTTCCCCGCGCACCGGCAGACGCAACAAGCCCTTCAAGCGGGAGAACGGCTGATCGCCAAACATGGCTTGCGGCACTTCCGTGACCGTCCCGACCGGCCTAGCCGGCTTGGCGGGGCTATTGGGCTGCTCCGCGGGTCTATTACGCTTGCCGTTGTTTTCCCTGGCCTTGCGCACGGCCAGCTTGGCCAGTCTGGCGACCAGATCGGAGAGACGTTTTTCATCACGCTGCAGCGTGGCAATTTCACGTCGTTGCGACTGGATCTGGCCTGAAAGTTTGTCCAACACAACTTGGCGGGCCTGCTTTTCCTTGAGCAGCCCCTGCTGCTCTGAAAGCTGTATCTGCCTGATCTGCCCCAGTTGACGATCTTTTTCTGAAACTGCCTGCCTTAATAGTTCCAGCTTGCCCAGGTCCTGCCGTAGTGCATCAACCAGTTGAATCTGCGCCCGAGATGCATAATTGAGATAGGCCAGCGTTCTGGAGATGTGGTTGGGATCCTGCCCGCTGAGCAAAATCCTGGCCGCATCCCCGCCACCGCGCAAATGGCTCTGCCTCAGCAAATCCGCCAATCTTTGCTGCTTGTCCCGGATGTCGGCCTGCACCTTTCCCGACTCCTGTTTGACATCATTCAGTTCACCGCGGGTTTCACGTTGGGCGCTTTCCAGTTGCCTGAGCTTGCGTTGCGTCTGGCTAATGGCGCGTTCAGATTGCCGCAGGGAATCCGCCGCGTCAGCATGCGATTCACGGGTTTTCTGGTAATCGCGCTGGAGCGCCTGCAGCCGTTCACGCAGCGCTTCGAGTTCAGTCTTGTCGTCTGCGCAAACCGGGAACGCCGCCACGACGGCCAGAAAAAATGCCAATAATCGCGCGCGGATCACTCGAATTGAATCAATGGTTCGCCCCGCATTTCGGGCGGTTGCGGTAGCCCCATCATTTTCAGCAGCGTGGGGCTCACATCCTCCAGCGCGCCGGTTTCCGCCAGCGTGGCGCGGCGCTTGCCGACATACACCAGCGGCACGAGATTGGTGGTATGCGCCGTGTGCGCCTGGCCAGTGGAAAGATCCATCATGAACTCCGCATTGCCATGATCCGCGGTAATCAACACTTCGCCGCCACGGGCAAGCTGCGCCCCGACCACTTTACCCAGACATTCGTCCAAGGTTTCGATGGCGCGACGCGCAGCGTCAATATCTCCGGTATGTCCGACCATGTCCGCATTGGCGTAGTTGCAGACAATCGCGTCATATTGACGGCTGTTGATTGCCGCAACCAGCTTGTCGGTCACTTCATGCGCACTCATTTCAGGCTTGAGATCATAGGTCGCCACGTCCGGCGATGGCACCAGGATGCGGTCTTCGCCGGGATAGGAGACCTCTTCACCGCCGTTGAAAAAGAACGTCACATGCGGGTATTTCTCGGTTTCGGCAATGCGCAGCTGATGCAGGCCAAGATTGGCGATGTATTCGCCAAATCCATTTCTGATGCGCTCCGGCGGGAAAGCCACGGTGACGTCAAAGTCATCGCTGTAACCTGTCAGCGTGCAGTAGGCCGACAGCTTTGGCCGCACCTCGCATTCAAATTCATTGAAATCCGGCTCGATGAAGGGGCGCGACAGTTGCCGCGCGCGATCGGAACGGAAGTTCATGAACACGA
>CAZVBY010000136.1:0-4645 GCA_964625895.1 uncultured Thiobacillus sp.
TCTTCCGCTACCTGCAATCGCCCATCAAGTTCTACCAGATGGTCGGGCGCGGCACCCGCATCCACGAAGAAACCCAAAAATACAAATTCTGGCTCTACGACTACACCGACGTCACCAATCTCTTTGGCACCGAATTCATCACCCCACCCCCGCGTCCGGGTGGTGGCGGTGGAACCGGCGGCGATGATGACGAGGGCTCGCGCGTCGCCGAAATGCTCGGCCAGTACGTCGTCGTCAACGCCGAAGGGCATTTCATCCTGGGCAACCGCGACGGCAAGGCAGCGCGCATCCCCGTGGACGAATACCGCCGCGACGTCATCCGCCGCGTGTTGTCCGAAGCGCACAACCTCGACGACTTCCGCGCCCTGTGGATCGAAACGCAAAAGCGCAGCCAGCTTATCGACCACCTGCTGGGCGAGCACCTTGTTCCTGACGTCATCCGCCAGATCGACCACATGGACGACTTTGACCTCTACGATTTCTTTGGCCACCACGGCTACCACGCCCGCGCCCTCAAGCGCCCCGAACGCGGCGCGCTGTTCATTACCGGCAATCAGTCGTGGTTCGACGGCATGGCCGTCAACGCCGCCACGGTGCTCAAAGGCCTGAGCCACCAGTTTGCGCAGGGCGGCACCGAGGCGCTGGAAACCCGCGCGCTGTGGGACGTACCGGAGATCAAGCAGGCAGGCGGGCTGGATGCGCTACGCGGGGTGGGTAAGCCGACGGAGGTGATGCGTGAGGCGAAGGGAAGGCTGTTTGGGGTATGAGTTGGATTACGGTTTCCCTTGGTGATATTGCAATTCAAGATCGAAGAATTGTTGCGCCAGACTCCAGCGAAGCCGCAATTCGGCCTTATCTCGGACTTGAGCAGATAGCCTCTGGAACCGGAGAAATCCTTTCTTATGAAAGTTCATCTGCGGAAGGGAAAAGCACGGCTTTCGCATTTGATGATTCGCACGTTCTCTATGGGAAGTTACGCCCATATCTGAACAAGGTCGCAGTGCCAGATAGGAGCGGTCGTTGTTCGACAGAAATCATTCCTCTGTTGCCAAAAGATATTGACCGTCAGTTCCTTGCCTTCTTGTTGCGTACCGAAAAGATGGTCGCAGCAGCGATGTCCGAGAAGACAGGCTCCCGTATGCCACGGGCAGACATGGATGTACTTTTGGGGTTTGAAATACCGATACCCCAAACCTTGGAAGAGCAACGCCAAATCGCTGCCCGCCTGAAAGCCCAACTGGCCGAAGTGGAAACCGCGCGGCAGGCGGCGCAGACGCAACGTTTAGAGGCAGCAGCCTTGTTGGCTGCCATCTACCGTGAAGCCTTTGAGCACGTTGTGCCCGTTGCGGTGCCACCAACCCTTGCAGCGCCGCCACCCGGCTGGCGCTGGCACAAGCTTACTGACATTGCACGCCTCGAAAGCGGCCATACTCCGAGCCGCTTACGCCCGGACTGGTGGGGTGGCGACGTGTCGTGGATTTCGCTGACGGAGATTCGCGCGCTCGATGGACAGTGGGTTGAAAGCACACAACTCAGAACCAACGAGGCAGGCATTGCCAATTCGGCGGCGCGCATCCTGCCATGCGGTACGGTTTGCTACTCACGCACGGCTTCGGTGGGTTTTGTCGCCATCATGGCGCAGCCTATGGCGACGAGCCAGGACTTCGCCAACTGGGTATGCGGGGATGCGCTCGACCCCGAGTTTTTAATGCACGCGCTGATTCGATCGCGCAAAGAGTTGCGAGAACTGGCTACCGGTGCCACGCACAAGACGATCTACATGCCCACTTTGCAAGCCTTCCATGTCTGCGTGCCGGAGCCAGATACACAGCGCCGTATTGTGCGTGCGCTTAAGCAGCAGCTGACCGAAGCTGAAACCCTGCGTGCTGCACTGGACAAGCAACAGGCCGAATTGGTGGCTCTACCGCAGCGTCTGCTCACCCAGGCGTTTTCTCGATAACCCGGAAATGCTTATGCCCCGCTTTGAAAGCCGCCCAGACCATTTTTCTGACATGTGCAAAATGGTCTGGTTAGAGCAAAGTCAGAACCATATTGAGGAGACGCTCAATATGGTTGGGTTACCTTTTTGCCAGCACCATATCGGTGAACTCACCGATATGGTTACTCCAAGAACAAGAAGGGTGGTTTGATGCACCTCTGCTATTTCGACGAAAACAAGCACAGCCCGGACAACCCGCATTTTTTCATTGGCGGGCTGGCGATTCCCGATCACAAGGCGATCGATTTTGAGAGCACGCTGGGTCAGATTGCTTTCAATTTTTTTGGCTCGCGCTCGCTCACGCAAGCGAACGAATTCCACGGCAAGGAGCTGTTCCACGGTAAAGGCAATGCCAAAGGCCGCAAGCTGGAAGACCGCGTGCGGGTGTTTCAGGATGTGGCGACTTTCGTCACGGATAACCAGATTCCGGTGCGCATGGTGTGTATCCACGTTGATCGTCACCAGCAAAAATACAAATACCCGACACCCCTATATCGTCTGGGGCTGATGCTGATTCTGGAGCGATTCGCCGAATATCTGGATGGTGTGAAGGATTTGGGGTTGGTGTTTGGCGACTACGAGGCGGACGAGATGACCGGCGCGGTCGTGGACTTTTCCGAGTACAAGACGCAGGGCAAAACGCCCATGTACTTTGGCCGCCCCTTGGGGCGCCTGCTGGATACGGTGTATTTCACGCAGTCGCACCATAGCCGTTTCCTGCAGGTGGCTGACTTGCTGATTTACATGGCGGGTCGATATGAGAACGCGACCAATGTGCCGGATCGATGGCATGAGCAGGCCGTGAAAGCGGCCTGGGAAAAGATTAAGGCCAGCGGGAATGTGTTCATTCAACGCTGGCCTTGAGAATTTGGAACGACTAGCCCCGAGGGGATGGACTCGCCTCGAA
The DNA here is from genome assembly GCA_964625895.1 of uncultured Thiobacillus sp. GTDB lineage: Bacteria > Pseudomonadota > Gammaproteobacteria > Burkholderiales > Thiobacillaceae > UBA6918. The sequence goes on from CAZVBY010000136.1 coordinate 2,907, forward strand.
ACGAGTGCACTAGTCGCGGAACGGATATTAGTCGAAGCCGGGCGTTTCCCGCAAGGACATTAAATCAACCTGTATGTCTGAAACAACAAAGCCCAAAAAATCGGGCACCCCAAAATCCATTGCTTCCACGCAATCCCTCTCGGCCTTCGTCAAGAGCATCTGCGATGTGATGCGCCGTTCCAACTGCGCCAGCGCCTTGCAGTATGTGCCGGAGCTGACGTGGATTCTGTTCCTGCGCATTCTGGATGCGCAGGAGGCGCGCGATCAGGAAGCGGCCGAGGTGGTGGGTGCGAAATTCTCGCCCGCGTTGCGCAGCCCCTATCGCTGGCAGGATTGGGCGGCACCACATTCGGATAAACCGGATCATCCCAAGACCCCCGAGGGCAAGCCCTTCGGCTGGAAGCGTCAGGAACTCTTCGCTGCTGGCGACGGCAAGCTGTTCGATTTCATCAACAAAGAGTTGCTGCCGCACCTGCACGGGCTGGATATCGATCTGCGCACCGGCCTGCCCAACCCGGCGGCCAGTCCCAAGCAGCGCATCATCGGCCGCATCATGACGGCGGTGGAGCGGGTGCGCGTGGATTCGGAAGCCAATCTGCGCGACATTCTCGATCGCGTGCACGAGATCAGCATCGACCATATCGACGATACGCATTTCTTCACCCTGTCGCAGGTGTACGAAGACCTGTTGCTGAAAATGGGCGAAAAGAATTCGGACGGTGGGCAGTTCTTCACGCCACGCGAGGTGATCCGGGCGATGGTGCATACGGTGAATCCCGTGCTCGGGCAGAAAATCTACGATCCCTGCTGCGGCACCGGGGGCTTTCTCGCCATTGCGTATGAACACATGGCACGCCAGTTGGGTGCCAGCGCCAAAAGCACGGACATCGATACGCTCAAGCACGACACGTTCTTTGGCCGCGAGAAGGAGAATCTGGTTTTCCCCATCGCGCTGGCCAATCTGGTGTTGCACGCGATCGATCAGCCCAATCTGTGGCACGGCAATTCGTTGACGCGCCGCGCGACGTATGGCGCACTGTTCGAGCAGGCACCGAAACAGTTTGACGTGATCCTGACCAATCCACCCTTCGGCGGCAAGGAGGGCAAGGACGCGCAGAAAAACTTCGCCTTCGAGACCAGCGCCACGCAAGTTTTGTTTGTGCAGGACATTCTGGCCGAACTGGCGCCGGGCGGCACCTGCGCCATCGTGCTGGACGAGGGCTTGCTCTTCCGTACCAACGAAAATGCGTTTGTCGAAACCAAAAGAAAATTGGTGGACGAGTGCGACCTGTGGGCGATCGTCAGCCTGCCGGGCGGGGTATTCTCGACAGCGGGCGCGGGGGTGAAAACCAATCTGCTGTTCTTTACCAAGGGCAGGAAAACCGAACGCATCTGGTACTACGACTTGTCCGGTGTGAAGGTGGGCAAGAAAACGCCGCTGACTCTGGCGCATTTCGGCTACGCCTCGGATGGATCAATCCTGGCGGATGAGGCGCTACCTGCTTCGCTGGCGGCGGAATGGTTGGGGGAAGAGGCCAATGCAGGCAAGCCGTTTCCCAGCTACGCACGAATGCTGAATCGGCGCGGAACGCCGGAAGGCGACAGCCGCTATTCCTGGACAGTGGATTTTGCCGCGCGTCGTGCCACAGCGCGGCAAGAGACGCAGCCGTTTCTGGATCAGGCAGCGGCAATCAAGGCAGAAATCGTTGACTTGAAGGAACGGCTCAAGCAGCTGAAGC
>CAZVBY010000137.1:0-4608 GCA_964625895.1 uncultured Thiobacillus sp.
TCGGGTCGAACACCGGCTGGGTGTTCAGGCCGCTCAGGTTGACGGCTGTCATGTCTGCCCATTTGCCCGGGACGAGCGAGCCGATATGCGCGTCCAGCCCCAGCGCCCGTGCGCCACCGAGGGTGGCAGCTTCCAGCGTCTTGCTGGCAGGCAGCACGGCGGCATTGCCAGAAATGCCCTTGGTCAGCAGCGCGGCCAGGCGCATTTCCGCAAACATGTCCAGCCGGTTGTTGCTGGCGGCGCCATCGGTGCCGATGCCGATGTGGATGCCGGCCTCCAGCCATTTGTAAACCTGTGGCAGGCCGCTGGCGAGCTTGAGGTTGGAAGCCGGGCAGTGGGCGATGTGGCAGCCGTGGCGGGCCAGCGTGTCGATTTCGCCCTCCAGCAGATGGACGGCGTGCACGGCGATCAGCCGGGGTGACAGCAATCCGGCCTTGGCCAGCCGTTCCAGCGGGCGCACGCCATGTTTGGCCAGGCTTTCCTCGATTTCGTGCGCGGTTTCGTGCAGGTGGATGTGGACGGGCGCGTCAAGCTGCTCGGCCAGCACGGATATTCGTGAAAGCGTATCGTCCGAAACGGTATAAGGCGCGTGCGGGGCGAAGGCAAAGGACAGCCGCGCCTCGCCCTTGTACTTGTCGCGCGCTGCCAGGCTTTTGGCCAGATAGTCTTCCGCGTCGGAGGCATAGGTCGTCGGGAAGTCCATCACGATCATGCCCAGTGAGCCGCGCATGCCGGCATCCAGCGCGGCCTCGGCGGCGGCGCCAGGATAGAAATACATGTCGTTGAAGCAGGTAATGCCGCCGGCCAGCATCTCGGCGCAGGCCAGCAGCGTGCCGTCACGCACGAAATCGGCCGAAACAGTTTTCTGCTCGGCTGGCCAGATGCGGGTGGTCAGCCATTTCATCAGCGGCAAATCGTCGCCGTAGCCACGCAACAGGCTCATGGCCGCGTGGGTATGCAGGTTGACCAGGCCGGGGATGAGTGCATGGCTGGGAAGTTCGATGACTTCGCGCGCGGCAAACCGGGTTTTGGCGTCGGCTGTTGCAACCACGCTGACGATGCGCCCGCCCTTGACCGCCAGCGCGTGCTCTACCAGCACGCCTGCGGGCTCCACGGGAACGATCCAGCGCGGAATAATCAGTAAATCAATGGGTTCGGCCATGTGGCATTTTCCCCATAAATGGACGTTCAGGGAAGCCAGGCCGGCCATGTTAAAATCCGGGTCTTTACGTTCCCGGTCTGTACATACATGGAGCAGTTCGCCAAAGAAACCCTGCCGATCAGCCTGGAAGAGGAGATGCGCCGCTCTTACCTGGATTACGCCATGAGCGTGATTGTGGGGCGCGCGCTGCCGGATGTCAGGGATGGATTGAAACCCGTGCATCGTCGTGTGCTGTACGCCATGAGCGAGTTGTCCAACGACTGGAACAAACCGTACAAGAAGTCGGCGCGTATCGTCGGCGATGTGATCGGTAAGTACCACCCGCATGGCGACACGGCGGTGTACGACACCATCGTGCGCATGGCGCAGGACTTTTCGCTGCGTTACATGCTGATCGACGGGCAGGGCAACTTCGGCTCGGTGGATGGCGACAACGCGGCGGCCATGCGTTACACCGAAATCCGCATGTCAAAAATCGCCCACGAAATGCTGGCGGACATTGACAAGGAAACCGTCGATTTCGGCCCTAACTATGACGGCTCCGAGCAGGAGCCGCTGGTGTTGCCCACCCGCATCCCCAACCTGCTCATCAACGGCAGTTCGGGCATTGCCGTGGGCATGGCCACCAACATCCCGCCGCACAACCTGACCGAAGTCTGCAAAGCCTGCATGACGCTGCTGGACAATCCGGAAACCACCATCGACGAGCTGATCGAACTGGTTCCCGCGCCGGACTTCCCTACTGCTGGCATCATCTACGGCCTGTCCGGGGTCAAGGAAGGTTATCGCACCGGGCGTGGGCGTGTGGTGATGCGCGCCAAATGCCACTTTGAAGACCTGGACAAGGGCGGCAAACAGGCCATCATCATTGATGAGCTGCCGTACCAGGTGAACAAGGCCAACCTGCTGGTGAAAATCGGCGAACTGGTGCGCGACAAGAAAATCGAGGGCATCGCCGATCTGCGCGACGAATCGGACAAGTCCGGTATGCGCGTGTATATCGAACTCAAGCGCGGTGAAAACGCCGACGTGATCCTGAACAAGCTGTACAAGGACACGCAGATGCAGGACACCTTCGGCATGAACATGGTGGCGCTGATCGACGGCCAACCCAGATTGCTGAACCTGAAGGAAATGCTCGACGCCTTCCTGCGCCACCGCCGCGAGGTGGTCACGCGCCGCACCGTGTTCGAACTGCGCCGCGCGCGCGAACGTGGCCATATTCTCGAAGGTCTGGCGGTGGCGCTGTCCAACGTCGATGAAATCATCCAGATCATCAAGTCTTCCGAAACGCCTGCCGTGGCCAAGGAAAAGCTGATGGGCAAGGCTTGGCGCTCGGCGCTGGTGGAGGAAATGCTCGCGCGCGTGGAGGCTGATTTCTCCCGTCCCGCTGGCCTGGCACCGCATTACGGTTTGCACAAAAACGGTTACCACCTGTCCGATGTGCAGGCGCAGCGCATTCTGGAAATGCAGTTGCAGCGCCTGACCAACCTGGAACAGGACAAGATCGTTGGCGAATACAAGGAGGTGATGGAACGCATCGCCGACCTGCTGGACATTCTGGCCAACGCCAGCCGCGTGACGCAGATCATCCGCGAAGAATTGACCCAAGTGATGGAGCAGTTTGGCGACAAGCGCCGTTCGGTGATTGTGACCGATACGCAGGATCTGTCGATGGAAGACCTGATCGCGCCGGAAGACATGGTGGTCACGCTGTCGCACACCGGCTATATCAAGACCCAGCCGATGGACGACTACCGCGCGCAGAAGCGTGGCGGGCGCGGCAAACAGGCGACGACAACCAAGGACGAAGACTTCATTGAAAAGATGTTCGTGGCCAACACCCACGATTACATCCTGTGTTTCTCCAACCGCGGCCGCATGTACTGGCTTAAGGTGTACAACGTGCCGCAGGGCAGCCGTGGCGCGCGCGGCAAGCCCATCGTCAATCTGCTGCCGCTGGTGGAAGGTGAAAAGATCAACACCCTGCTGCCGGTCAAAACCTTTGACGAAGAGCATTATGTGTTCATGGCCACAGCCAAGGGCATCGTCAAGAAAACCCCGCTCACCGAATTTTCGCGTCCGCGTACCGCCGGCATCATCGCCGTTGACCTGGATGAAAACGATTTCCTCATTGGCGCATCGATTACGGATGGCAAGCACGATGTCATGCTGTTCTCCGATGGCGGCAAGGCGGTGCGCTTCGATGAAAACGATGTCCGTCCGATGGGTCGTACCGCACGCGGCGTGATCGGCATGCGCCTGGCCGAAAACCAGCAAGTAATCTCGCTGCTGGTGGCCGAGGATGAGACCGATTCCGTCTTGACCGCCACCGAAAACGGCTACGGCAAGCGTACGTCCATTACTGAATACACCCGTCATGCCCGCGCAACACAAGGCATGATTGCGATCCAGACCACCGCCCGCAATGGCAAGGTAGTGGCCGCCACGCTGGTCAAGGAAGACGAAGAGATCATGCTCATTACGGACGGGGGCGTGCTGATCCGTACTCGGGTCAAGGAAATCCGCGAGATGGGCCGCGCCACGCAAGGCGTCACGCTCATCAGCCTGGATGAAGGCCAGAAGCTCATTGGCGTGGAGCGCATCCAGGAAACGGAAGGGGACGAGTAAACAGGGGTGCTGTCTGCCCGGTGCTGCCTAGCAGGACTGGGTATTGTCAGCATCTATTCCGGAGTGCAAAGCTCATTACCAGGGAAATAAATCATGACAGCAATTTACAACTTCAGCGCCGGGCCGGCGGTATTGCCGAAAGCCGTTTTACAACAAGTCCAGCAAGAAATGGTGGACTGGCACGGTTCGGGTATGTCCGTCATGGAAATGTCGCATCGCGGCAAGGAGTTCATGGGCATCGCCGCCGAGGCCGAGGCTGACCTGCGCGAAGCAATGGGCATTCCTACCAATTACAAAGTGCTGTTCCTGCAGGGCGGCGCGTCCAGCCAGTTTGCCATGGTGCCGATGAACCTGTTGCGCGGCAAAGCCAGCGCCGATTATCTGAACACCGGCGAATGGTCGAAAAAAGCGATCAAGGAAGCGAAAAAATACGGCGCGGTAAATGTGGTCGCCAGCAGCGAAGACAAAAATTTCAGCTACGCGCCCGAGCAAAGCCAGTGGAAACTGGATGCCAATGCGGCCTACGTTCACACCACGCCCAACGAAACCATCGGCGGCGTGGAAATGTTCTGGACGCCAGAGACCAACGGCGTTCCGCTGGTGGCGGATATGTCGTCCACCATCCTCTCGCGTCCGATGGATGTGAGCAAATTCGGCCTGATCTATGCTGGCGCGCAAAAGAATATCGGCCCGGCAGGTTTGACCATCGTCATCGTGCGCGAAGATTTGATCGGCCAGACTGTTGCCGGAACGCCAACCATGTTCGACTACAAGACGCACGCGGACAACGAGTCCATGTACAACACGCCGCCCAC
>CAZVBY010000138.1:0-4574 GCA_964625895.1 uncultured Thiobacillus sp.
CGCTCAGGCACTCGGGCTGTTTGTTGGCGGTGCGGCCGGTGGCTGGCTGGCCAAGCAATACGGTTTTGTCGCGGTATTCATGTTTTGCGGCGTGCTGATGTTTGCCTGGCTGGTGCTGGCCATGGGCATGCGCACGCCACCCGCCATTCGCACGCGCATGTTCCGCGTGCAGGGACTGGATGAGGCGGGTGCCGCGCTGCTGAGAAATGAACTCGCCGCGCTGGCGGGCGTAAAAGAGGTGGCGGTCATGGCGGATGAAGGCATGGCTGTGCTGAAAGTCGCGAAAGGCGGCTGGGATGAGGCTGCTGCAATGCAATTAATCAAAGGGGAAGCATAATGGCATCGTTGAACAAGGTTTTGCTCATCGGCAATCTGGGGCGTGACCCGGAAATCCGCTATCTGCCCAGTGGCGATGCCGTGGCCAGTCTGAACATCGCCACCACTGAGACGTGGAAGGACAAAAGCGGGCAGAAACAGGAAAAGACCGAATGGCACCGCGTGTCCATGTTCGGGCGGCTGGCCGAGATTGCCGGGGAATATCTCAAGAAAGGCAGCCAGGTCTACATCGAAGGCCGCATCGAAACCCGCAAGTACACCGACAAGGACGGCGTGGAAAAGTACGCGACGGAAATCAAGGCCAGCGAAATGAAAATGCTGGGCGGCCGTGGCATGGCGGGTGGCACGGATGACATGGACAACGCGCCACGCCAGGCCCCGGCGCGTTCAGCCGGGGCGGGAACGTCCGCGCCTTCGAGAGCGCCAGCTGGCGGGGCATTCGACGACCTGGAAGACGACATTCCGTTCTAGGTTTCCGCCGTGATGACATTGAGGCTGATCACGGCGGCGCTTTCATTCTTGCCGGTCATTTCCCTGGCTCAGCAGAGTGAGACAGATTTTTTTGCGGACATGCCGGTGGTGTTGACGGTATCGAGAATGGCGCAGCCTTTGCGCGACAGCCCGGCGTCAGTCACGATCATCGATCAAGATATGATCCGTGCTTCGGGCTTGCAGGATATTCCTGACCTTCTGCGGCTTGTCCCCGGATTTTCAGTCGGCTACACGCGCGATAACACGTTTGCTGTCGGCTATCATGGCTTTGCCGATGCGTTTTCGCGACGCTTTCAAGTGCTGGTCGATGGCCGCTCGATCTACATGCCGCACTTTGGCAGCGTCGGCTGGAATACGTTGCCGCTTGCCGTGGAGGACATCGAGCGCATCGAGGTCGTGAGGGGCCCGAATGCTGCGGTCTATGGGACCAATGCTTTCTTTGCCATCATCAATATCGTGTCCAAGGATCCGGCGGTTACGCAAGGTAACACGCTGCAACTCCTGGCGGGCGAGCAGAATGCGGCAGGTGTGGTGTACCGGCACGGCGGCAGCAAAGGTGGCCACCAATATCGTTTGACGCTATCCGCGCAGCACCGGGATCGTTTTGAGAAATCCTTTTATAACGTTCTGCGTAATCGCCATGAGGATTATTACGAGCGTACCTATAGCCGCATGCTCAATGGACGCTGGGATGTGCGTTTGTCAAACACAGATGAAGTTTCCGCGCAGATCGGGCTGTCAGGCGGCGACTGGAATGCGGGGCGCTCAACCCAACCGTTGGAGGAGCGCGCATATGATCCATTTAGCGGCTATGCGCAACTGAGATTCAACCGGACGTTGAGCGCGGACGAGGAGTGGTCATTTCAGTTCAGCCATTCGTATTCGGAAGAGGGCAAAGAGCGTTTCGTGTTGCCTGCGCAATTGCCCGCGGGGGATATTGTTGCCGATACGGATGTTCGCCAGTGGCGAACGCAGGTGGATTTTTCTGCCATGCGCAGGATGGATGCCACGAAGCGGCTGGTCTGGGGCGCCGAAATCCGGCACGAGGCGGTGGCAGGCGAGCAGAATTATGCAAACGGCGCGCAGTCGGGTGTACGTGGCAACATGTTCGGCCATTTCGAGTGGCGACCCATCGAGAATTTGCTGGTTCAAGGCGGCGCGCAGGTTGGCCACCATTATTTCAGCGGCTTCGAATTTTCCCCCAGGCTTGCGCTCAACTACCAGTTCAACCCCCGTCATTCCTTGCGCTTCGCGACATCGCGGGCGACGCGCGCGCCAACGTTTTTTGAAGAAAAGGGGCGCTTCGCCTATTACAACAGCAGCGGTGTGCTGCTGGATCAGGTGACGATTCCATCCGATGGGTTGAATGCTGAAATCAATCATTCTGTCGAACTTGGCTACCTGGGCGCGTGGCCAGAGTGGGGCGGGCAGCTGGATGTGCGGCTTTATCGGGATCATGTGACGGATTACATCGGCGACCGGCGTATCAACCAGCCCGACGGCATCGCCGGAAACCGACGCGTGTTTCAGTACATTAACGGCGGCACGCTGGATGTGAAGGGTGCGGATGTGCAACTGATCTGGAAACCTTCTGCCGTGCTGTCGCTACACCTGACCCAATCCTTTGCGCATATCAAGGCCAGTCGGGATATTGTTGACGACGATTTACCTGAATCCGCGCCAGACTGGATCTCCGGAGTGCTGGCCAACTGGCGCTTTGCGCCAGGGTGGCAAGCATCGGCGATGCTGTATCGCAGCGACCGGATGATGTGGCTTTCAGACGGGGACCACACGGATGCCTATACGCGCGTCGATCTCCGGCTGGCACGCCAGTTCAAGTTGCATGATGCAGAAGGCGAATGGACGCTGGGCCTGCAGAATGCGGGAGAGGATTACACAGAATTTCGCAGGCAGAATGTATTTTCCAGACGTGCCTATGTCGGCTTGAAAATCAATTGGTAGCTTGGGATGGCTTATTTATAAGTCATTGCTTATAAACATGATTTTGAGGTAAACTTTAAACATTGAACAATTTCTCCGGCAAGTTTAACCGGGTGTTGAAAAACATAGCGAGAGGGCGTCAGGCAAGGAAAAAATTGGTGAAAAAGCGGAGTGTATACGTGATACATGCGCATTTTGAGCCGGTTTTGACGCACTATCACACCCTCGCAGTAGTTTTCAACACCCGGTTAATGGCCGATTACAGGAGTCATCTATGCCAATTTATGCCTATCAATGCGGCGCCTGCGGATATCAGGAAGATGTCATGCAGAAATTGTCCGACGAGCCGCTGACCGTCTGTCCAAAATGCGGAGAAGCGCATTTCACCAAACAGCTGACCGCCGCGGGTTTCGCACTCAAGGGCAGCGGCTGGTACGCCACGGATTTCAAGGGCGGCGCCAAGCCGGCCGAGAAAAAGGAAGAAGCGCCAGCGCACGCCTGCGGTTCGGGCGGCTGTTCAGCTTGTTCGTGATGATTTGGCACATGTTCTTGCGCGGGCGGCAGTAGCCGCCCGAATTGTTTATGAAACGCTACTTCATTACCGGCCTGCTGATCTGGATACCTTTGGGCATCACCCTGTGGGTGCTTGACCTGCTGATCGGTACCATGGACCAGACGCTGCTGCTGTTGCCGGATTCGTGGCAGCCGATTACCTGGATTGGATTCCGCATTCCTGGCTTGGGCGTAATTCTTACTTTTCTGGTGATTTTTCTGACTGGGCTGGCTTCGGCCAATATCATCGGCCAGCGCCTGGTGGATTTTTGGGAAGCCTTGCTGCTGCGCATCCCGGTAGTGAAATCCATCTACAACAGCGTCAAGCAGGTGTCTGACACGCTTTTTTCCAGCAGCGGAAATGCATTCCGCAAGGTGCTGCTGGTGCCTTATCCGCATCCCGAAGCGCGCTCCATCGCCTTTCAGACCAACGTACCCGAGGAGGTGGCGGCAAAGCTGCCAGAGGAGCATGTGGCCGTATTCATTCCCACCACGCCCAGCCCCGTGAACGGTTTTTATTTTTACGTGAAAAAATCGGATGTCATCGAGCTCAACATGTCGGTCGACCAGGCGCTGAAAGCCATCGTGTCGATGGGGGTTGCGACCTCCGACGCCAAGCCGGTCAACCTGCGTTCGCGCTATGCCGGAAATCAATGAGCGCGGGCAACCAATAAATCGAACCTATATTCTTGAAATCGAACCTATCATGATGCGTACCCACACCTGCGGCGAAGTGCACGCCGCGCACATCGGACAAAGCGTAACCTTCTGCGGCTGGGCGCACCGCCGCCGCGACCACGGCGGGGTGATTTTCATCGATCTGCGTGATCGCTATGGCCTGGTGCAGATCGTGTGCGATCCGGACATGGGTGATGACTTCAAACATGCGGAATCCGTGCGCAATGAATTTGTGCTGCGCATCACCGGCAATGTCCGCGCGCGTCCGGAAGGCACGGCCAATGACAATCTGGCAACGGGCGAGATCGAGGTGCTGGCGAAAAGGATCGAGGTGCTCAACGCCGCCGCCACGCCGCCCTTCCTGATCGATGACGACAACATCAACGAAAACACGCGGCTGACATACCGCTATCTGGATTTGCGCCGCGAGCCCATGCAGAAGAACATGGCCTTGCGCTATCGCATGGCCAAAGTCATGCGCGATTATCTCGACGCGCAGAATTTCATGGAAGTCGAGACACCCATGCTGACGCGCTCCACGCCCGAAGGCGCACGCGACTACCTGGTGCCTTCGC
>CAZVBY010000139.1:0-4566 GCA_964625895.1 uncultured Thiobacillus sp.
CGGCGGTGTGCAGTCTGCGGTAGATGCCAAACTCGCCGGTTTCCGGTTCGTAGCCGACATGGCTGGCCTGCACCAGCACCAGGTCCTTGCCGTGATCGGCGTGCGGGGCATGGCGATCAATCGAGACAATACCGCCAACGCGCCCGTGATTAAACGGGAACGCGCCGAAATGCTTGGCCATCAAAATGATCGGGAAGCCTTGTGATTCATCGGAACAAAACGCGCGCGAGGGGATGATCCTGCCAGGCTCGAAGCCCATGGAGACGCACCAGTTGTACAACTTGGGCATGAAAGAGTTGTAGCAGAACATGCGGTCTTCCAGCTGGAAGCTGGCGAGGGCGCTGGGGACGGCGGCGGGATCGGAAAACATGACAGGGCGGCTTGAATGTGAGCACGTAGTTTATAATACATGGCATTTTTCTTATATAGCGCGTGCCGGTTTTGCCGTGTATCGTCGTATGACTAGGGAAGCACTGATTTATTCGGTGCTTCCCTAGCAAGCCGAGAATCGGCTTGCCGCTCAATGACGCAAGTCATTGAAAGCGCAAATTTTCCCGGACATGCGCCGGGGAAATTTTCTGCTGATGTTTCGCGTGAGCGAATAAATCAGCGTTTACCTAGGGAAGCACTGATTTATTCGGTGCTTCCCTAGCAAGCCGAGAATCGGCTTGCCGCTCAATGACGCAAGTCATTGAAAGCGCAAATTTTCCCGGACATGCGCCGGGGAAATTTTCTGCTGATGTTTCGCGTGAGCGAATAAATCAGCGTTTACCTTGAGGTCAACGTGGACGTTAACTCCCTCACCAAAAAACTGCTGTTCAATACCGTGCGCGTCGATACCGTGCTGGAGGATGACAGCGAAGGTTCCGGCACGGCATTTGTCGTGTCGCACGCGCATCCGCGCGGCACGCACACCTTCATCGTCACCAACCGCCATGTGGTCGAAGGCGTGAAACGCGGCGGCCTGGTGTTTACCCAGGGCAAGAATGGCCAGCCCATGCTGGGAGAGCGTTTCCAGCTCAATATCGACGACTTTACCGCTGCCTGGTTCATGCACCCCAATCCCGAGGTCGATCTGGCGGTGATCCCCATGCGCCCGCTGGAAGCCGCCGCCAATGAACAGGGCGTGGAGCTGTATTACCACCCCATCGACAGCCGCCTGGCGCCCGATGCGCACACGCTGGAAACCCTGGACGCGCTGGAAGAGGTGCTGTTTGTGGGCTACCCCAGCGGGGTGTGGGATCAAGTCAACCTCATGCCCATCCTGCGGCGCGGCACCACCGCCACGCCCATGGGGCTGGACTTTGAAGGCCGTGCCGAATTCCTCATCGACGCGGCGGTGTACCCCGGTTCATCCGGCAGCCCGGTGTTTGTGTACGAACCCGAAGCCAGCCGCGCCGTACGCGGCGCGAATCGCGCCAAGTTTCATTTTGCCGGCGTGATTGCCGCCGTGTTCTTCCGTGAAGAAGCCAACCACATCGTGCCTGCACCCGTGCCTGCCAATAACACTGGCATGGCCATGGGCTCGGAAATGATTGACCTGGGGCTGGTGATCAAGTCTCAGGCGGTGATTGAGGCGATGGATGCTTACCTGAAAAAATGGGCGGAATGATGAGCGACGACGCACCCAAAATCGGTAAAAACGTTTACTGCGGCCTGGAAGCCGACGGCCACGGCATTACCCTGGTGAGCCGCATCGTGCTGGATGCCTGGCTGTTCGGCCTGATTCCCGATACCGAAGACTGCAAGGGTTGGGACATGGGCCGGATGCAAAACCTGATGAACCAGGTGGAAGCTAAATGGGATGAATATGATGGCTTGCCCAGCCGCCTGCCCGACGAATTGCGCGAACGTCACACCGAAATCTATGCCTGGGCGACGGATCGTGCCAAGAAGCGGGGGTGGAATCCGGAGTTGGGTGACGAAGACTAACGCTTAAAAGCTTTTCACCGCAGAGACGCAGAGAACACCGAGTAAAAACCGTGCGTTGCGCGAATGATGCAACTCACCCAGAAGGTGATCCCGATAGCCGCCACAAGGTGTTGTTTTTACGGGTTTCTCCGTGACTCTGTGCCTCTGTGGTGGGGGATTCTGGTTAACAAATCACGCCGCGCAGCGTCGGACATTGGACGAAAAAAAGCCCCGCGAAATTCGCGGGGCTTTTTGCTGGGCGCAAGCCCGGCGGACGAATCAGAATCAGGCTTCCGCAGTCTTGACCGCGCAGAACTGGTCGCCCTGCGCGATATCGCCCAGACGCTCGTAGATCGCGGCGATGGCCATGTCTTCGTTCGGGAAGATGTTCTGCTGGCCGATGCCTTCGAACAGGCCGGTATGGCGCATCACATCCAGCACCTGTTTTTTCAGGCCGGAGAACACCAGCGTCACGCCCGCATCGCGCAGGCGATCGACCAGGTGATGCACGATCTCCTCGCCGGAGGCATCCAGCTGGTTGATGCCGCTGCCAGAGATCAACACGTATTTGATCTCGGGGCGCTCGGCGACGGCTTCCAGCACGGCATCTTCAAAGTACGACACGTTGGCGAAATACAGCGAGCCGTCATAACGCACGGCCAGCAGGTGCGGGCTGGTCGGCAGGTCGGGATTGACCTTGAGGTCGCGCAGCGTGCCGTCGGCATGACGGCCAAGGATGGCCACGCGCGGTTTCATGGTGCGGTACAGGTAGAGGATGATTGCCAGACCCGCGCCCACGATGATGCCCTTGTCCAGATGCGGGGCGAACACCAGCGTGGCAGCGAACGCGACGATGGCGGCGATGCCATCGTGGCGGCTGGCGTGCCAGGCGTGTTTGATGGCTTCGATGTTGACCAGGCCTGCCACCGCCATGATGATGATGGCGGCCAGCACGGCCTGCGGCAGGTGGTACAGCAGCGGCGTCAGGAACAATAGCGTCACCAGCACGATCAGGCTGGTAAAGACCGAAGCCATGCCGGTTTTGGCGCCGGCGTTGAGGTTGACCGCGGTGCGCGAGAACGAGCCAGAGGCCGGGAAAGCCTGGCTCATGCTGCCGACGATATTGGCCAGCCCCTGACCGATGAGTTCCTGATTGGGGTCGAGGCGCTGCTTGGTTTTGGCAGCCACGGCCTTGGCGATGGAAATCGCTTCCATGAAGCCCACCAGCGCAATCACCAGCGCAGTGGACAGCAAGCTGCCGAGCATGTCCATGTTGATGGACGGGATCGAAAAGTTGGGCAGACCCTCGGGGATCGTGCCGACCACTTCGCCGCCACCCACCAGCTTGAAGCCGCTGGCCTTGAGCTTGCGGATCTTGTAGGGGGTTTCGTCGAGCTTGGCGCCAGCCGGGGCGTTTTCTGCGCGGTACACGGCGAGCGTGTTTCCTGCATCGTCCACGGTACGCACGACCTTGTGCGCCTTGAGTGCTTTTTTGGCGGCTTTCAGCGCCTCGTCGGCTTCGGCGGCCTCGATTTTGGCAAAGCCCAGTTCGGATTCCAGCTTGACGGTGTCGGCGAATTCTTCGCCGTGCGCTTTTTTCGATTTTTTCAGCGCCGAGCTGAGATCTGCGACCTTGACCGCCATGTCGTCGGCATGTTTGGCGGTGGCCATGCCGCTGGTGACTTGCGCGGCCAGTTCGGGGTCGGCGATCTGCTCGACCTTGGCGTCGGCATTACGCTCAAAACCGACAGCCCACGAAATCAGTGTAGTTACCACTACCGCGATCAGCACGCCGGGCAATTTGGGGGCGATTTTTTTCAGTCCCCACAGCAAGGCCAGTGCAAACACACCCATGGCCAGTGTCGGCAGGTGGGTTTCGCCCACTTGCTTGAACATGTCGATGATGTCGGCAATGAACGATTCGCTGCGGCTCATGGACAGGCCAAACAGCTTGGATACCTGCGACAGCGCAATGATGATGGCGGCGGCGTTGGTAAAACCGACAATCACCGGATGCGACAGGAAGTTGACGATCACCCCCAGTTTGAACACGCCCAGCGTCAGTTGAATCACGCCGACCAGCAAGGCCAGCATGATGGCCAGCGCAATGAAATGATCAGAACCCGGCGCAGCCAGTACTGCCAGTGATGAAGCCGTTAACAGCGACACCACCGCCACCGGTCCGGTGCCCAAATGGTTGGAGCTGCCAAACAGCGCGGCGATCATCACCGGCAAAAACGCGGCATACAAACCGTAGTACGCAGGCAGACCCGCCAGCTGGGCATAAGCCATGGACTGCGGAATCAGCACCAGCGCCACGGTCAGGCCGGCCATGAAATCGGCGCGCATGGTTTCTGGCTTGAGCGGCAGCCAGCGCATGAAAGGCAAGAATTTGGTCAACATAGTTTTGAGGACAAGGGCAGAAAGGAAAATCGTGTGGCTGGGCGCATCGTGCGTTTGGTTGCTATGTGGGGCTCGTGCAAGGGCTGCCCGACCTGTACCGGAACTGAGGTCTGCGCAATAACGTTGCGCCGCAATCGTGTAGCGCAGTGCAACAGCCAATAAACCGCAATATTCTAATGGATTCGGCTTGTTTGCGCCATTTTTGGCAGGTTGGTGATTACTTGCTTTCGTGTGAAAACAAGTGATGGCGCG
>CAZVBY010000140.1:0-4523 GCA_964625895.1 uncultured Thiobacillus sp.
TGACCATCGCCAACGCACTCTCGCACGATGTCTATTACAAGATGATCGACCCCAACGCCTCCACCATGCGTCGCCTGTCTGTATCCAAGGCGTTGTTGCTGATCGTCGCTATCGTCGCGGCCTCGGTTGCGGCGATGAAACCGGGTGACATCCTGTTCCTGGTAGGCGCGGCCTTCTCGCTGGCGGCTTCGGCCTTCTTCCCGGCACTGGTGCTGGGCGTGTTCTGGAAGCGTGCCAACAAACTGGGTGCGATTCTCGGCATGCTGGCCGGTCTGGGGGTGTGCATGTACTACATGTTCACCACCTATGAGTTCTTCGGCGGTGTGGCTGCCAACCAGTGGTGGGACATCAAGCCCATCGCGGCCGGCATCTTCGGCCTGCCCGCAGGCTTCATTGGCGTCATCATCGGCTCGCTGATTTCACCCGCACCTTCGAAAGAAGTGCAGGAGCTGGTGGATCATGTGCGCTATCCGAGTCTGGAAGGCGACATCAACACCAACGCCGCGTAATCTGCGCTTTCAGCCGGGTTAGCCCGGCTGTACCAACAACAAAGCCCGCGCAAGCGGGCTTTGTTGCGTTCGGGCATCCACAATCTCAAGCGTCCAGATGCGCCACCAGATAATGCAAATCGGCGCGTTCGGTTTCGCGGATGAAAACCTTCGCCCGCTGCGGATCAAACTGCGCCATCTGTTCCGCTGCACGTTTGACCTGATCCGGTTCGTGCAAATGCTGGTAGGCCATGCCCAGCGCATACCAGGCATGACCATTCATGGGTTGCAGTCGCGCCGCTTCTTCCAGCGCCCTGGCCGCTTCGGCATGGTTGCCAAGATACGCATAGGCCATGCCCATGCCGTACCACGCACGATCCTGGTTCGGCGCCAGATACACCGCCTTGCGAAAAGCCTCAATCGCCTCCGGCCAGCGGTGCACCTTGTCGCGAATGAAACCGAGATTGAACCAGGCTTCCCCGTTACCCGGTTCCGCTTCGCACACCCGCGCCAGCCAGAGTTCCGCCTCGACATGATTGCCGGCCTGCGCATTCAGAAAACCGATCATGTGCGCCAGCCGCAATCTTGAAGGATCCGCCGCATACGCCTGCTTATAGTCTGCAATCGCGTCCTGCCGGCGCTTCAAAAGCTCCATCAGCCATCCGCGCCATTCCCAACGCAAGCGTTCAAAATTCATTTGTTCTGAAATCGTCGACACAGCCCCGCATTCTCGGTCAGGTTGCCGACAAGGACAAGATAAAATGCAACGCTGGAGGAGACATGGCACAAATGGAAATCCTGATTATTTCAGTTCTGCGGGTAGTGATCGAAGTTGCAGGGTACTCCCTGATCGGGCAGGGCATCCTCGCCATCCTCGCAGGCGCCGGACGCGAGCAGAATATTTTTTACCGCATCCTCAAAACCATTACCGGTCCCGTCATCCGGATCACGCGCGTGATTACGCCGCGATTCATTGTCGATGCGCACATTCCCTTCGTGGCGTTTTTTCTGCTGTTCTGGCTATGGATCGCTCTGGCGGTACTCAAGCGTTACCTCTGCCTGACAAACGGCCTGCAGTGCTGACTCAGTCCAGTTGCACGGCTTGACGAAACCGGTCAGAAAAGGTTTAATTACAGCCCTGACCGGCCACGCCGGTCATTCTTTTTTCTTTTTGTCTTAAATGACAACGGCCAGGTAGCTCAGTTGGTAGAGCAGCGGATTGAAAATCCGCGTGTCGACGGTTCGATTCCGCCCCTGGCCACCAGATATATCAAGGGCTTGCAGGTGAATACAAACTGCAAGACTTTGAGGCCATGGTTGATGGTCCCCACCGACACGCCATCCTTGATGGCGTTGCTCGATCCAGGGTTCCAAAGTTCCCCGGTGGAGCCGGTCCAAAGCTACTTCGCCGATCCATGGCAAAAGCGATTTCAGCCGTCCGATGTCGCTCTGAAGGCTGCGCTTGTGCTGGTTTTCCAGTACAAACTTCGCTGCGGCCCGCTCGAAGCTTCTGCTTGGCCGCACGCCATAGACCTGTGCTTGCCGGGTCTCTTCCATCAATCGCGCGAGGAAGCGTTCCGCTTCTTCGAACTCAGCGCTTCCAGTGCTTTGGCAAACTCGCCGCCCGCCGATGCGTTTGTCGATATGCCAGACACCTTGGCGTTTGATAAGATCCGGTGTTTTTTTGCGTCCCATAGTTGATCTCCTTTAGATCGACCGGGACGCCCGTTGCGCTGGATATGATCCTCCACCCAGGCGTCGAGTTCAAGCCGGTCGTATGCGATGGCCTGTTTTCCGAGGGGTATCTCGGTGATATAGGGGCGCACGTCCGCGTTGAACTTGTTCCGATCCATACCGAGATACGCCGGGGCGTCTCGGTACCGGATCAAACGAGGAAGGATAATGACGTAGCGTTCCATGGAAACAATTTGGCACGCCGTGGAGCTTGGATTCCTCGCGCTTTCCTCGTACCAGCCCTGGCACTGGAAAACCGGCCTGATGCCGGGCTGGCCTTGCAACCTTATTTCTTATACGATAAATCGTATATAGTTGCTTTATTCGTTATATCGTATAAATTGACAATATGCTGTAATCCGCATATTGTGTTTTTATACGTTACTTCGTATATACAGGGGTGCATTTATGCCGGTGACCATACGGAACAACAAGGAGCTTGGCGAAGCTATTCGGGCGGCACGCCTGAAAAGGAACCTGCGCCAGGTCGATCTTGCGAACAAGGCATCGGTTCGGCAGGCTCTGATCTCAAATCTTGAAAACGGCGCTACGAGCGCGCGCGCAGACACCGTTCTCAAGGTTCTGGCCGCGCTCGACATGGATTTAGGGCTTGTGCCGCGCCGCAAGGCTGAATTCAACCCAACGGAGTACTAGCGATGGGGCGCAAGCGTAAGGCACGGGCCTTGGAGGTCTATGTCGGTTCCACGAAAGTAGGCGTTTATTTCCGCGCGGCTGATGGTTCCACCCTGTTTCGTTATGATCCCGCATGGCTGGCTTTCGATCGAGCATTTCCGATTTCCCTCTCGATGCCCCTGTCTGATCGCCCATGGACCGGAGTGAATGTCGGCAGCTTCTTTGACGGCCTTTTGCCAGACAGTCCCGCGATTCGGGACAAGATCGCATCGCGCGAACATGCCGAGAGCGCCGGGACGTTCGACTTGCTGGCAGCCATCGGGCGCGATTGCGTCGGCGCTTTGCGGTTTGTCCCTGAAGGGCTTGATCCTGGTGATCCGGCGAAGATGGCCTACAGGCCGGTGGGTGACGAGGAAATCGCGGCGAGGATTTCTTCGCTCGGGACAGCGCCACTCGGCATGGATGTTGACGAAGACGATTTTCGTATCTCGATTGCGGGAGTGCAGGAGAAGACAGCCTTCCTGAACATAGACGGCAAGTGGACTCTTCCCCTTGGCCCAACCCCGACCTCTCACATTTTCAAGCCCGCGTTGAAGGAAGGCCCGAACGGCGCTGATTTTTCC
The DNA here is from genome assembly GCA_964625895.1 of uncultured Thiobacillus sp. Lineage (GTDB taxonomy): Bacteria > Pseudomonadota > Gammaproteobacteria > Burkholderiales > Thiobacillaceae > UBA6918. Next base: position 3,479 of record CAZVBY010000140.1, read on the forward strand.
GATACGCCGTGGAATGAATGGCTGTGCCTTGAACTGTGCAGCGCCTTGGACATCGAGTCTGCAAAAGCGCAGGTATTGATCTACGGCGGGAAGCCCGTGTTGGTAGTCGAGCGTTTTGACCGGCGCTGGCAAGATGGTGTTCTGTACCGGTTGCCGCAAGAAGATATTTGCCAGGCATTGGGGGTGCCGCCAACAAAGAAATATCAGAATGACGGCGGTCCGGGGATTGGAGACATCCTCGCGTTCCTCAACGGGGCCGTTGCTCCGCACGAAGACCGGATTCGCTTTATGACGGCACAGATTGTGTTCTGGCTCCTGGCGGCGATTGACGGACACGCCAAGAACTTTTCTGTCTTTCTCACACCAGGCGGTTACAAGCTCACGCCTTTGTATGATGTGATGTCCGCTTCGCCTTATCCGGAGCTCTCACCGCATAAGGTCAAGTTGGCCATGTCCGTTGGCAAGAACAGCCACTATCGCCTGATGGAAATTCAGCCAAGGCATTTCTACCAGACCGGTCAGGCTGCGGGACTGCGCAAACAGGACATGGATGACATCTTCTCCAGATTGCTTGCGCGGCTTGATGCAGCGATTGCCGAAGTCGAGGCGTTGGCGGTTGGTGCAGGCGCGCCCCAATCGACTTCGGCCCCGATCCTTGAAGGAGTCAGAAAACGCGCTGCCCTGATCTCGTAAATGGAAAACCGGCCCCGATGCCGGGACCGGTCTTGAGGGAGTTTGGACTTCCCCCGCTTTAGTAGACAAGTTATAAGGTCGAAACGAAGCAGAGCAGAGGGAAGGACATGAAGAGAATCACCTACACAGCCGAATTCAAGGCTGCGCGGCTTCAGAATGGGTGTTAATGGGTGTAGTATTGGTTGCATGCTACGTTCAGACACCCTCCAGATCACCCCCGAGATCCTGAGCCTGATTGCCCGGATCGAGGAATTCAAAGGCGCATGGCGGGCCTTGGGAATGCTCGCGCCCGAGCGCCTTTCTCTGCTTCGGCGGGTGGCGACCATCGAAAGCATCGGTTCAAGCACCCGCA
>CAZVBY010000141.1:0-1098 GCA_964625895.1 uncultured Thiobacillus sp.
TCACCGGTAATCCGGTTTCCCGCGCCTGCGTGATTAAGGCAATGTGGCCCGCGTGCAGGTTGCCCATGGTCGGCACAAAAGCGCAGTCGGGGTGCGCGGCTTTCCAACAAGTGAGTTCAGCGGGCGTGGACAGAATGTGCATGGTGGTCAGATTCAATCGGATTCAATAGGCGCTGTATTGGCCGTCCGCCGTGCGCCGCGCTGGAAGGCGGGGCGCGTCCATGCGGTGGTGCAAGGCGATATTCAGCCATGCGTGGATTGCTTGTTTTGCTTGAAAGCCTGTCTATCAAATGTCCGGGGTTCGCCGCTGGCCTCGCCTTCAATCAATGCGGCGCGGATGGCTTCAAGCTCGGCGCTGCGTTCCTGCTCGCGCCGGATCAGATCGCGGATATATTCACTGTCGTTCGTGTAATACCCCGCGTCAATCTGGGCTTTAATCCAGCTATCTTGTTTGTCAGTCAAGGTGATGGTTTTGCGTATGGTTGCCGCGATTGAGCCTCCGTCTGGCGACGTAAAGCATGATCCAATCATATTATCGGTGCTGTTGGGTGGTCTAGCAAGAAAGCGCATTGTCCAATATGAACCATAAGCGCGGGCGACCGAAGAACCGTCGCGCAGGATGCCTCTTGTGCAAGCCGAACAAGGCAAACGGTGTCAAAAACCGGCTTGAGATCGGCCATCGCGGGTTTGGAAAGATTCGCCGTGAAATCCACGCCCGTTGCGACCTGGCAGAGGAAGGCAGTAGATAGCGGCTGCCTTTTCACATTTCGTATCTTTCAAAGTGTCGGTTTTCCATAAAAACGGGGTCAGTGTGAAATGGAACTGACCCCCGTTTCACAGCGAGCGGCAGAACGATGGGGTTTGGGGCGCAAATGCGGTAGTCAGGGTAAGGATGGCTGGGGTTGTACAGCGTTTCCTGCCGTGCCATGTGCCTGCTCGGTTGCCTGGTCGGGGTCTTGCTGTGTCGTGCTGGCCTGATGGCATTCGGCGAGATGCGCATTGATAACCCGCCTCAGAAAAGGCCAAGGGACATCCCGTTTGTCGTGGGCATAGAGCGGGCACTGACGTAGCGATTCGTGCGGGGGCGCGTCATCGGGA
>CAZVBY010000141.1:1198-4482 GCA_964625895.1 uncultured Thiobacillus sp.
GCGACGATCCCGTCGGGGATGCCGTGCCCGCCGCGGCAGGTGGAACATTGGTGAAATTGCCAGTAAGGGTAGCGGTCTGCCAGGGCTTTGAATCCCTGATAGCGGCCATGCAAGTAGGTGAGCTGGAAGGTCGGCAGCACGGTGGACTCGAACGCGAGTTCGGGAATCTGGCCTGCCTGCGCGTCGGCCAGAAAATCTTTCTGCCAGTCAGCATGGTCTTCATCGTCATATTCGTCGGCCCTGTCGAGTACTTCCTGAAGCTGGTCGAGACACGCAATACCGCTGAGGCTGAAAGTTATTGCTTCAAAGGTCTGGGTGTCGTGCAGGAATTGCACGGCGGGGTGGCGGCGGGGGAGGCCGTGCAGGCGCTGGAGCCGGTTGGCCATGGCCGTCGGCGAAATGGGCACGAGTCCTTCATTTACCGGATGAACCACGTCGACGAAACCGAGATACGCGCACATGCGCAGAGCCTTGGGTACGGTGATCGCCGCTCGGCTTAACGGGCCCGAAGCGCTGAGTACTTGGCCCAGCGCACTACTCAGCGAGTCGTAATCAGAGCTTGAGCGTACGGCCTCGTCGATCACTTCTCTGGGAATGGGGGTGCGCAAGGCAGCGAGTGCTTCCGCCGCGATTTCTTCAACGCGCGCACGGGGGTTGGGCAGGGTCTGGAAATCTACGGGGTGGTTGAACATCAGATGGTCTCCTTTGCGACGTTGGGTGTTGCCAGCCGGCCTTGCAGCCATAGCGTGCCTTCGATGTCCTGCCCCGGCTGCGGCGGGGCGTCGCCTTGCCACGCCAGCCGGGTGATGAAGATATCGAGGTCGATGTCGTCGGCCTCGGAGCCGAGGCCCCGCAGGACGGTAACGCTTACTTTCCAGCCCGCCTGGCCGAGAAATCCGATAAAGGGTTCGACGCTTTTGACCGGGCCGCGAAAACTGTAGTCATCGCGATCCCACTCCGGCACCGGGATGAGCATCGCCATACCTTCGAGATGGATGACGGTAGGCACTTCATAGGTATCTCCCTGTGCTTCGGCACGTTGGGCTTGCCAGGCGATCTGCTCGGGATTGGGCGAAAACGGTAATTCGAAGACGGTGCAGGGTGCGACCCGATAGGCCAGACCCGCGAGGCTGAAGCGCAGGCGGCGGCCGTGTTTGTATTCGCTGCGGGCGAGCAAGAAATGGGTGTCGAAGAAGCACAGAGTGGCTTCGCCCAGGCTGGCTTCGATTTGCGCTTCGACGCCGCTTTCCCACACATGAACCCGGTCGATTTCCAATTCGAATTCGCTGGCCGCGCCGCAATGAGGGTAGATCGACACCATGACCAACCGCTTGGCCGCGTCGTCTTGCAGCACGGTGATGGCAAGCCCGCGTGTGTCGTCGGGCCAGAAGAGGTGCACGCCCTTTGCCCAGGTTGCCGGGAGGGCGTGCAGGGGGCGAGAAGGCAACGGCGGGGCGTTCGGCAATTGCGCTTCTTGAAGATAGCGGGGTAGCTCGCGGAGCATGGCGTCCGAGCCTTGTTCATCGAATGCGTCCCAGTGCGAGCCCATGAAATGAGGATCGTCGCCCGTTTCGTGGCTGAAGGTGGACGCTGGCCAGTCGAGGGGCTTCTCGGCTTGTCTGGCGCGGGCTTCGGCCTGTCGTGCGGCCCGCCAGGCCGCTTCACCAGCGTCGCTCCAGGGAACAAGTGTGTCGATCGCATATCGGGCGAGGACTTCCTGCCCATCGTCGAACACCAGACCGGCGTATTCCTCGCCAAGAAATTGCAGGGTGGCCGGGCCGTATTCGGGGTGCAGGATACGGCTGCCCACGGCGGGGCGGGCGGGGGTGATTTCATTCATCGTCGTCTCCAAAAAATGCGCTGCCAATGCCGACGCCGAGGGTGATGGCAAGGACGGTATTCCAGAAGCCCCCGCCATTGTGGGCGGTGAGCACAGGCGCGAGGACTTCGCCGAGCTGGGTGCGGCGGGACGGCAAAAAGGTTTCAGAATTCGCCGTCACAATCGTCTCCTCCAAACAGGGAACCTATCCCCAGCATGGACAGGAACAGACCCGGATGGGCGATGAGTAGCACTACCAGCCAGGCCGCGAGGGTTGCCAGGAGAAACCAGAAAAACGCGCCGGGAAAAATGAAAACAAACACGGCCAATGCCAGCGCGTACAGGTTTGTGAATACGTTGAGTGCGGACATGGAACCTCCAGATGGGCTGGGTGGATGCAGGTCATGATGACGCGTCACCCGATCAAAACCTGATCGGCAAGCGCAGCGATCAAGTCAGAAAAGCACGAATGCCATGACGGCCATGACAATGATGCCTGCGCTGATGATCCCGAATGCGTCGTCCTCGCTCACGAACAGGGAAAGACCCAGCCAGACAAACCACAACGCGCCCAGCGCCACCCCCGCGAGCAACGCGTAGGGAATGACGAAGCCGACCACTACCAGCATGATGGCAAGCGGCAGAACAATGGGGAGCTGGCGGTTCATGTATCAGTCAGCGGGGAGATTGGACTGGCGTATAAAAAGCCCAATGGAGTTGGGGTCACGGCTGGGGAGTATTGCCGTTGGTGTAATCGATCGTGTGTACCTCACGCCAAGCATGTGCGTTGATTGATGGCGTGGCTTGCACGCTTGCCTTTGGGAATGGTGTATTCGCTGTGAGAATTTTTTGCCCGTTTTGGTGCAGCGAAAACCATGAGCAGCTCGGGCAGCAAATGTTTCGGTAAATCAGAAGCAAGCCCATTGAAGCGTCAAGCACAGGTGGGCGTGGGTAGCTATCCACTTCGAATTGCGCCGTGCTGCCATAAAAGCCGACGATTTCCAGATCGAATCGCGCCGCTGTGTTCTGCGCAACATCGAGATGCTCGCTGATTCCGGTCCAGCGGTCAGCGTATCCATTCCAGCGAAGCGTCTTGGTACAAGGCAGCGCCGCAAATATTTGTACACTCTCAGTCCGGCCAAGAAGATAGCCGAATGCTTCGAGCGGATAGACATTCCCAGAATGGCGGCCAATTTTGCCCAAGGCTTCACGGGAGAGTATCAACATGGTTTGAACCTCTATTTGTCAGCTTTGGCTATCAAAGACAATTTCGCTTGTGTGTGCAGCGCGGCCAGCCATTCCGCCTCGCCGACTTCGCTCCAGGGAACATGCGCGTCGGTCGCATATTGGGCGTGATGGCTTCGCCGAGCTGGGTGCGGCGGGACGGCAAAATGGTTTCAGAATTCGCCATCTCCAAACAACAGCCCCAACCCCAACATGGCGAAGAACAGTTTGGGGTGCTGGA
>CAZVBY010000142.1:0-4423 GCA_964625895.1 uncultured Thiobacillus sp.
TTCAGACGATAATTGCCAAATGCAAATGAATTCAGGCAGGAATAATTTCCGCTCTCCTCCGCGCCTCCGCGCCTCTGCGTCAAAGAATTAAATAATGGCCCTGCTGCAAATCTCCGAACCCGGCCTGTCCACGGCCCCGCACCAGCACCGGCTGGCGGTGGGCATCGACCTCGGTACAACGAATTCACTCGTTGCCTCGGTGCAGTCCGGCATGGCGCGGGTGCTGGATGACGAGCGCGGGCGCGCGCTGGTGCCTTCGGTGGTGCGCTATCATGCGGACGGCAGGGTGGATGTCGGCTACGAAGCGCAGGCCAAGCAGAGCGAGGATCCGCATAACATCGTCGTTTCGGTCAAGCGCTTCATGGGCCGGGGGCTGGCCGACCTGGGCGATCCGGGACGCTACCCCTACAAGTTCATCGACGCGCCGGGCATGGTGCAGCTCTCCACCGTGGCGGGCAACAAGAGTCCGGTCGAAGTCTCGGCCGACATTCTCAAGGCCCTGAAGGACCGCGCGGAACGTGCGCTTGGCGGCGAACTGGTCGGCGCGGTGATCACGGTTCCGGCCTATTTCGACGACTCGCAGCGCCAGGCCACCAAGGATGCCGCGAAGCTGGCCGGGCTCAACGTGCTGCGCCTGCTCAACGAGCCCACGGCGGCGGCCATCGCCTACGGCCTCGATAACGCGGCGGAGGGCGTCTATGCCGTGTACGACCTGGGCGGCGGCACGTTCGACATTTCCATCCTGAAACTGACGCGCGGCGTATTCGAGGTGCTGTCCACCAACGGCGATTCTGCGTTGGGCGGCGACGATTTCGACCAGCGCCTGTTCTGCTGGATCGTCGAGCAATCGCACCTGACTCCGCTGAATGCAAAAGACACGCGGCTGCTGCTCACCCGCGCGCGCGAAGCCAAGGAGCAGCTCACTGACCACGACGAAGCGCGTATCACCGCGCTGCTGTCCACCGGCGAACTGGTCGATCTCAATCTGACCACTGCTACTTTTAATCAAATTACCGGCACGCTGGTCAACAAGACCCTTGCGCCTACGCGCAAGGCACTGCGCGATGCCGGACTCACGCCGGACAAAGTGAAAGGGGTGGTGATGGTGGGCGGCTCGACCCGCATGCCCTGCATCCGCCAGTCCGTGGCCGGATTCTTCGGCCAGACGCCACTGACCAATCTCGATCCGGATAAAGTTGTTGCGTTGGGTGCGGCCATGCAGGCCGACGTGCTGGCGGGCAACCGCCAGCAGGAAGACGACTGGCTGCTGCTGGACGTGATTCCGCTGTCGCTGGGTCTGGAAACCATGGGTGGCTTGACGGAGAAAGTCATCCCCCGCAACACCACCATTCCCGTTGCGCGCGCGCAGGAATTCACGACGTTCAAGGACGGCCAGACCGCCATGAGTTTTCATGTGGTACAGGGCGAAAGAGAGCTGGTTTCCGACTGCCGCTCGCTGGCCAAATTCGAACTGCGCGGCATACCGTCCATGGTGGCGGGGGCGGCACGCATTCGCGTCACCTTTCAGGTCGATGCCGATGGCCTGCTGTCGGTTTCCGCGCGCGAGCAGGGCACCGGCATCGAGGCGGCCATTACCGTCAAGCCGTCCTATGGCCTGTCGGATGACGAAATCGCCGGCATGCTGAGGGAAGCCTACACTCACGCGGAAGACGACATGAAGGCCCGCGCGCTCAACGAACAGCGCGTGGAAGGCAACAGCCTGGTGCAGGCCACGCGCGCCGCACTGCAAAAGGATGGCGATGCACTGCTGAATGATGAAGAGCGCGCCGCCATCGAAAGCAGGATTGGCGAACTCGAACAGCGCATGAAAGGCGACGACCATCTCGCCATCAAGCGTGCCGTGGAATCGTTGAATGAAGCCACCTCGGAATTCGCCGCGCGCCGCATGGATGCCAGCGTGAAAAAAGCCCTGCGCGGGCACAAGCTGGACGAACTTTCGCTATGAGCCAGTTAAGCAACGACCTGATCCGTTCGCTCCAGCAGCGTCTGGACACCCACCCCATCTATGCCGCCATCCAGGAAACCGAGGATTTGCGTGTATTCATGTCCCACCATGTTTATTCGGTGTGGGATTTCATGTCGCTTATCAAATACTTGCAAAATCAGGTCGCCCCCGCGAATTGGCCATGGACGCCCGGTCGCGATGCCGGTATCCAGCGCTTCATCAACGAGCTGGTGCTGGAAGAGGAAACCGATCAGGCCGCGCCGGGACAGGAAGGCGAATTCTCCAGCCATTTCATGCTGTATATCGGTGCCATGCGCGAAATCGGCGCCGATGCGGAATCCCCCCTCGCGTTCATCCGCGCAATCGAACAGAACGGGCTGGAAGCAGCCTTGTCTTCAGGCCATGTGCCAGCGCCCTCGCAGCGCTTTACTCAGTCTACCTTCGGCTTCATCGAAAGCGGCAAGCATCACACCGTGGCTGCCGCCCTTGCGCTGGGGCGCGAACATGTCATCCCCGGCATGTTCAGGGCTTTCCTTTCGCGCATGCACATCACACCCGAACAGGCGCCAACCTTCCACTATTACCTGAACCGGCACATCCACCTGGACGAGGATTTTCACGCGCCGCTGTCGCTGCGCCTGCTGCATGCACTGTGCGGCGGCGACCCGGTAAAATGCCGTGAAGCCGAGGCCGCCGCCATCCAGGCGGTCGATGCACGAATCGAATTCTGGGATGGCGTGCTGCAAGCCCTGCCCAGCCACCAAAAACAGGCCGCGTAACCCTAACCATGCCCCAACTGATCGTTCTCCCCCATGTCGAACTGTGCCCGGAAGGCGCCGTCATCGAAGCCAAGCCCGGCAAGACCATCTGCGACACGCTGCTGGAAAACGGCATCGAAATCGAACACGCCTGCGAGAAATCCTGCGCCTGCACCACCTGCCATGTCATCGTGCGCGAGGGATTCGACACACTCGAACCGTCCGAGGAAAAGGAAGACGACCTGCTCGACAAGGCCTGGGGACTGGAACCGCAATCGCGACTTTCCTGCCAGGCCAAAGTGGCGGACAGCAATCTGGTGATCGAGATTCCGAAATACACCATTAATATGGTGAAAGAGGGCGGACACTGATTTTCACGCCGTCATTGCGAGCGTAGCGAAGCAATCCAGAAAAGATTTCGTTGATCCGAAACGATGTAGCTTTACAGTCCTCCCCAGCTAGCCTGGTGAGGCGGGGAGGGGGTAAATGACCGAACACTCCTCCCCCGCTTGCCGGGGGAGGTTGGGAGGGGGTAAATCGCAGGTGAATCTGGTTACGCCGCTTACCCCACCCCAACCCTCCCCTGCAGGAGGGGAGGGAGCTTAATGTCAAGAATTTGTGCAACCTGGCAATAAAACGGGAGACGTACATGAAGTGGACCGACATCAACGACATCGCCATCGAACTCTACGAGGCCCACCCCGACGTCGACCCGCAATACGTCCGCTTCACCGACCTGCACGCCTGGGTCATGGGGCTGCCCGGATTTGACGACGACCCCAACCACTCCAACGAAAAAATCCTCGAAGCCATCCAGATGGCGTGGATCGACGAGGCGGAATAAAGCGCTGCAAGAAAAAGCAGGGCTTTTTTATAGGGCTTTACATGCCCCATGACATGGGGCATCATAGGCCACATGAAGGCCGTGCTGATCCATCAATTCAAACAGGCTTTCCGCCAGGGCAGGATAGAAGGCGTGATATGGAAAGTGCCCGCAACCGTTCCGCCTTCGACCCATGGATACAAGTATCGACTGGTCCATATCGTGAATGGGAAAAGAGTCGTGGGTTATGACAATGAGCGCGGAAAGGGCGATCACCGCCATCTGGGCGGGCGCGAGAAACCCTATCGATTTATTGACGTGCCAACGCTTGTCAGCGATTTCATGAAGGACGTGGAGAAAGCGTCATGAACAAACTGCATATCGAAGTTCAATCCGCGCAAGCCGCGCTTGGAAAGTTCGGCGCCAGCCTGCAAGCAGTGATGCAAGGCAAATCGCCGCGTCCCTATTCAGGCATTGGTTTTGAGAACATGGCCCAATTTGGCGAGGTTTTCACGCCCAAGCGCTGGGAACTGGTTGAAAACCTGAAAGCCGCGGGCCCCATGAGCATCTACGCACTGGCCAAGCGCCTCAACAGGCATTACCGCAACGTCTACAAGGACGTTGGCATCCTTGCCGACTGGACGGTTGTCAGCAAGGACGAAAACGGCAAGGTATTCGTACCCTGGGACGAAATCGATGTCAGGATGGCATTAAACAAACAGGCTGCCTGAACCCCGGATTAGTTTGTGTTGCATCGGACTACGCTCGCTGGATCATGGTTCAGCTGCCGTCACCGTCTGACTAACCCATAGCTGACACTGAGACGATCATTCCCAATTTCTACGATTCGGGCAAAAATAGTTATTCCCCTACTAG